>DASRVB010000131.1:0-28729 GCA_035687725.1 Gemmatimonadota bacterium
ACTGCCGGATCGGCGGGAGGGCGCGGATCCTCTGCCTGGCGGAGACGGAGAACGACGTGCGAGAGGCGGTCCGGTATCGGCGCGACGCGGGCCTCCCGGACGACGAGGCGTTCGTTCTGGGCGGCGGGGCGAACGTGCTGATCAACGACGCGCGCGACTACGGGTTGGTGCTCAAGCTCAGCGAGCGCTTCAATGCGATCGAGGTCGACGAGGAGGCGGGAGTGGCGCGCATCCAGGCCGGGATCTACACGCCTCGGCTCGTCCGCGAAGCGGCGCGGCGCGGTTGGGATGGGTTCCAGTTCCTGGCCGGTGTGCCGGGATCGCTCGGCGGGGCGGTCGCCATGAACGCGGGCGTCCGGGAGCTCTCGACCTGGGACCTGGTCCGCGCGGCGGAGGGGATCACGTGGCGAGGAGAGAGGATTCGGGTCGAGCGCGGGGAGGTGCGTCCGGCGTACCGGCAGGGGAACCTCCCGCCGGACCTCATCGTGACGCTCGTCGAATGCGACGTGCGCGGCGGCGATGCGGACGCGATCCATACGAAGGCGCGCGAGCTCGCCTCGTCCCGGAAGGATACCCAGCCGCTCCGCTGGCCGTCGTGGGGAAGCACGTTCCGGAATCCCTCCGGGGCGTCCAGCACCGGCATGACTGCGGGAGCGCTCATCGATTCCGCCGGCCTCAAGGACTACCGTGTGGGCGACGCCGCGATCTCGGACCTGCACGCGAATTTCATCGTCAATCTCGGCGCAGCCAGCGCCGCCGACGCGCTGACCTGCATCCGCGCCGCCTACGAGGCGGTGCGCGACCGGTTCGGCCTCCGGCTCGAGCCCGAGGTGCGGCTGATCGGGTTCCCCCCGGAAGACCTGGCGTTCCTGGAGGAACAGTGAGGCTCCTGCATCGAGGGCGGCGAGTCGCACCGCGAGGCAACCGACGCGGCGGTCCGCTCGCGCGCGGCAACCGGCGCGTCGACCGGGAGCGCGTTACGCATCGCCGCCGCCAGGCGATGCGCGCCTTCCGGGTCGCGCTCGTCGCCACCTCCTGCGGCTTCATCGGTTACCACGCCGTGCGCATGGCCGACGCGCGTGGTTGGCTGAGCCCGTTCCGCGTGCGCGAGGTGCGCGTAGTGGGCGCGGAGGTGACGAGCCCGGCCGTGCTCGTCGCGGAGGCCGGGCTCATCGGCGAGGAGCTCAATTACTGGTCGGTGCTCGATCCGTACGTGCACCGCGTGCGTCGTGACCCGCTCATCGCCAGTGCGCGCTTCCAGCGGCGTTTTCCCAACAGGCTCACGCTGGAGGTGAAGGAGCGCCGGCCGATCGCCCTCCTCGCCCTCGAGCGGCTGACCCCGATCGACGCGACGGGAATCGTGTTGCCGGTCAACCCCTTCCACGCCGGATGGGACGCGCCCGTCCTCGAGATCGCGGAGCGCTCGAGCGCAGCGCAGGTCATCCAGGGAGGCCGGGTCCGCGACGAGGTCGTTGCCGGCGCGGTCGCCTGGCTCGAGGAAGTGGGCCGCCGGTATCCCGAGCTCGCCCGCGAGATCTCCAGCATGCGGATCGACGGCGAGGGGATGCTGACTCTGCACCTCGTCCACGCCGCGGGAGAGGTGCTCCTCGCGCGCGACACTCCCGTCGACAAGATGGGCTGGGTGGACGAGGTGATCCGGGATCTCCAGAAGAAGGGCGTGGCGTTCAAGCGGCTAGACCTGCGGTTCCCCGACCAAATCGTAGTGGCGGCAGGACGATGAAAATGGCCGATCTGCGGCGTTGCGCTTCGTCGCCGTTCCTGCGGCGTGGGAATCACCACGCCTCGGAACGGACTCCTCGCGCGCCTTGCATCTCGACCATTTCGATCGTCCTGCGGAACTGCCCCGAGGAGCGTAACACCGCAGATGGGCCGTTTTCAACGTCCTGCTCGGGAGAGTAAATGTCACGGGAGAACATCATCGTCGGGTTGGACATCGGCACCACGAAGATCGGCTGCATCATCGCGGAGCTCGATAGCGAGCGGAACGTCAAGATCGTAGGCGTCGGGACCAGTCGCTCCGAAGGTCTGCGCCGCGGCGTGGTCGTGAACCTCGAGAAGACGGTCGTGTCGATCGGCCGGGCGATCGAGGAGGCGGAGCTCATGGCCGGCGTCGAGGTGCGGAACGTGTATGCCGGGATCGCCGGGGATCACATCCGGTCGATCAACAGCCACGGCGTGATCGCGGTGTCCCGCGGCGGGGTGGAGATCACCCGCGCGGACATCGGCCGCGTGGTCGATGCGGCCAAGGCCGTGGCCATTCCGATGGACCGCGAGATCCTGCATATCCTGCCGCAGGAATTCACCGTCGACGACCAGAAGGGCATCAAGGACCCCACCGGGATGGCCGGGATCCGGCTCGAGGTCGACGTGCACATCGTCACCGGCGCGGTGTCGTCCGCGCAGAACCTCGTGAAGGCGATTCAGCAGGCCGGCTACCAGGTGCGGGACCTGGTGCTCGAGCCGCTGGCTTCCTCCCACGGAGTCCTGACCGACGACGAGCGGGAGCTCGGAGTGGCGCTCCTCGACATCGGCGGCGGCACTACCGACATCGCGCTGTTCCACGAGGGCTCGATCCGGCATACCGCGGTGATCGGCCTGGGCGGCAACAGCGTGACCAACGACATCGCCATCGGGCTGCGGACGCCGGCGAGGGACGCCGAGCGGATCAAGGAGCGGTACGGCGCCGCGGTCGCCAGCACGGTGGACCCGGACGAGGAGATCGTGGTTCCGCACATGGCCGGCCAGGGCGAGCGGCGGGTGAGCCGGGAGCTCCTGGCCTCGATCATCCAGCCCCGCATGGAGGAGATCCTGTCGCTGGCCAGGGCCGACATCAAGAAGAGCGGCTGGCAGGACAAGGTCCCGTCGGGGTTCGTGCTGACCGGTGGCGCGGCCGCGCTGCCGGGCACGGTGGAGCTCGCCGAGGAGATCCTCGCCATGCCGGTCCGGATCGGGCGGCCGTTGGGAGTCACGGGGCTCGTGGACTCGGTCGACGAGCCGCGCTTCGCGACCGGCGTGGGCCTGGTGATCTATGGGCGCGACGCCGGGCGGGAGGAGAACCGCTTCACGGGCGGCGACGACGACGCTCTGTGGTCGCGCGTGCTGGAGAGGATGAAAGAATGGCTCCACGACTTCTTCTAGGGGGGTCGCTGTAAATGGCCGA
This sequence comes from Gemmatimonadota bacterium, assembly GCA_035687725.1. Taxonomy (GTDB): domain Bacteria; phylum Gemmatimonadota; class Gemmatimonadetes; order JACCXV01; family JAHWKZ01; genus JAICNR01. The sequence continues at coordinate 3,182 of DASRVB010000131.1, forward strand.
TTTCCGCGTTCCGCTCCTCGTTCTTCCTGCGGCGTGGGATTCACCACCCCTCGGAAGAGCCTCGTCGCGCGCCTTGAAATCGACTCATTTCGAGCGACCTCATCGCTGCGGGGAGGTGGAGTCCAGAAAATCTGAAAGCCAGTGTTGAGAATTTCCGGCGAATGATGAGTATTGCCCCCATCCAATCCTTTGACCGGGACCGGACGCACCTACACAGAAGCAACCCAGCGGCGCGGAACAGGCGCGCAGGAGGAATCGACCATGTTGTTCCAACTGGCTGACGCGGAAGAGCAATTTGCGAGGATGAAGGTCGTGGGCATAGGCGGGGCCGGCGGCAACGCCGTGAACCGCATGATCCAGGAGCGCCTGGTGGGCGTCGAGTTCATCTCCGTCAACACCGACGTGCAGGCGCTCTCGAGCTCCGAGGCGCACCGCAAGATCCAGATCGGCCGCACGCTCACGCGCGGCCTCGGGTCGGGCTCCAAGCCCGACGTCGGCCGCGAGGCGGTGGTCGAGAACCGGGACGACGTCGCCGAGGCGCTGCAGGGCGCAGACATGGTATTCGTCACGTGCGGCATGGGGGGTGGGACTGGCACGGGCGCGGCTCCGGTCGTGGCCGAGATCGCGCGCGAGGCGGGGGCGCTCACGGTCGGAATCGTCTCCAAGCCCTTCACGTTCGAAGGCCGCCGGCGAATGCAGGTGGCCGAGGAGGGCATCGACGAGCTCAAGCAGGTAGTCGATACCTTGATCGTCGTGCCGAACGAGCGCCTGCGCGACGTGGTCGAGAAAGGCACCACGATCCAGGAGGCGTTCCGCGTGGCGGACTCGGTACTCTTGAACGCGACCCGCGGCATCAGCGACTTGATTACCGTCACCGGACTCGTGAACGTAGATTTCGCCGACGTCAAGACGATCATGACCGAGATGGGCCAGGCCCTGATGGGAACGGGCTACGGCGTGGGGGAGAACCGCGCCATCGAGAGCGCTCAGGAAGCGATCTCGAGCCCGCTCCTCGAGGACATGTCGATCGCGGGAGCGAGCGGCGTGCTCATCAACATCACGGGCGGCCCCGATCTTTCCCTCCACGAGGTGAGCGAGGTATCGTCGGTGATCCACGACGCGGCGGGAGAGGATGCCAACATCATCTTCGGCGCCGTGATCGATCCCGATCTGAAGGGCGAGATCCGCGTCACCGTGATCGCCACCGGCATCGGCGGCCATCGGTCCGCCGCGCGCCCGGTCGATCGCGAGCGCAGGCAGGCGCCGGCCTACGAGCCGGCGGAGGTTCAGACCTACGCGCCGCGCGTGGCGGCCGCGAAGCCCCAGCTGGTTCCGGTAATGGAGTCCGGCGAGGCCGCCGCCGACTCCGACGGCCATCAGGACCAGGGGGATGGCCTGGACGATCTGCTCGACGTCCTCGAGCTGGAAGACCGGCGGAAGGACGATCTGGAGATCCCCGCATTCATTCGGAGGCAGATGAACTGATGGAGGACTGGAAGAAGCGGCCTCGCCCCGCATTTCTGATCGGACTCGGGGGGGCGGCGCTGGCGTGGTGGCTGGCCGGCGACCCGGCGCCCCCCGCGCCTGCCACGGTGGTGGCGGCGCCTCCGGCATTGCCAGCGATCGTCGACACGCTGAGCTCGGGACAGACGCTGTCCGGCATCTGGTCGGAGCACGATCTCGATCCCGAGGACCTGACGCCCGTCGTGGAGGCGGGCATGAACCTGTTCCCCTGGCGGAGCCTTCGCCCGGGCGCCGTGTACAAGTTCACGTTCCGGCCCGACGGCCGGCTGCACGGCCTCGACCTGAAGATCGACCGTGACAGGCGACTCGTGATCCACCGCACTGGGCTGCGATTCTCTGCATCGCTCGAGGAGACGAAGTTCACTCGGGCGGAGCGCTCGCTGTCGGCGTGCGTGGAGGGGAGTCTCTGGGAAGCGATCGCGGGGTCGGGGGAGGATCCCTCGCTGGCCGTGCTGATGGCGGAGGCCCTGGCGGCGCAGGTAGATTTCTACAACGATCTCCGGGCCGGCGACTGCGTGGGCGCCGCCTTCACCGCGGACGTGCGGCCGGACGGCTCGTACAAGCTGGTCTCACTCGAAGCGGTACGGTTCGAGGGCGCGAAGAAGAGCCACGAGGCCTATCGCTACACGGCGGCCGACGGACGGCCGGACTGGTACGACGCCGATGGTCAATCGCTGAAGCGGCGCTTCCTCCGCTCGCCGCTCAAATTCACCCGGATCTCGTCGAGGTTCGGCACGCGGATGCACCCCATTCTGCGGCGCGCGCGCCATCACGACGGGGTGGACTACGTGGCTCCGGTCGGCACCCCCGTCCAGGCATCCGGCGACGGCAAGGTGCGATTCGCGGGTCGCCGGGGAGGATACGGGCTCCACGTGGAGCTCGCGCACGGCCGGGATTACGTGACCTCGTATTCGCACCTCTCGCGGATCGCGAGCGGGGTGCGGTCGGGGGCGCAGGTATTGCAGGGGCAGGTGATCGGCTACGTGGGATCGACCGGCATGTCGACCGGCGCCCATCTCCATTATCGCTTCATCAAGGACGGCAGGAATGTGGATCCGCTCTCTACCGACCTTCCGACCGGAGCTCCGCTGGAGGGCGAGGAGCTGGCCGGCTTCCTGGTCGTTCGCGACGGACTGCGGGCCCGGATCGATTCCGCAAAAGGCCCTCTACCCGGCCATCCCGACCCGGAGACCCTGTGGGTCGCCGGTGGAGAGCCGGAAGGCGGTGAGTCCGAAGCGCTCAAGGATGCGAAGCCTCGGGCGCGCTGACCGAAGGGCTGCCCGGCAAACGAGCCTCATCGCGATCCTCGCCGTCGCCGCCTGCGGCGGTGGCGGTGGCGGTGGCGGTGGGCCGATCGGACCCGACATGACGCCCCCCGGAGTCCCCGTGGCGTCCCTCATCACCGTGGAACCGCCGCTTCCAGGCCTCGTAGCGCGGCTCTCCGGGCGGAACGGTGCGGTCGAGGCCAACGCGACCGTCCGGATCTTGAACACCACCGCCGAAGACCGGACCGGCCAGCCCGTGACGTCGAGCGCTACGGCGGCGGGGGACGGCACCTTCACGGTGAGCGTGCCGGCCCAGCTCGGCGACCGCCTCCAGCTCACCGCCGCCGACGCCGCGGGCAACGTCAGCGTCGCGCTCCCGCTCCAGGCGGGCCCCACGCCGACAGCCGTCTCGGCGGTCGACCCGGGCGACGACCACTTCGTGACGCTCACGTCGGGCGAGGGCGCGTTCAACCTGCCGTTCCCGAGCGGGAACGAGCGCTACACGCTCGTCGTCCAGTCGGTCAATCCGGTCACGAGCTCCTTCCCATTGACCATTTCCGGGAGCGCGACCGCCGACGTGCGCGCGCTCGGCCCGTCCGCGCAGGCGAGCACGCCGCCGGGGCTGGAATCGCGCATCCGCGATCTCGAGCGGCGGGTCGTGCCGGCTCTGCCCCGCGGCCTCCGCGGTTCCCGCCGTGGTCTGGATCTATCGGACGACCCGGCGCTCGGGTCCACCCGCACGTTCCACGTCGTGAACACCGTCAGCACGGTCAGTCTCACGAACCCCGCCAACTTCGACGAGGTCACCGCGCGGCTGCGGTTCAAGGGAGATCACACGCTCCTCTATGTCGAGACCATCGCCGAGGGGCCGAACGTTCCGGACGCGCTGATCGAGGAGATCGGCGACCGCTTCGACGACCAGACCTACGACGTCGATCGCGCGGCCTTCGGCGAGGAGACCGACATCGACGCGAACGGGCGCGTGATCATTCTCATGACCGCGACCGTGAACGCGCTAAACACCGAGGCCTCGGTCGAAGGGGGCGGGATCCTGAGCGGATTCTTCTTCGGCATCGATCTCTTGTTCGATCCGGTCTTGAATCCGTTCTCGAACGACGCCGAGATCTTCTACTCGGTCGTGCCCGACCCGGACATGGAGTTCGGCGCCGCCCCCATCGGCGGGGACGAGGTGGCGGGCTTCCTGGACGGCGTGCTGGCCCACGAGTTCCAGCACATGATCAACGCGGGCCAGCGGCTCGAGCGCGGCGCCGCGTTCGAAGTGGTGTGGCTGGACGAGGGTCTGTCCCATTACGCCGAGACGCTGAACGGGGTCACCTTCAACGGCGCGACGGACCTGCAGAACAGCCTGCGCTCGGCCCTGTGGCTGCAGAAGCCCTACGCGCATTCGGTGGTCGCGAACGACGACAACCTCGAGCAGCGGGGAGCGGCTTGGCTCCTCGTCGCCTACTTGGTCGACCACTACGGCGAGGGCATCCTGCGGGATCTGGTGGAAGGGCCGCAGACCGGGATTCCCAACGTGGAGAACGCGGCCGACACCTCGTTCCAGTTCCTGTTCTATCGCTTCACGGCGGCCCTGCTCCTGGACGGGCAGGGGATCGCCGCTGATCCCTTCTTCGACTTCCCCGGCCTCGACCTCCGGCAGCGGTTCCAGGCGGCCAAGCAGTTCTGGGCGGGAAGGCCGAATCTTCCGGGCACGTACCTCGGGGTGAAGACCGCTACCGTGCCGGGCGCGCTCAGCGGCGCCGGCATCACGCTCTCGGGGGGGAGCCCCGCCTACTTCGACGTCGGCGCCGCCACTCCGGGAACGATTCCGGTCGTCGTCCGTGCGGACCGCCAGTCCAACCTCCAGGTGACGATCATCCGCACGCAATGAGCCCGCTGGCGCGTCAAGGCGTGCTCGCCGCGATCGCGCGCGCGCGCCTGGCGGCCGAAGGTCCGATGCCATCGCACGTGCTCGCGCGCGAGGTGCTGGGCATGGCGCGCATCGAGGAGAGAGTCGCCGAGCAGCTCGTGGGCACCCTCCTCGGCGAAGACCGCGCGTTCGAGCGCACAGGCGAAGGATGCTGGCGACTGACGCCGGTGTCCCCGGCCGGAGCGGCGCGCTCGCTGTCGGAGATTCCGTTCGTGATCGTCGACGTCGAGACGACCGGTGGTCGTCCGCCGGGGGACCGGGTGACGGAGATCGGCGCGGTCAGGATGCGCGCGGGGCGCGTCGAAGGGGAATGGTGCTCGCTCGTCAATCCGGGGCGCCCGATCCCGGGGTTCGTCTCGCGGCTGACCGGGATCGACGACGCGAAGGTGTCCGACGCACCGCCATTCGATGCAGTCGCCGAGGAGTTCCTGGAGTTCCTCGGGGGCGCCGCGTTCGTGGCGCACAACGCGCGCTTCGACTGGCGATTCATCAACGCCGAGCTCCTGCGCGCGCGCGGTGGCCGGCTGACCAACGCGCGTCTCTGCACCGTGCGTCTCGCGCGGCGGCTCCTGCCGCACGTAAAGCGGCGAAACCTGGACGCTCTGGCGTGGCTGTTCGGAATCGAGATCGAAGGACGCCATCGCGCGCTTCCCGATGCGCGGGGCACGGCGAGGCTCCTTCGCTCTCTGCTCGAGATCGCGGAGGAGCGAGGCATCGTCGACGAGCTGGGTCTCGCGGAGATCGGTGGCGTCGGGGGAACCCTCTGGCCGGACCGGCCGTACTAGCGTTCATGCGCAAACCCCTGAGATCGGCGGCGCTTCTCCTGGGCGGCGTACTGGCGCTGACGGCATCCGCCGGGGCTGCGTGGGCCCAGTCCACCGGCGACGCCCGCGCCAACGAAATCGCCGCCCAGGCGCTGGACGCAGTGCGCCGCAACTGGGCACTCGCGCGCTATGACGCCGCCCGTCAGGTGCGGGCCGCGATCAACCTGCGGGGAGCGGGAACCCAGGGCGTGACGGGGAACCTGGTTCTCGACCGGGACGGACCACGCTGGCGGCTGGACGTCGCCGGCGGCGTCGGCCCTCTGACGCTGTGGGCCATGCCGGACATGATCGCGCTCCACGTCCCAGCCCTCGAGCAGCACGCCACGCGTGCGGGCGGCGACCTGGCGCGCGTGGCAGCCGGTGTGGCCCGACTCGACGCCGAGGTGGCGGCCATGCAGTCGCGCCTCGCAGGCGGATACACGGAACTGACGCTCGGCGGCGATGAGACGATCGACGGCGCCGCGACATGGAGGCTCGACGATCGGCCCGAGCCCGGGACCACCGCGTCGTACTGGATCGATCAGCGGTCGCATCTGCCGCGGCGGATCGCGGTCGATCGCCCCGGGCGCCGCGATGCGCGGATCGAGCTCTCCTACGGCGGCGGCGCCCGACCGGTCCGGGCGGTGGCGTACCTGCAGGGTCAGCGGGACGCCCAGGTAACTCTGACCCCCACATACGATTCGGTCGGCCGAGTGGCGAGCGTCCAGGCGGTGATCGTCCCGGCCGGAGGATCCACGATCACGACCGATCTGACGTTCGACTGGTCGCCCGGCATGGGGGCGTCGTTCTTCCGCTTCGCGCCCCCTGCAGAATCGCGCGAGGTCCCCTTTGGCCAGCTCTCCCAGGGTGTGCTCATCATGGCGGCCGGCGCCCTGGGAGCGCTCCTGCCGGTGCTGCTGGGGGCGAGCTGAGCGCCGCGCCGCGGCGGCTTGCCGTCCTCTGCGCGCTCACTCTGTTCGCTTCCGTTTCGGTGCTCGGGGCGCAGGTCGTGTCCGGCGGCCCGCCCGCGGGGGAGGCATCGATCTTCGCGACCGATTCGCTGGACGCCGCGGTCGCCGCATGGCGTCGCGCGCAGGGAGTGCTCGGGCTCGAGCTTCTCTACGGCGACGACGATCGCTTCCGCTACGCGGAGAGCGCCGAGATCCAGCGCGGTCTGGCCGAGGCGTACCTTGCGCTGGACGTCCCGTATGCCGCAGCGGTCGAGGCTTCGCGGGGCGCCAACATGGTCGAGGGCGACGCGGGACTCTGGACGCTCCTGGGGATCGCCCGCTACCGGCTCGCCGACATGGAGGGGGCGGCTGAGGCGCTGGAACGCGCGCTGACGCTGGACCCCGGAAGGATCGACGCCGAATGGGGGCTGGCGCTCGTCGCCGCCTCCGGAAACCGCCTCGACGAGGCCAGGAGCCATGGCGCGCGCGTGCTCTCGCTCTCGCCCGAGCCCCGCTTCGCGCTCGGTCTCGCTCAGTGGTCGGCCGCGGCGGGAGACTACGCGGCCGCTGAGGAGGCGCTCGGGGCCTTCCTCGAGCTCGCGCCCGACGATCCGCGCTCGGCGGGATACGAGAGCCTGCGGCGATTCTACGCCGAGGTGGCCCGCGCGCCCGCCAACCGCATCGATCCCCGCGTCACGCGCGCCCAGCTCAATTTCGATCTCAAGTCGGGGGACGAGATCCCGTACGTGCCCGTCCGGTTCAACGGCGGCGCGGAGGCGTACATCCTGTTCGACACCGGCGCGGAGCGAAACGTGATCGACCGCGAGTTCGCCCGCTCGATCGGAGTTCAGACGATCTGGCCGGGCGGGCCGCTCCACGGCGCCTACCGGCAGTCGCCCGGCGGCTACACGCTCGTGGACAGCCTCGGGCTCGGGAGCATGTCGATCGAGCGCGTCCCCTTCGCGGTCGGCGACTTCGAGGCCCTTCACCTTCGCGGCCAGGGTGCGTACTACATCGCCGCGGTGATCAATCCGGCGCTCGTCATGCGGGACTTCCTCGTCGTGCTGGACTACGGTCACCGACGAATCGAGCTCGTGCGCTACGACGCGGGAGGCGCGGACTACCTCGACCGCTCCTACAGGCTGCGGCGGACCGTGGTGCCCTTCCACTTCGACGCCAACGCGGTGTGGCCGGTCCTGCTCGTGTCCCTCGACGGGTCCCGTTCGCTGCCGTTCCTGGCCGACACGGGCGCCAGCGATCTCCTGCTCGGCCGCGCGACCGGCGCCGCGTTGAGGATCGATCCCGAGCGGTTCACGGCCTCCGCGGGCGGCCACACGAAGGACGACGTGCGGGCGATCCTCCTGGACGGGAGCCCCGGCGAGCCGTGGGGGATCGATATCCACGGCGTCCTCGGATTTCCGTTCTTCCGCGACATGCGTGTGGTGTTTGATTACGAGCGGATGGAGATCGCGCTCGAGAATTAGGCCGGGCGATGAAAACGGCCCATCTGCCGCGTCGGACTCCTCGTTCTTCCTGCGGCGTGGGAATCACCACGCCTCGGAAGAGCCTCGTCACCCGCCCTTGCATCTGGACCGTTTTGATCGCCCGCGGTGAGTCGTAGTCTAGGCACTGACGAACTGCGTGACCCAGAATGGGACAGGCCGGTCTGAAACAGACGGATTAAGGGCTCTGTGGCTGGACGGGTGCAAAGCTGCCCAGAGGTCGCTATATTCGGGCCGATCTCCGGCACGACCTGTCGACTCGTCGCAGCCGGGGACCCGGACAGACTTTTGCGCGCCAGCGACTTACAGGCGCGATGACAGTTTCGACTTCTCTGGTCTTCGGGATCATTCAACGTTGAGCACTCACCTCGATTCATCCAGCGACACCTTCTCGGTTCTACAACCGGAGCCATCCGTCCGCGATCCGCTGACGACCGCGCCGCACGTGCGCGTTCCCGCCGCGGTGCGTCTCGCGGGGGCGGCGGACGGTACGGCACCCCCGGGAGAGAACAGGTTGCGCTAGGTGGCGGGTTGAGGGCTCGCGCCCCGGGGTACCTGCACCGGGACGCTCGCCCAAAGGAAGTTCGCCATGCACTGCCCCTCCTCGAGGCTCTCGGCGAGAACCGAGATCCTCTCCGCGAGGTCCACCGCACGAACCGCCGGTTGGACGAGGCTCCCGTGAAGCGCGAGATCCTCGTCAACGTCAATCCCAAGGAAACGCGTGTCGCCATCCTCGAAGACGATCAGCTCTGCGAGCTGCTCGTCGATCGCGAGGAGGAGGAGCGGCACGTAGGGGACATCTACAAAGGGCTCGTCACCGCCGTTCTCCCCGGCATGCAGTCGGCATTCGTCGACATCGGCATGGAGAAGAGCGGCTTCCTGCACGTCTCCGATCTCGCCAGCAGCACGTACCATGACGAGGACGAGGAGGAGGAGGAGGAGGGAGCCCCTACCAACGGGGGCGGCCGTGGAGGGCGACGTCGCCGCGGCGGGGGTGGCCGGCGGCGGGAGTCTGGCCCCGCCATCCAGGACGTCCTCAAGCGAGGCCAGGAGATCATCGTCCAGGTCACCAAGGAGGCGATCTCCACCAAGGGCCCGCGCCTGACGGGACAGATCTCCCTGCCCGGCCGGTTCCTGGTGTTCATGCCGGGAGTCGATCACGTCGGTGTGAGCCGCAAGATCGACGACCGGTCCGAGCGCAACCGCCTGCGGCAGATCCTTCGCGAGGTCAAGCCTCCGGAGGGTGGGGTCATCGTCCGCACCGCCGGCGAGGAGACATCCCGCGAGGAGTTCCAGCGCGAGGTTCGAGGGCTCACCGAGGTCTGGAAGCGGGTCCGCAGCAAGGCCGAGCGCTCCACCGCCCCGGCGCTCCTCCATCAGGAGGAGGAGCTTACCTCGGGTCTGATTCGCGACATCTTCTCGGAGAAGGTGGACCGGCTGGTGATCGACGACCGGCAGCTCTACCAGCAGGTGCGCAAGTACCTCAAGAGCGTGTCGCCGGAGCTGCTCGACCGCGTCAAGCTCTACACCGATCGGATCCCGCTCTTCGACGCCATGGGAATCGAGCCCGAGATCGAGCTCGCCATGCAGCGCGAGGTGCGCCTGTCGTCGGGAGGGTCGATCGTCATCGAGCCGACCGAAGCGCTCGTCTCCATCGACGTCAACACGGGCCGCTACACGGGACGCAAGGATCCCGAGGCGACGATCCTCCGGACGAACCTCGAGGCTGCGCGCGAAATCGCGAGGCAGCTGCGGCTCCGGGACATCGGCGGGATCATCGTCTGCGACTTCATCGACATGGAGCTTCCCGCCAATCGCAAGAAGGTCCTCCACGAGCTGAAGTCGTGGCTCGGCAGGGACCGCGCCAAGACGAAGGCCTTTGAGGTCAGCGATCTGGGCCTCATCGAGATGACGCGCCAGCGCCGGCGGCCGAGCCTGTATCAGACGGTGACGGAGCCCTGCGAGGAGTGCGGCGCGAGCGGGCGGGTCCTGCAGTTGAACGCCTTGTCTCGCAAGATCGAGCGCCAGATTCGCCGCGTGGGGTTGTCGGGCAAGGAGAAGAAGGTACAGGTCCGCGCCCACCCCGCAGTGGCTCTCCACCTGCTCGAGGAGGAGCGGCCCACATTCGACCGGTTGCGGAAGGAATACGGCGTGGAGGTCGAGGTCCGCGACGATCCGCTGCTGCATCGCGACGAGTTCAACCTCGTCTCCCTGCCGAGCCAGCGGCCCCTGAAGCTGGATCTGAGCGCATGAAGCCCGACCGTTCCGGCTCCTCTACGGCCATGCGGCGCTGGATCGCGCGCGCCGCCGTGATCGCAGTTCTGACGGGTCTCACGGGCTGCGGCGATCTCCTGCAGGAGCCCGACACGGGATTCGGGAAGACGGTCGTGCTGCTGGAAGAGGTGTCGGGGAACGCGCAGGTCGGCACTCCGGGCGCACCGCTTCCCCAACCGCTGCGCGTCCAGACGGTCGACTTCGAAGGCGATCCGGCACCGCGCCTGTGGGTCCAGTGGTCCGTGATTTCGGGCTCCGGCGACGTGGAGCCGCGGAACAGCTTCAGCGACGAGAACGGTATCGCGGAAGCGACGTGGACCCTCGGCGCTTCGGCGGGCACCCAACAGGTCCAGGCGGTCGTCCGGAAGGGCCAGCCAGTGATCTTCGAGGCCACCGCGGAGTGACCGGTCCGCGCATGGCCACGCTCGCGCCGACGGCGGCCGGCCTGATCGCGCTCGCGAGCTGCGGCGATCTGCTGCAGGAACCCGACACGGGGACGATCCCGGTGCGGGTCGAGCTCGAGGAGGTGTCGGGGAACGCGCAGGAGGGAGTCTCCGGCGCGCCGCTCGCCCAGCTGCTGCGGGTGCGGGTCCTGGACGAGGGCGAGCCCGCTTCACGGCTGTGGGTGGAATGGTCGGTGGTCGCGGGCGGGGGCGAGGTGGAGCCGCGCAACACCTTCAGCGACGAGAACGGCGTGGCCCAAGCGAGGTGGACCCTCGGGCCTTCCGCCGGTACCCAGCAGGTCCGGGCGGTCGTGCGGAAGGGCCTTCCGGTGATCTTCGAGGCGACATCGGAAGACGAGTGAGAAGGCGCGCGCGGCTGCCGTCTATCGCCCTGGTGGCCGGTCTATTCCTGCCCGCCGCGATCTACGCGTGCGGAGATCTCCTGCAGGAGCCCGACACCGGAATCGCGACCCGGTTCACGATCACGATCCTGTCCGGAGACGACCAGGCGGGTCCCGCCGGGACAGCCCTGCCCCAGCCGCTGCGCGTGCGCCTCACATCGCTGGAAACAGAGCAGGTCGAACGGCTGCGGGTCGAGTGGATCGTGCTGGAGGGCAACGGCAGGGTCGAGCCGCCAAACAGCTTCACGGACGAAGGGGGGATCGCGGAGGCGACCTGGATCCTGGGCTCCACGCCCTCGAGGCAGCGGGTAACGGCCAGATTCGACGGGGATTTCGCCGTGTTCGAGGCCGACCTCTGCGAGGTGTGTCCCCAGGGCGACTGACACAGCGGCTGGTTGACGGTCTGCCCCCGGAAACGGTATTTTCATCGTTCGATTTCGATCCATCCCGTAAACCATTCGAGAGCAGAGACATGCGAGCCATCATCGAAACGGGCGGCAAGCAGTTCGCCGTCGCGCCGAACCAGACGATCCGCGTCCCGTCCATGAAGGGCGAGCCTGGCGAGAAAGTGACGTTCGACAGGGTGCTCTACGCGGCCGGAGGCGATGCCGTCCACGTCGGCGCCCCGCACCTCGCGGGAGCGTCGGTGACGGCCGAGATCGTCAAGCAGGGGCGCGGACCGAAGATCACGGTCTTCAAGTACAAGCGCCGCAAGCGATACAGCCGCAAGAAAGGCCACCGCCAGGGCTTCACCGAGCTCAAGGTGACGGGCGTCGACTTCGACGCATCGAAGTTGGAGACGTCGAAGAAATCGGAGAAAACGGCCGCCGCGACCACGGGGAAGGCCGAAGCCGAGATCTTCGTCTGCTCTGATTGCGGCAAGGAATACAAGACCGAGCGCGGGCTCCAGCAGCACGCGTCCCGGGAGCACGCCTAGCCGGCCCGGCGCCGGCGGCGGCAAAACCAGCGAGGAGCAGCGAGATGGCACACAAGAAGGGACAGGGCGCGTCGCGGAACGGCCGCGACTCTCCGGGTCAGAGGCTGGGGGTCAAGAAGTTCGGCGGCGAGCGCGTCCGCGCGGGGCACATCCTGGTCCGCCAGCGCGGGACCCGCTTCCATCCGGGCGTCAACGTCGGCCGCGGGAAGGACGACACGCTGTTCGCCAAAGTCGACGGTGTAGTCCAGTTCGTTCGCGGCCGGGGCGACCGGCAGCGGATCTCCGTTCTGGAATCGGAGTAGTGTCGACGAAGATCACGGTAGTGGGCGCCGGCCACGTCGGCGCCACCACCGCCCAGCGCCTGGCCGAGCTCGGGATCGCCAACGAGGTGATCCTGATCGACATCCTCGAAGGGATGCCGAAGGGGAAGGCACTGGATCTCTGGGAGGCCGCACCGGTGGTCGGCTACGACACCCGCCTCTCCGGCGGCACCGACTACGGGCTGACCGACGGATCGGACATCGTGATCGTCACGGCCGGGCTCGCGCGCAAGCCGGGCATGAGCCGCGACGACCTCCTCAAGAAGAACGCCGAGATCGTGCAGGGCGTGGCTCGCGAAATCGGCACTCGTTGTCCCGAGGCGATCGTCCTCGTCGTCTCGAATCCCCTCGACGTGATGTCGTACGTCACCTACAAGATCACCGGCTTCGACAGGAAGCGCGTAATCGGGATGGCGGGGGTGCTCGACACGGCGCGCTTCCGCTCATTCATCGCCCTCGAGCTGGACGTCTCGGTGCGCGACGTCAGCGCCTTCGTGCTGGGCGGACACGGCGACTCGATGGTCCCGCTGCCTCGCTACTCGACGGTGGCCGGGATTCCGCTCCCGCACCTCCTGTCGGAGGACCGGATCAAAGCGCTGGTCGACCGCACACGGAAGGGAGGCGGAGAGATCGTCGAGTTGCTGGGCAGCGGCAGCGCGTTCTATGCTCCGTCGGTCGCCGTGGTCGAAATGGCGGAAGCTATCCTCCGCGACCGCAACCGGATTCTCCCGTGCGCTGCCTGGCTGCAGGGGGAGTACGGGCTCTCCGACGTCTACGTCGGAGTGCCGGTCAAGCTCGGCGCGGGCGGCATCAAGGAGATCGTGGAGATCGAGCTCACGGGCGAGGAGAAGAAGGCGCTCCACGCCTCGGCGGCGGACGTCAAGGAGACGATGTCCAAGCTCGACCTCTAAGCTCCCGGTTTAGACCGGGGTGAACCCGATCGAAGCAGGAGGCGCGGTTTGCCGACCATCGCCGACACGCACTCCGCCGAGGTCGCACTCACCCGCCGGCAGTTCTTCCTGCGCCGGCTCCACTCCCTGACCGGCATCGTCCCGATCGGCCTGTACGTCCTCTTCCATCTCGGCGTCAACGCGTTCGCCGCCTCCGGGCCCGAGACGTACGACCAGATCGCCGAGTTCCTGGAGAGCCTGCCGTACCTGCTGGCGATCGAGATCCCGTTCATCTGGCTCCCGATCCTGTATCACGCCGGATACGGCATCTACATCCACGCCACCGGCCGGCCCAATCCCTTCCAGTACGCCTACCGGAGCAACTGGCTCTACTGGCTCCAGCGCTGGTCCGGGATCGTCACGCTCGTCTTCATCGGCTGGCACTTCTGGCAGACCCGGCTCGCGAACTACATCTACGGCCGCGTCATCGAGTTCCAGATGATGGCCGACATCCTGAGCGATCCGCGCTGGCTGGCGTTCTACGTGGTGGGCCTGATCGCGGTGTCGTACCATCTCGCAAACGGGCTGCGAAGCTTTCTGCTCACCTGGGGCGCCGTCGTCGGCGACCGGGCGCGCAGGCGCACGGCGGTCATCAGCGCGGTCTTCGGCGTCCTCGTCCTGGTCTTCTCGCTGGCCACCATCGGTGCCTTTCTGCGTTGAGCTCCCGTCCGCGCCATATCGTCGTCGGTGGCGGTCTCGCCGGCCTCATGACCACGATCCGGATCGCCGAGCAGGGCCACACGGTCGACCTGTTCAGCCTCGTGCGGGTGAGTCGCAGCCACTCGGTCTGCGCGCAGGGCGGGATCAACGGGGCCGTCAACACCAAGGGCGAGGGCGATTCGCCGGCGATCCACCTGGACGACACGGTCTACGGGGGGGACTTCCTGGCGAACCAGCCGCCGGTCAAGGAGATGACCGAGGCCGCGCCGGCGATCATCTATCTCTACGACCGCATGGGCGTGATGTTCAACCGCACGCCCGAAGGGCTGCTGGACTTCCGGCGGTTCGGGGGGACCAAGGTCCATCGCACCGCATACGCGGGAGCGACGACCGGCCAGCAGCTCCTCTACGCCTTGGACCAGCAGGTCCGGCGCTACGAGGACGAGGGTTTGGTGAAGAAGCGCGAGGGGTGGGAGTTCCTGCGCGTCGTGCGGGACGAGACCGGCGTGGCGCGGGGGATCGTGGCGATGGACCTGGCGTCGATGGAGATCCGGGCCTTCCGCGGGGATGCCGTGATGATCGCCACCGGTGGTCCCGGAGTGGTCTTCGGCAAGAGCACGAATTCGATCTTGAACACCGGTGCGGCGTGCTCGAACCTCTATCAGCAGGGCGCGAAGTACGCCAACGGCGAGTTCGTCCAGATCCACCCCACCGCGATCCCCGGCCGCGACAAGCGGCGGCTGATCTCGGAGAGCGTGCGCGGCGAAGGGGGTCGGGTGTGGGTCCCGCGCAACGGCGACCGCTGGTACTTCCTGGAGGAGTGGTATCCGGCGTACGGGAACCTCGTGCCGCGCGACATCGCGGCCCAGGCGATCTACAAGGTCGTGTACGACATGGAGCTCGGGGTCGACGGCCAGGAGGCGGTCTATCTTGACGTCACGCACAAGGACCCGCACGAGCTGGACATCAAGCTCGGGGGCGTGCTCGAGATCTACGAGAAGTTCATGGGCGAGGATCCCCGCAAGGTCCCCATGAAGGTCTTCCCGGCCGTCCACTACTCGATGGGAGGCATGTGGGTCGACTACGACCTGATGACCTCGATCCCGGGTGTGTTCTCGGGAGGCGAGGCGAACTACGAGTATCACGGCGCGAACCGTCTGGGAGCCAACGCGCTCGTCTCCTGCACGTTCGACGGCATGAAGGGCGGTCCGAAGATGATGGCCTATACGGAGGGACTCGACGCGCTCGCCGAGGACGCTCCGGAGTCGATCTTCCAATCGTCGGTCGCGGAGCAGGAGGCGCGTGTCGCCACAGTATACGCGATGACCGAGGGCCGTGAGAATCCGTACGCGCTCCATGCGGAGCTCGGCGACTGGATGACCCGCTACTGCACCGTGATCCGCGACGAAGCCAGGCTTCAGGAAACCGCCGCGAAGATCGGCGAGCTCATGGAGCGGTGGAAGGACATCGCGTTACCAGACACCGGCGATTGGGTGAATCAGTCGGCGGTCTTCACGCGCCAGCTGTGGGACATGTTCGAGCTGGCCAGGGTAATGGTGCGGGGAGCGATCGAGCGGAAGGAGAGCCGGGGCGTCCATCTGCGGCCGGACTATCCCGAGCGCGACGACGCGAACTGGCTCAAGACCACGATCGCCGAATGGACGCCCGGCGGGCCACGGCTGTCGTACGAGCCGGTGGACGTGTCTCTAGTGAAGCCACGGCCCAGACAGTACAGGAAGGACATCCGGTGAAGACCGACATGGACATCGAGCTCCCGGCACCGGGAACGCGGAGCCGGCGGGACCAGGCGGAGGGCACCGTACGCCTGATGATCCGGCGCCAGGACACTCCCGACGCGGACCCGTACTGGCAGGCCTTCCAGGTGCCGCGCTATCCGAACATGAACGTCGTCGAATGCCTGATGGAGATCCGCAAGAACCCGGTGGACGCCGAGGGTCGGAAGACGACGCCGGTAGCGTGGGCGGCGAACTGCCTCGAGGAAGTGTGCGGGATCTGCACCATGCGCGTGAACGGCAAGGTCCGCCAGTCGTGCGCAGCGCTGATCCGGGATCTCGACGAGCCGATCCGGCTCGAGCCGATGGAGAAGTTCCCGGTAAAGCGCGACCTCGTCATCAACCGCGACCGGCTCTTCGCCGATTACCGGCGGGTCCGGGCATGGATTCCGATCGACGGCACGCACGACCTCGGCCCGGGTCCCCGGATCCCCGAGAACGAGCGCGAGGAGGGGTACTGGCTCTCGCGCTGCATCTCCTGCGGCTGCTGCGTGGACGCATGTCCGCAGGTCGTGCCGGACAGGGAGGACGTCTTCATCGGCGCCGCGCCGATCACGTGGGCGCGGTTCATGAACATCCATCCGACGGGCGCCATGAACGCCGAGGAACGGTACGACGGGCTCATCGGACCCGGCGGGATCGCGGATTGCGCCAAGGCCGGAAACTGCACGGTCGTGTGTCCCAAGGAGATCGACAATCTGGGTTCGATCGCGGCGATGAACCGCCAGATCACCCGTCACCTGCTGACCGACTGGCTCAAGGACTGAACCCTACATGACGAGGACTGCATGAGCGAAAGGAAGATCATCGCCGTGGTGGGCGCGACCGGCGCGCAGGGAGGAGGCCTCGCCCGCGCGATCCTGGACGACCCGGCGGGCGGCTTCGCGGTCCGCGCGCTCACCCGGAAACCCGAGTCCGAGAAGGCGCGGGCGCTCGCCGATCGGGGTGCGGAGGTCGTCGCGGCTGACATGGACGACGTGGACAGCGTGACGCGGGCGTTCGAGGGCGCCTGGGGAGCGTATTGCATGACGAACTTCTGGGAGCACTTCTCGCCCGAGAAGGAGCTGGCCCAGGCGGCGAACATGGCGCAGGCGGCCAAGGAGGCGAGACTGCGGCACGTGATCTGGTCGACGCTCGAGGACACCCGGCGGTGGGTGCCGGTCGAGGACGACCGGATGCCCACGCTGATGGGCAAATGGAAGGTTCCGCACTTCGACGCCAAGGGGGAGGCGGACCACCTCTTCGCCGACGCGGACGTGCCCACGACGAATCTCCTGACGTCGTTCTACTGGGACAACTTCATCCACTTCGGAATGGAGCCCAAGCGTGGGGCGGACGGCGTGCTCGCGATCACGTTGCCCATGGGCAGCGCGCGGCTCTCCGGGATCGCGGCCGAGGACATCGGCCGTTGCGCCTACGGGATCTTCCGGCGGGGCGAGGAGATGATCGGCCGGACCGTGGGCATCGCCGGCGGTCACCTGACCGGTAACGAGATGGCCGAGTCGCTGGGCCGCGCTCTCGGCGAAGAGGTGCGGTACTCCGAGGTCAGCCCGGAGGCGTTCCGCGGCTTCGGGTTCCCGGGCGCCGAGGACCTCGGCAACATGTTCCAGTTCAAGCGCGACTTCAACGACTACTACGTCGGCGCGCGTCCCGTCGACGAGGCGCGGGCGCTCAATCCCGAGCTCCAGACGTTCGACGAGTGGCTCGACCGGAACAAGAAGCGAATCCCCGTCGCGTAGACGCGGCGGGCCGGACGTCAGATTCGCTTCGGTTCCTGGACCGTCCGCTCGTTGCGGACGTTCCCGGTGTTGAGCGTCCCCGCCGGCTCGAAGAGGAGGACGTGGACCTCGCCGTCCGCCACCGGCCGATGCTCCACCGCACGCGGAACGACGGCCATCTGCCCAGGACCGAGGATCACAGCTCCGTCCCGGAGCTCGATCCTCAGCAGACCTTTCAGGACCAGGAACAGCTCGTCCTCCTCGGCGTGCGAGTGCCAGACGAACTCGCCCTCGAGCTTGACGAGCTTGACGTGCTGGCCGTTGAGCTCGGCCACGATACGCGGGCTCCAGCGCTCGTCGAACGCCGCCAGCTTCTCGGCCAGGTCAATCGCCTCTATCCGGATCATCGTGGCCGCCCCGGCCGGTGTCGCGTCCTCACGGCAGGTATTCATCCGGGATAGGAACGTCCTCGCGCTCCGAAGCCCAGGTCGCATGGGTGATCCACCAGCGGGTCCCGTCGTAGAAGAGATCGATCCCGTTGATCCCCCTGCCCGTCCGCCCGTCGGGGATCGTCCATTCGTACGTGCTCCAGACGTGGGCGAGGTTGCCGAACCGCCGCGTCTCGCGATGGATCTCCCTCTCGGTGAAGCCCGACTCCACGAGGAAGCCGTTCGACTCGTCGACGAACTCCTGCCTGGAGATCGTGCGGGCCACGGGGTTCCCCGCGGAATCCACTGCGATGAT
The DNA here is from genome assembly GCA_035687725.1 of Gemmatimonadota bacterium. Lineage (GTDB taxonomy): Bacteria > Gemmatimonadota > Gemmatimonadetes > JACCXV01 > JAHWKZ01 > JAICNR01. The sequence continues at coordinate 21,399 of DASRVB010000131.1, forward strand.
CGTGAAGGTCACAGGCTCCAAGTACAGAGTGGCGTCGCGAGCCCAGTCACGCGGCTGGCCGGCGGGTCCCGAGACCACCTCGTAGAAGGCGGCGACGATCCCGTCGATCGTGACCACGTCTTCGGGTCTGGGTGCCAGCTCGAGTATGGTCACGTGGGCCTTCTGCTGCGCGCGAGCAGGCACGGCGGCGAGCAGGATGGCGGCGATGGCAAGCGAAGCGGTCCTCATGATCGGTCTCCGTGAGGGGTGAGCAGCACGACGAGCGCGCCGGTTAGCGTCCCCGGGAAGGGGATGGTACCGTATCGCGACCGTCCGTGCCGAGCCGCTCTCCGGCTTGGCATTGTGAAACTTTTCACATACATTCGCCGCCGATGCTGACCGAGTACCTGCCGATCGTCTTTCTGCTCTTCGTCGGACTCGTCGTCGGGGGGGTCATCATCGTCTTCTCCTGGCGGATGGGTCCCCGCACGCGCGTACTCAGCATCGGGGATTCCCCCTACGAGTGCGGGCTGGTGCCGACCGGAGACGCCCGCAGCCGGGTGAACGTGAAGTTCTTCCTCATCGCCATGCTGTTCATCCTGTTCGACGTCGAGATCGTGTTCCTGTTCCCGTGGGCGATCATGTTCGACGCCCTCGGAACGCTCGGCATCCTCGTGATGGTCGAGTTCCTCGTCATCCTGCTCGTGGGATACGCCTACGTCTGGCGGAAGGGGGCGCTGGAGTGGGAGTGACGGGCGAGCGCGCAGAGAGGGGCAGGCCGGTCGGAGAAACCAAGCCGCCCGAGAGCGTCTTCACCACCACGCTGGACAAGATGGTGCGCTGGGCGCGCGCGGGGTCACTGTGGCCGCTGCCCTTCGGGACGGCGTGCTGCGCGATCGAGTTCATGTCCGTGGTCTCGTCCCACTACGACCTCGCGCGGTTCGGCGCCGAGGTCGTGCGGTTCAGCCCGCGGCAATCGGACATGATGATCGTGGCGGGAACGGTCGTCGACAAACAGGCGCCCATCCTCAAGCTCATCTACGAGCAGATGAGCTCGCCGAAATGGGTCATCTCGATGGGGGTATGCGCCTCCTCGGGGGGCTTCTACCGCGCCTACCACGTCATGCAGGGGATCGACGAGATCGTGCCCGTCGACGTCTACGTCCCCGGCTGCCCGCCCACGCCCGAGGGGTTGATCTACGCGATCTTGAAGCTCCAGGAGAAGATCGAGCGCGGCGAGCCGTCGCACTACCAGGTCGTACTCGAGCGCGAGGCCGCCGCGGCCCGCGAGCGCAAGCTGGCGAAGGTCTGACGTGGCGGGGTTCGTGCTGGAGAACCTGCAGCGACGGTTCGGCGACGCGCTCGAGCGCGTGAGCGACGATCGCGGCGACCTGACGGTCTGGGTCGACCGCGGTGGGGTGCACGAGCTGCTCGAGCACTGCAAGCGCGATCCGGAGCTCGACTTCAACTTCTGCATGGACGTCACCGCGGTCGACTACGTTGCGCTCGGCGGCAGCCCCCGGTTCGCCGTCGTCTACCATCTGTACTCCCTCGGGACCGGCAAGCGGGTGCGCGTGAAGACGGGTGTCCCGGAGGACGACCCGGTGGTCGACACGGCGGTCGACATCTGGAAGTCGACGGATTGGTTCGAGCGCGAGGTGTACGACATGTTCGGCATCCGCTTCGAGGGCCATCCGAACATGAAGCGCATCCTCTGCCACAAGGACTTCCAGGGACACGCGCTGCGCAAGGACTACCCCGCGGACCTGCGTTGGAAGCTGCTGCGCCCCGACGATCTCCTCGACGAGATATCACCCGAGGAGATGCAGCGGGTGCGGGCTCGCGTCAGCCACCCCCTCTCGGAGTAGCCAGGATGGTCTTCAAGGACGCCGCCCTCACCCCGGAGGAGTTGCCGAAGACCACCCCCGTGCCGGATCCGCACGGCGGTCGGTTGCCGACGGGCGTGTCGTGGGAGCCCCTCGGCGCGACCGGCCAGCCGACGAGCGCCGCGCGCGGAACGGGGCTCGAGGTCGAGCGTCACATCGTCGAGGAAGAGGGCCTTTCGGTCGACCCGCTATCCGAGGACCTGATGGTGGTGAACATCGGGCCCAGCCATCCGGCGATGCATGGAACCTTCCGGCTCAAGTGCTGGCTCGACGGCGAGACGATCGTCAAGGCCGTCCCCGAGATCGGCTACCTCCATCGCTGCTTCGAGAAGATGTCCGAGCTCCATCCCTGGCAGGAGATCTTCCCCTACACGGACCGCCTCAACTACATGAGCTCGTTCCTGAACAACGTGGGATACGCGATGGCGGTGGAGAAGCTGCTGGGGATCGAGATTCCGCCGCGCGCGCAGCGGATCCGCGTGATCCTCGGGGAGCTGTCGCGGATCATGGACCACTTCGTCTGCGTGGGGACGAACCTCGTCGACCTCGGCGCGCTGACGAACTTCTGGTACCTGTTCCGCGGCCGCGAGGAGATCTATTCGCTCATGGAGCACGTCTCGGGCGCCCGCATGATGGTCGCCTACGGGCGGATCGGCGGCCTCATGCGCGACGTCCACGAGGGGTTCGAGGAGGAGGCGCGAGCGCTGCTCACGACCCTGCCCCGGTACATCGACGACGTCGATCGCCTGATCACCGACAACCGGATCTTCATCGACCGCTCCCGGGGAGTTCATTCCATCAGCGCCGCGGACGCGATCGACTGGGGATGGACCGGTCCCTGCCTGCGCGCGGCTGGCGTTCCGTACGACGTGCGCAAGGCACACCCCTACTACGACTACGATCAGTTCGACTGGCAGGTGCCGGTCGGGACCACCGGCGACGTGTACGACCGCTACCTGGTGCGCATGGAGGAGATGCGCCAGAGCCTGTCGATCGTCGAGCAGGCGCTGGACGATCTCCCCGACGGGCCCGTCAACGTCGACGATTGGACGATCGCGCCGCCGCCCAAGGACGCGGTCTACAACACGATCGAGGGCATGGTCGCGCACTTCAAGCTGACGTTCGAGGGGGTCCAGGTCCCGGCCGGCGAGGTGTACTCGTATACCGAAGGCGGCAACGGCGAGCTGGGGTTCTACATAGTGTCGGAGGGCGCCGGGCAACCGTACCGCATTCACTGCCGCGCGCCCTGCTTCGCGGTCTACCAGAACATCGGCCAGTCGCTGGAGGGCTGCATGCTCTCGGACATCGTGGCCATCATGGGCTCGCTGAACATCATCGCCGGCGAGCTGGATCGCTGATGGCCCCGTTCACGATGCCCGACGAGGCCGTGCGCTGGATCGACGCCACCATCGCCCGTTACCCGGACAGGCAGGCGGCGATGCTGCCGGTCCTCTGGGCCGTGCAGCGGGAGAAGGGGTGGATCTCTCCCGAGGCGATGGTGTGGGTCGGCGACCGGCTGGGCTGCTCGGCGTCCGCGGTCCAGGCGGTGGTCCGGTTCTACACCATGTTCGACGAGGCGCCGGTGGGCCGCTGGAAGCTGCAGGTCTGCCGCACGCTCTCGTGCGAGCTGATGGGCGCGCGTGCGATCGTCGACCGGATCCGCGAGAGGCTGGGAGTCGAGCCCGGCGAGACGACGCCCGACGGGGAGTTCACGCTGCAGGAGGTGGAGTGCCTCGCCTCGTGCGGCACCGCTCCGATGATGCAGTGCAACTTCAAGTTCTACGAGCACCTGACGCCGGACCGGATCGACGCGCTCCTTGACGAGCTCCGCGGGCGCACGCCCGATCACGACGACGTCGAGCCCGTCATCTACGAGCGTCCCGGGGCGGAGGCCTACAACGCGATGTTCCCGCGCGCGGCCGAGCCGGCCCGGTCGGGAGCGGGCGGGGAAGTCGGCCGGTGAGCGCCCCGAGGATCCTCATGCAGCGCGGACTCGACCGGCCGGGCGAGAGCCACGTCCTCGAGGCGTACGAGGCCGCGGGTGGCTACCGGGCGATCCGGAAGGCGCTGGGGATGAGCCCCGAGGCGATCGTCGACGAGGTGAAGAAGTCGGGCCTCCGCGGCCGCGGAGGGGCCGGATTCCCGACGGGGACCAAGTGGTCGTTCATCCCGCGGGACTCCGAAAAGCCCCGCTATCTGCTCTGCAACTCCGACGAATCGGAGCCGGGCACCTTCAAGGACCGCTGGCTCCTCGAGAACGACCCCCACCTCGTGCTCGAGGGGATGATGATCGCGGCGGTCGCGATCGGAAGCAATCTGATGTTCAACTACCTCCGCGGCGAGTTCACGTACCCGCTCGCGCGCTGGCGTGCGGCCGTCGAGGAGGCGTACAGGAAGGGATACCTGGGGAAGGGGATCTTCGGCTCGGACTACGATCTCGAGCTCGTGACGCACTACGGTGCCGGCGCCTACATCGCGGGCGAGGAGACCGGAATGCTGGAGTCCCTAGAGGGGAAGAAGGCGTTTCCCCGCAACAAGCCGCCGTTCCCCGCCGTCGAAGGCCTCTTCCGGTCCCCAACGCTCATCAACAACACGGAGACCCTGGCGACCATTCCCTGGATCGTCGAGAACGGCGCCGACGCCTACGTGCAATACGGCACCGAGAAGTCGCGGGGTACGAAGCTCTGGTCGTGCTCGGGTCCCATCGGCCGGCCCGGCGTCTACGAGCTCGAGATGGGGTACGACCTGATGGAGTTCCTGGGAGGCGACCTCGGCGGGATGATGGAGGGCGTCGAGCTCAAGGGAATCATCCCGGGCGGCTCGTCGGTCCCCGTCCTGACGCCGGAGGAGTGTCGGGGCGCCAGGATGGACTACGAGGGCCTGCGGGAGCGCGGCAGTCTGGTGGGGTCGGGCGGGTTCATCGTCATCGGCGACAACATGTCGGCGGTCGACTGTCTCTTGAACCTGGCACACTTCTATGCGCACGAGTCCTGCGGCCAGTGCACGCCCTGCCGCGAGGGGTGCGGGTGGATCGAGCAGCTGGTGGAGAAGATCCTTGACGGCCGCGGCACGCAGGCGGACCTGGAGACGATCCTGCGGGTTTCCGACAACATGGCGGGCAAGACGATCTGCGCGCTGGCCGACGCCATGGCCTGGCCCGCGGTCGCCTTCATCAAGAAGTACCCCGGGGAGTTCGCGGCTCTCTGCGCCGAGCCCGTAGACATGGATGGACTGGCCGCCGCGGTCGGGCGTCACGACCACATTCTGCCGAAGGCGTCATGAGGAGAAACGTCGGCACGGAGAAGGACACCGCCTACGGCGGCCGGCGCCGCGCGCCGGACGCGCTGGCGTCGATCCTCCCGCCGTCGACTCCCGTGCCGGCGCGGCGGTGGCCGGAGGAGGTGCCGGCGGAGCGGGCGGTGGCGCCGGTCGCCGGCGAGCTCACGCTGACGATCGATGGGGTGGAGGTCACGGTCCCCAAGGGGGCTACGATCTTCCAGGCCGCCGAGCGGGCGGGGTACACGCCGCCCCACTTCTGCTTCCACCGCGATCTCTCGATCCCCGCCAACTGCCGTATGTGCCTGTGCGAGGTCAAGGACCAGGGGAAGCTCCAGACCTCGTGCTCGACGGCGGCCACCGACGGCATGGTCGTGGCGTTCGACACCCCGCGCGTGAAGGAAGCCGTGGCGGGCGTCGTCGAGTTCGTGTTCAAGAATCATCCGCTCGACTGCCCGGTCTGCGACCAGGTGGGGGAGTGCTACCTGCAGAAGTACTACATGGAGGTCGGGAACTACGACCCCGAGCCGATCGAGAAGGTGCACAAAGACAAGGTCAAGGACCTGGGACCGATCACGCTCGACGCCGAGCGGTGCGTGCTCTGCAGCCGCTGCGTCCGCTTCGGCGAGGAGGTCGCGGGGACCGCCGATTTCATGATCGCGCAGCGCTCCGACCACTCCGAGATCATGACCTTCGACGACCGCCCGATCGACTCGGCCTACGCGCTCAACTACACCGACATCTGTCCCGTCGGCGCGCTGACCTCGAACGACTTCCGGTTCCGGAAGCGCGTCTATTTCCTGCGCTCGGCGAAGTCGGTCTGCCCTGAGTGCTCGACGGGGTGCAACATCTACTCCGACGAGGCCGAAGACAGGGTCTACCGGTACCGGCCGCGGTACAACGACGCGGTCAACGATTCCTGGATGTGCGACCCCGGTCGCCTGGCGCACGCGCGCGTCGCCGACTCGAGCGATCGGCTGGTGGAGCCGCTCGTTCGCCAGGGGAACCGCCTGGTGCCTGTCGGATGGGAGGAGGCGGTCGAGGGCGCGGCGCGGACGCTGAGGGACATGGCAGGCGGCGTGGCCGCCATCGCCAGCCCGCGGATGTCGAACGAGGACCTCTGGGAGTTGTCGCGTCTCGTTCGCGCGGCCGGAGGCTCGGCGATCGACTTCCGGGCCGACGAGTCGTGGAGAGGCGTGGACGATCTCATCGACGGGATTCTGATCCGACGCGATCCGAACCCCAACACGCGCGGGGCCCTGGCGATCCTCGGACTGGACGGCGAACCCGGCGTGACCCGGATCCTGGACGGCGTCGCGGGTGGCGAGACGGGGGGGCTCATACTCTGTGACTGGGATCCGGCAATCCTCGGGGAACGCGGGGCGCGCGCGCTGGAGACGGCCGAGTGGGTCCTGTTCGTCGGCCCGCGGGCTCCGTCGGCTCTCGACCACATCGACCTGATGCTACCGACCTGCGTCCACGTCGAGCGCGACGGCACCTTCACGAACCATGCGGGGCGGGTGCAGCGGTTCTGGCGGAACGTCTCGGCGCACGAGGCGTCCCGGCCCGCCTGGCAGGCGCTGGCGGCCATCACGGAAGCGCTGGGCTGCGGCGAGGCTCCGGGCTCGGCGGCCGAGTCGTTCGCCGCACTGGCTGCTGCGGTGCCGGCGTTCGCCGGCCTGTCGTACGCGGCGGTGGGCGACCAGGGCGCGTGGCTGGCCGGCTGGGACAGGGCGGAGATGCCGCCCGTGGGCTTTGACCCCCGGCCCGGCGTTCGGGCCCCGGTGATCGTCTGATGGGGATTGCTAAGTGACTGACTGGACAGGAATTGGGATCTCTCTACTCAAGGCGTTTCTCGTGTTCTTCGGCGTCGTGAACGCCGTGCCGGTCCTGGTCTGGGCCGAACGCCGCGGAAGCGCCTTCATCCAGCACCGGTTGGGGCCCAACCGGGTCAACATCGCGGGCATCACGCTGTTCGGGCTGGTCCAGCCGCTCGCCGACGTGGTCAAGTTCATCTGGAAGGAGGACTACGTCCCGTCGCACGCCAACCGCGCGTTCTACACGCTCGCGCCCGTCATGCTCCTCATTCCCGCGGCGATGACGTTCGCGGTGATCCCGTTCGCGGACGATCTCGTGATCGCCGGGCGCGCCATCAAGATGCAGGTGGCCGATCTGAACGTCGGCATCCTG
>DASRVB010000132.1:0-14852 GCA_035687725.1 Gemmatimonadota bacterium
GACACGAGCTCGGCGTCGAAATAGCCGTGTCGCTGGTAGAGGACGTGGATCCGCTCGAGGTCCTTCAGGAATTCGGTCTTGGAGAGAAATTCCTCGTCCCGCCACCAGAGGAAGCCCCCGCTCTCGGTCGTGTACAGCGCGCTCTCGATCGTCGCGTCGTCTAGAGCATCGTTCCCGTGGATCTCCAACCCCTTCACCTCCGCCCCGTCCCGGACCCGGTCCAGGCAGCAGCCCCGCTGGTGCAGAGACAGGGTCGTATCGGGCAGCGCCTCCTGCGCCGCGACCTCGGCCGGAAGCAGCGTCAGGGCCAGCGCGGCCAGCGCCCGGAGACCGGTCAGGGAGACACCTCGCGAAACGACCAACCCGGCCGTGAGCCGCGGCCGCGCTGCACCTGGACGATGCGCGCGAGCTCCCCGCCGAGGATGAACACGATGCTGCTGTAGTAGACCCAGAAGGCGACGACCACGAGGTTGGTGAACGATCCGTAGAGCTCGAGGAAGCGGCCGAACTCGGCCAGATAGGCGACGAAGACCTGCTTGGCGAGCTCGAACAGCAGGCTCGAGAACAGCGCGGCCACGGCCGCGTCCTGCCGCGGGATCCAGCGGTCCGGGACGTAGCGGTAGACGAAGAAGAACATGAGGTACGTGATCACATACGCGAGGATCAAGCTCATCAGCGACCAGAACCAGGAGATGTTGTAGGCGTCCAGGCCCAGGAACCCGACGCCGTAGTTCTTCAGCCAGTTGAGGGCGGTCGTCAGCGAGATCGTGAGCAGGAACAGCGACCCGACCACCACGACCATCCGCACGTCATGGATCTTCCCCTCCACCATCCCCAGCCGTTCCTCGGGTGGGATCTCGAAGATGATCTCCAGGACCGTGCGAAGCGAGCCGAAGAGCCGGGTGGATGCCCAGATGAGGCCGATCAGCCCGAGCACGCCGAACAGCCCCCTGTCCTCGACCAGCCCGAACAGCAGGCTCTCCGCCTGCGCGCTCGCCAGCGGCATCACGCGCTGGATGAAGGTCAGGATCTGTTCGCGGGCCGAAGTGGAGGATTCGACCAGCATGCCGAGAACCGAGATCGTGATCAGGAGCAGCGGAACGATCGTTACGAGGACGTTGAAGGTGATCCCGGAGGAGAGGAAGAAGATCTGATCGCGATTGGCCTTGTGCCATAGGTTCCTGGCGTAGAACGCGCCGTAGCGCCGAAAGCCTCTCCACCAGACCCGCAGGGATCTCATCGACGAGCGGCTTCAGCGCCTGGAGTGTGCCAACCGCGCTGTCGCGGCGCACGCCGCGACCGGCTTAGTGGAATGTCGCCGAAGTGGCTTGCAGCACCAGGATGGCCGATGCGCCCGGTCAGCGAGGCGCGACGAAGAGCATCAGCGCAGCACCACACTATCTCCGGCGGCCGGAGATGAGCGATATCACGGCCACGAACAGCGCCGCGCCGATGATCGACCATATGAGGGAGAACGACTGCCCCTGGATCTCGAGGGGGAAGGGCTCGGGGAGGCCGAGCTCCGTCCTGAGCCAACCCCCGATGAGGGCGCCCACAAACCCCAGGGCGATGGACACCAGGCAGCCTCCCGCGGAGTACCCGACGATCGCCTGCCCGAGCGCGCCCGCCACCGCGGCCACCAGCAGCAGGACGAGGAAACCGAGCAGAGTCATGTGTCCTCCCCTCGAGAGTTGGATCGCCGGCTACGGGCCGGCCAAATCTATCCGGGCCGTTTTGTCCGACGCAACCGCCACCCGGCCTTCCCAGACGAGATCGGGCCCGCGCCAGACGCGCGCCAGATACTCGCCCGGCCAGACCGGGAGCGCCGGTCGCGAGCCCGACGTGTCGCCCAGGCGCTCACCGTCGGGCGTCAGGACGTCCAGGCGATAGGTCGCGTCGGTGCCGGCGGGCGGAGCGACCTCGAGCCGCGAGAGCCCCTCTCGCCGAACGATCCGCTCCTGGCCGGGAACCACGTCCACTGCTTCGAACAGGGCGCGGGGCACGGTGCGGGCCTCGAGCTCGTAGCGCCCGGGCATCGCCAGCCGCCGCTCGCCGCTGCGGATCGTGCCGTACGTCTCCCCGGTGAGGATCTCGCGCACTTCCACGCGGATCCCCTCCACCGGGCCGGCCACCCCGCTCAACTCGACGCCCAGGACCCCCGTCTCGGGGAGGGTCACGACGGTCTGCGCTTCGTCGCGGACGACCACTTCCTCGGCGACGTAGACGGGCAGGGTCTCCACGATCAGACGGTAGCTCCCAGCCGGAAGCGGGCTCGGCGCACCCACGGCCACGGTGTCGACCTCGCCGGCATGGAAAGCGAGCGCGCGGGTGGCGGGCGGCGATTCGAACTCGGGGGTGAGGACGAGGAGCGTGCCGCCGCCTCCGAAGGCCAGGCGCGTCGTCCGGCCGGCGGGGACCGCGACGTCCGCCTGCTCGAGGATCGAGTCGCCGAGATCCACGCTGACGACGTAGGTCCCGGCCTGCATGACCGCGTCCACGCCGGTCTGCCCGTAGTGGAGCTCGCGCCTTCCGTCGCGGGATCGGATCGAGACGGGCGCCCGGATCCGCCGTCCGGCCTCGTCCAGCATCTCCACCCGCAGGCGTCCGAGGGCGGCCGCGTCCAGCGTTGCGGTCTCCCCTGGCAGGACCATCACGCGCTCGAACGTCAGCGGCGGCGCCGACTCGACCACCACCCGGTATACGCCCGCCGGCACGGCTCGCGGTCCGCGCGCCGTGAACCCGGCGACGACGTCCCCCGCAGCGGGCCGCTCGATCCGGACCGGCAGCGGGATCCTGGCCCCGCCGCGGCCGAGCGTGGCCCGCACCTCGATCAGGCCCTCATTCCGGAGGATGAGCGCCACGCGGCGGCCGGCGGACGTGGCTTCGTTCGGACCGTCGATGATCGTGAAGGATCCCGAGCCCGCGCGCGAGAGGCAGCGGAGCTGCTCCAGGTTCTCCTCGCGGGGAGCGAGCGCCACGATGTGCAGCCGCGCGTTCCGGTTGGGGCCGCCGCCGATCGCCTCGCGCCAGATCTCGCAGGGATCGACGCGGCAGTCGTCCCCGCCCTCGGTCACGAGCACGTAGGTGGAGACCGAGTCCCGGGCGGCACGCTGGAGCGCCGCCCCGAGCGGGGCGATGCCCAGCGGCTGGATCTCGTGGACCGCCGCCGACCATCGCGCGGCGCTGGCTCCGGGCTCGACGACGAGCCGCGTGTCCGAGCAATCGCGACGCGAGCGCGGGCTGGTGGAACCGTAGAGCCGCAGCGCGGGCCCGCGCGCCTCGTCGGCGGCCAGTCCCGCGTGCAATGCGTCGAGGAACTGCCGGGCGAGCACAACGCGCTCGACGTTGCCTATGGGCGCCAGCATGTCGCTCGAGGCGTCGACGATGATCTCGATCCGGCCCTCGGCCGCGGGAGCCTGCGCCGCCAGCAGGTCTTGCTCCGGAAGGGACAGCGCCAGCACGATCGCCAGCGCGAAGCGGATGGGAATCAGGAGATCTTGAGGAATCGGCTGTGGGCGCACTTCGGGCACGGCGGGAGTCGCTTGCCCGCCGCCAGCGACAGAACGTATCCGCACTGCTCGCACTGGTATCCGCCCTCGCGCGCGACGACCTCGCCCGTCCGGAACTCGTGTCCGATTTCGAGCACGGTTTCTTCGTATTTGCGGCGCGCGAACGTGCCCGCCACCACCGCCGCCGCGGCTCCAACCACGCCCCAGACTACGGTTTTCCATCTGCTCACGTGGATGTACCTCGCGGCCGGGTGACCCGCGCGCGGCATCGCCCGCGCCTAGTGTGGTGCGAAGGTACCGGAGCCCGCGTTCATCGTCAAAGAAACGCGCGACCGTCGACGAGCCTCGGCTCGATGTGGAGCGCCTGGCTCGACACCGTAGGCAGCGCGAAGAACTCGGCCGGCGTCACCTCGATACCCAGATCCTCTCGGATTCGGAGCAGAATCTGCAGTGCATGCAGGGAATCTCCTCCCTGATCCAGGAAGGGAAGCTCCATGGAAACATGGCTTCGACCAAGGACGTCGGCCCAGATGCCGGCGATTTGCCTCTCCAGCGCGCTTCCCGACGCGTCCCCCGCAGGAGGCCCCTCGACAACTTCCTCCATGCCGACGGCCATCTGCCCGACTGCCCGCCGATCGATTTTGCCGACCGGGGTGAGCGGAAGCGAGTTCCCGAAGACGATGGCGGTCGGAAGAGGGGAGTCCGGCAGACGCGCCCGCAGCGCAGCCCGGACATCCGCCGCGGTCGTCGGTTCGGATGCCACGGCGACTGCCACCAGGTCGAGTTCTCCCGATGGCGCCTCTCGCGGCACGACTACCGCGTCAGCGACACCGGGTATCGACAGGAGGGTTCGCTCCAGCTCCCCCGAGTCGACCGAACGGCCGTGGATCTTGATCACCGAGTCTCGTCGCCCCACGTACTCCATGCAGCCGTCGTCTCGCATGCGCCCTAGATCCCCCGTGCGATACGACCGTTCGCCGCTTCCGTCGGGGGCCGTCGAGAACCGATCGGCGGTCCTCGCTGGGTCCCTCCAGTACCCAGGCGAGAGATAGCGGCTGCGCACGACGATTTCTCCGATCCGCCCGACTTCCAGCGGTGCGCCTCCATCGTCGACGACCAGGGCGGCGACGTCCGGAACCGGAAACCCGACCGGCAGGATGGCTCCGCCGACTTCGGTTTCGTGCGTCAAGAAGAACTGGCGGGCGAGGCCCGTCTCCGTCGTGCCGAGCCCATTGACGAGGACGCAGGTGCGGCGGAAACTCGACTTGAAGAGTTCCGCGTCGCAGGCCAACGCCCGATCTCCTTCCAGTCGTACGACGCGCATTCGGGGGTACTCACGGCGACCGGCGACTAGCGTTCGAAAAACGGCTGGAACCGAGTGGTAGACCGTCACGCCGCTCTCGACGAGCCAGTCCGCCAGCAGGTCGGGCGCGTCCTCGTCGAGAGCGAAGGGGCATAGCATCGCTCCATTCAGCAGAGCTCCGTAGATGCTGGAAACCGAGCCGCTGAATGCCGGGGACTGGAGGAGGGTCATCCGGTCGCTCGGGCCGAGATTCAGGGTAACGGTGTACCGAAGGACGTTGTGCAACACGTTCCGATGTGTATCGAGCACTCCTTTGGGGCGACCGGTGGAGCCGGATGTGTAATAGAGCGTGGCGGGTGAATCCGGTCCGACTTCCGGAAGGCGCGTCCGGCCTGGTCCTCCGCTCCGCGTGCTTTCGATCTCCAGGACCTCACAGCCGATCACGGCCGCGGCGGTGGCGGCATGCGAGAAGGGTCGGCTGCTGATCAGCAACCGGGAGCCCGAATGCTCGACCACCTCCCGAAGCGATGCCGCCGCATGGCTCGGATTCAATGGCACGTGGCAGCCACCGGCCTTGACGATTCCCAGCTGGGCGGCGATCGCCTCGATCCCCTGCGGCAGGAGTGTCGCCACGGCGGCTCCCGGGCTGCCGCCTGCCTTCGAGAGCTGCTCGTACACTCGACCCGCCAGGCGGTCCGACCACTTCGCGAGATCGTGGTAGCTGATCTCCTCTCTTGGTGTCCGAATCGCGATCCGGTCACCGCACGCCTGCGCGACCGCGTCGAAGCGACGGCCGATGGACGTCTCCAGCGCCGCGGCGGTCAGCGGATGAGGCGATCGGCTCACTGGAGGCCGGCGGGCTCCGGCCGTTTGATCCAGTCCCTGAGCTGCTCCTTCAGTTGCTCCGTGGCTTCCCATAGCAGTAGATGCGTACAGCCGGGGAACAGCCGCACCTCGCAATCCGGAATCGTGCGTCCCAGCCGCTCGCCGCGATCCAGCAGCTCGGAATCGGTGCCGTACAGCGCGAGTACGGGGCAGCGGATCGTCGCCAGTTGATCGTCGGTCATGAGAGGTGACGATGCGAGATCGTCGACGAGCGAGGTGCCCTTGGTCAGGTGATGGGCGTTGACGATCAGCCGGTTGGCCTTGCGTTCGCTGTGCCTGCCCGCCCAGCGGTGGGCGTACTTCATGATCATCTCGTCGCGCTCGGCTCCCTTGAGCGAGAATGCGCGGGTGATCTCGCCGGCCCACGAATCGTCGGTCATGTTGGCGTCCACCAGCGCCAGACCCCGCACCCGCTCCGGATGCGCGATCGCGTATGCCAGCGCCAGCAGTCCGCCGAAGCTGTTCCCGACGAACTCGACCGCCCGGCCGTCTGGAACCAGCTTGTCGAGGAGCCCGTCGATGTCCGCCACCAGACTGTCCACCGTGTATCCCTTCCGGGGCCGCTCGGTCTGGCCGTGACCGCGGAGGTCGAACAGGATGACGTCGGCCACGCGTGCGACCCGGTTCGCGACCGTGAAGTACCAGCTCGACAGGTTGTCCATGACGAGCCCGTGGAGGAACACGACGGTCGGCTCCCCCGAGCCCAGTCGTACCACGTGGAAGTCGAGACCTCGTACCTCTATTTCAGCCATCCAGGAATTCCTCCACGACGCGCACCACCTCGGCCGGACACTCGAGCGGAAGGAGATGGCCGCCCCTGAGCTCGACGACGCGCGCGTCCGGCAGGGTCAAGGCCAGCTCGTCGGCACGCGCCCGGAAGGGAGACCGGGAGCCGTACACGCAGAGCACGGGACGCGAGAGGCGGGCCAGGTTGGCGTCGTCGATGGGAGGCTCCGACATCAGATCCGCGGTGACGGTGGTTCCCTCGCGCAGGTGCCGGGCCCGATCGGCCTTGCGCGCGCCGCGCCGGCCGCGACCCTCGGCCAGCCGGGCGGCCAGCTCGGAGAACTGCCGGTGGTCGAGCTCGATCAGCTGCCGCATCTGGTCCTCGTCGACCTCCTTCATCATGGAAGCGACCTCGGCGGGATCGAACGGCGGCAGCGGCGCGTCGAGGACGACGATCCGGCGTACCCGCTCCGGATCGTCGATCGCGAAGCGCAAGGCCACCGCACCGCCATAGCTGTGGCCGACGACGTCGACCGGTCCGCCGAACCCCTCCACCGCCGCCAGCACCGCGCCCAGGTCGGCGCTCGACGTGGCGAGGTCGAAGCCGGACTCCGCCGGCGCGCTCAGCCCGTGACCGCGCTGGTCGTACAAGAGGACGGCGCGGCTGCGCGCGAGCAGCGGAGCGACGCCGAAGAACCAGGTCGCGAGATTGCCGATCACGAGCCCGTGGATCAGGACGACCGGCGGCCCGCTGCCCAGCTTCTGCACGTGGAACGCGCGGCCCGCGGCCGCGATCAGCGGCATGCGGGGTCCATGCCGATCAGCGGCATGTGTCGATGTACGTCACCACGTCGCCGACCTTCAGCTCGATGATCTCCTCCAGCTCCTTCTCGCTCAGCCAGCGCACGAAGTCGACCTTCTCGTAGCGGGCCTGGAGCTTCTCGGCGAGCGCCACGAACTCGATGCTCTCGAGCTCCAGGTCGCTCCCGAACGACGTCTCCATCGTGATCGGCTTGTCCACGGACCATTCCGGTCCCACCACGTCCTCGATCACGCCGCGGATCACTTCCAGCGTCTCGCTCATCGCTCTCAGTCCTCCATCGTCCAGGCGATCGCGCACCCATCCTCGATCCGCGTCGCGACCAGGGTTCCCGCCACATCGATGCGCTCCTCGTCCATCGATTCGATCTCCATCCGCCGCGGATCCTTCATTCCGGTCCGCCGGCGCTTCGCGGCGGCCTCCTTCGCCGCCCACAGCCGCGCGCGCCAGCCGTCGCGCTCCGCTTCCGGCCGGGCGGACAGCCACTCCCTCTCCCGGTCGGTGAACGCCGCCCGCTCGAGCTCGGGCGGTCGGGCTTCGACGGTCTCGAGGTCCACTCCCGGGTCGACGCCCTCGGCGACCATCGCGACCGCGCGCCCTTGCTTGTGCGAGATCGAGACCCTCAGGTCCAGACCTCCGGGTGCGCGCACCTCCGGAGCGCCGTCGGCGCCCGTCGGGATCTCGACCTCGATCGGCCACAGCGGGCCCAGTCCCCGCTCCCAGAGGAGGAGCCGCACGGCGTCCTTCGCCGCCACGCGTCCGGCGAGCCAGTCCTCCTTGCGGCGCTCGGGGAGGTCGCGATACGCCTCCCATTCCCGCGCCGTGAGATAGCGGCGCGCGAAGTAGTCGCGGGTGATCGCGTCCGCGAACGCCCGTTCGAGCAGCGCGCACCCCGGCACGCCTTCGATCGGGCGGGCCAGCGTGTTCCTCTCCGGCCACTGGATGACCGGCCACATCCAGGGCTCGTTCGGCCTCCGGCGATCCTCCCAGCCCGTGAACCGGGCCCACACACGCCCACCGTCGACGAGCTCGAGATCGGCCCGGACCTGACGCGCGCCGAAACGCCTCACGCGGACCGTGCAGTCGAACGACCGGCCGGTTGCGGGTGGGGGGCCGAAGAAGCTCGCGCGCTCGAGCATGACCGGCACGGCCACGCGGTCGCGATCCGACTGTGCCTTGATCCAGTAGCCGAGCAGCTGCCCGGCGCCGTCCAGCAGGGCCCCCTCCGCCGGCATCTCGACGACCTTCCCGCGGATGCCGCCGGCGCCGATCTCGCCGAGCTCCGCGACCGACTGGTAGCCGGGGCCGTGAAACATGAGGCGGGTCGCGTACATGTCGGCGGACGTCTGCTCGATCGGCCGCGCGTCCTCGAGCGGCTCGCGGTCGGGCGCGGGGGGCGCGGGCCAGGCGTCGGCCAGGACCACGGTGCCCTCGGCATGCTCCCCGACACGGACGACCACCCGGCTCTCGCCGTCGAATCGCGCGGTGACGGGCAGCGTCCGGGGCTCGTCGACCGGGATCCAGCGGTACGCCATCACCCGCTCCAGGCCGACCGCCAGCCTGCCCGGGACGACGCGCTCCGCGGCGGCCATCATCCGCGAGAGCGTCATCGTGAACGGCACGAGCGGGAACCCGTCGCCGGGCTCCGGCCAGCCGGGCGGCAGGCTGAAGAACGAGTGGTCGAGGAGGAACGGGTAGCGCGCCAGCGAGAACTCTTCCTCCCACGTGACCTCTCGCGGGCCCGCCGCGCGATTCGCCGGGCTCGACTCGGCCGCCGACGCCGCGGCGGCGGACGTCGTCTTCCGCCGATCCCGCCACGCCTCGAGCACCGCGCGGTGGCTCTCCTCGAGGGCCCGCGAAGTGGCGAAGAGCTCCCGGGCGATCGGATCCGAGAGGTCGAGCCCGGCCTCGATCGGCGCCGAAGGCGCCCGCGCCGTGAGCTCGGGCGCCATTCCTTCCTCGATCGAGAGCAGCGGAGCGCCCAGCCGGATCTGGACCGGCACGCTCCTCTTCGCCGGTGCGCCGACCGGGCCGAGGAGCGCCTCGGCGTCGACGTCCAGGCCCTCCACCCAGAGGGTAGCCACCAGCCGCCGCAACTGGTCGATGCCCTCGTGGCGGTGGGAGCTCGCGGCCATCGACAGGTGCGGTCGCCCGCGAAGCGTGTCCTCGACGAACGCGGCGACGCTCCCCGCCCCCACCTGCACGAAGAGGCGCACCCCCTCGGCGTAGAGGGCCTCGGTGAGGCGACGGAAGCGAACCGGCTGCACCAGGTGCTCCAGGAACAGCTCCCGCACTTCCGCGGGGTCTTCGGGATACGGGGCGCAGGTCGTCGCCGACCATACCGGCACCGTGGGCCCGACGATCTCGAGTCCCTCGACCACCCGCCGGACCGGCTCGACGTAGTCGGCGAAAACCGGCGAGTGGAATCCGGACTCGAAGGACAGCACCTGGCAGAACACGCCGTTCCCGCGCAGCCGCTCGAGGACCGGGCCCAGCCGCGCGGAGGGTCCGCAGAGGACCGTCTGGTGCGGGCAGTTGTCGAGCGCGACGTGAATGTCGTCCGCCTCGACCAGGAACGGCTCCAGCCGCTCGGTCCCGCAGCCGACCGCCGCGTACGCGACCTCGGGCACCGCCAGCGTGCCGGGCCGGAGCGCGGCGAGCACGTCGTCGAGCGCCCGCGGCGGAATCGCCTCCGCGGCGAGGAGCGCGGTCCATTCGCCGATCGAGTGGCCGGCCACCACCCACGGCCGGACGCCGAGCCCCGTCAGCGCGTGGTGGAGGAGCCGACCCGCGAGGACGACTCTGGCACCCCTGCGCTCGAGGTCACCCTCGATGGGAGGCGGGAGCGGCGGCAAGCCGAACCAGCGCGCGACGTCGTCGACCTGGGGATCGAAGGTGCTCTCGACCCCCGGAAAGACGAGCGCGAGCCGGCCGCCGTCGGTGGCCAGCCCGCGGGGCGCGAATATGAGCGCTCCCGCGCGGTCCCGGAACGTCCTGCCGGCCGCCACGATGGCGCGCGCGTGCGCGATCCGCTCGGGCGTCGGGTCGAGGAGCGCCAGACGGCAGGGACCCGCGCTCGAGGTCGGGGCCACGCCCGCCAGCGCCTCGGCCAGTTCCGCGGGCGTCGACGCGGCCAGCCGCAGCCATGCCCCCTCGGGCGCGTGCCTGCGCGCCGCCGTCCGCGGGAGCCGCATGGCGTGGTGCTGCTCGAGGACGACGTGCGCGTTGATCCCGCCGAAGCCAAAGGCGTTGACACCCGCCCGGCGGGGCCCCTCCGACTCCCACACGGCGGCCTCGCGGACGAGCCGGAACCGCGTCCGCTCGACGCCCGGATGCGGATCCTCGCAGTGGAGGGTCGGCGGGAGGATCCCGTAGTGGACGGCCAGCGCGGCCTTGATCAACCCGGCCATCCCGGCCGCCGGCATCGCGTGGCCGATCATCGACTTCACCGATCCCAGCCCAGCGTTCGGCGATCCGTCGGCGGGGCCGAACACCCGCTCCAGCGTGGCGAGCTCGGCGGCGTCGCCGGCCGGCGTCGCGGTGCCGTGCGCCTCGATGAGACCCACCGACCCGCGCTCCCGCGGGTCCAGGCCCGCGCGCTGCCAGGCGCGCTCGAGCGACAGGACCTGGCTGTCGGCGCTCGGGTTCATCACGCTGGACGCGCGCCCGTCGCTGGAAACGCCGGAGCCGCGGATGACCGCGTACACGCGGTCGTCGTCCCGCTCGGCGTCGGACAGGCGCTTGAGCGCCATCATTCCGGCCCCCTCGCCGATCAACAGGCCGTCCGATTCGCGGTGGAACGGGCGGATCCGCTGACTGCGCGACAGCGCGCCGAGCTGCGTGAACACCGCCCAGAAGGCGGCGTCGTGTACGAGGTGCACGCCGCCCGCCAGGACGAGATCGCAGCGGCCGGAGGCCAGCTCCGCGCACGCCTGGTCGACCGCGAGGAGCGAGCTCGCGCATGCGGCGTCGACGACGTACGCAGGCCCGTGGAGGTCGAACCGGTTGGCGATCCGCGACGCGGCCAGGTTCGGCACCAGCCCGATGATCGTGTCCGGACCCAGGCCCTGGATCTGCGCCTGATACCGGCGTTTGATCTCCGCCGCCTGCGCGTCGGTGAGATCGGGGAGGAGCGCGCGCGCCGAGCGCACGATCTCCTCGGCTGTCCGCACCGCCTGCACGAGGCTGATCGCGACCTGGTTGACGTACCCTCCGCGGCCGAGGATCACGCCCGTCCGTTCGCGCGGCGGCTCGCGGTCGTCGTAGCCGGCGTCGGTCAGCGCGGCGGCGGCGGTCTCGAGCGACAGGAGCTGATCCGGCTCGCTGCCGCGTGCCGCGATCGGCATGAGCCCCCAGCGGAGTGGGTCGAACTCGATCGTCTCGCCGATGAATCCGCCGCGCCGGCAATAGAGCCGGTCCAGCTCGCCCGCGGCGTGCTCGAAGAACAGCGGATCGATGCGCTCGGCCGGAGCGTTGACGATGGCGTCGCGCCCGGCGCGCAGGTTCTCCCAGAACTCGTCCAGATCGCGAGCTCCGGGGAACACGCACGCCATCCCGATGATGGCGACGTCGGTGGAAGGCGAAGGACGCATGGAGCGAACCGGGCCGGACTAAATCGGCAGGACGTTCAAAATGGCTCAGCTGCTAGGCGCGCGACGAGAGGATTCCGAGGCGTACGAATTGTACGCCGCAGGAAGACACGAGGAGCGGAACGACGCAGATGAGCCATTTTCAGCGTCCTGCAACCGGGGAGTCCGCGAATCGCGCGTCGGCGGCGCCCATGAGGACGACCCGCGCCGCGTCGGCGTGCGGCTCGTCGATCTCGTCGAGCAGCCCCGCCACGCCGGCCTGGAGCGGGATCAGGCCGATGCCGCGGCGATCGTACTCGCGGCGGAGATCCTCGGAGACCATGCCCGCCGAGTCCCAGGGCCCCCACGCTACCGAGATCGCCCGCATCGACCTGCTCTCGGAGAGGTGGATCGCCAGCCGGTCGAGGACGTCGTTGGCAGCGGCGTAGTCGGTCTGCCCCGCGTTTCCGAAGACCGCCGCGGCGCTCGAAAAGAAGACGATCAGCCGCGTCTCCTCGCGGAGCTTGTCGACCAGCGTGAGCGCGCCGGCGACCTTGGTGTCGAAGACCCGCTCGAACGACTCGGCGGTCTTGTGCACGACGAGCTTGTCCTCGATGAGCCCGGCCGCGTGGAACACGGCGTCGATCCGGCCGTGGAGCGCGCGGATCTCGTCGATCAGATCGCCGAACGCCGCCCGGGACCTCACGTCCACGGAGTGGTAGCGCGCCCTGCCGCCGGCGGCCGCGATCGCGGCCAGCGTCGCGCGGATCTCGCGCCCCGCGCGGATCTCACGCAGACGCCGCTCGATCTCGGCGGGACGCGCTCCGGGGGCGAGACCGATGAGCCTTCGCTTGAGCTCGCGCGGATCGTCGATCCCGGCGATCTCCGCAGGCTCGTCGGCGGTCGGCATCGGCGAGCGGCCCACCAGCTCGAGCGCGCAGCGATGGCGCCGGGCGAGCTCGATCGACACGTGGGCCGCGATCCCCCGTGCCCCTCCGGTGACGAGGACGACCGACGCTTCGTCGAGGCCCGCTGCCCCTCCACCGTTCCGCTCGAGCGGCGCGGGAACGATCGCCAGCTCGCGCCGTTCGTCGCCGAAGTAGGCGACCTCGACCGGGCCCCCGGTCGAGAGGATCTCCTCGACCAGCTGCTCCGCGAGCCGGCGCGGGTCCGCGCCGGCGTCCATGTCGATCGCCCGCACGTGGAGCTCCGGACGCTCCTTGGAGAGACTGCGGAGGAATCCGGCCACGCCACCCTCGCCCGGGCGTCCCGAGCCGTTGCGGCCGTAGCCGAAGGCGCCGCCCATGCCGGTCGCGGCGACGATCCAGCGCGCCTCGGCGTCGAGCGCCCGCTTGGCGAGCCGGAACAGGCGCTTGACGTCGTCCGGGCCGCTGGCAGGCGAGAGACGGGAGAGGTCGACGAGCCCGTCGATCCGATCGAGCTCGCCTTCCGCCGCCAGGATCGTCGCGGTCGCCCCGAGGCTTCCGAGGAGCGCAGACAACGCGCGCGCCACTCCCAGGCCGTCGTCGATGATCGCGAACGCGCGGCCGTCGAGCCGCGTGCCGTTCCGTGCCGCGGGAGGCGCGGCGCGGACCTCGAAGCCGAACCGCCGCAGCCCGCCCGGGGCGGATCCGTTCGTCTCCCCGACGTGGACCGAGCCGTTCCCCGTCGAGCGCTCCTCGATCCAGGCCACGATGCCGCGCAGGGTCTTGATCCCGGCCAGCTCCTCGAGCAGCTCGTCCCGCTGGTCGCCGAGCGTATCGGCGAGACCGGTCTGCTCGTTGAGCGCGCCCAGGATCTCGATCCGCTTGATCGAGTCGATCGACAGGTCGGCTTCGAGGTCGAGGTCCAGGTCGAGCATCTCGACGGGGTAGCCGGTCCGCTCACTGACGATCGCGAGCAGGGACTCGGAGAGGGCCCCGCGGGACGCGGACTCGGCCGCCGCGGCGACAGGCTCGATGGCTGCGGGCGACACGGCTACGAGCGCGCTCGCTGCGGCCGGGGGCGAGGCGATCGGCGCACGGGCCTCGGTCGGCGCCGCGCCGTTCCCGCCCGCAGGGGCCGACTGCGAGGCCGCGGGCGCCGCTCCGAGGTAGCGCAGCATGACGTCGCGCTGGGCTTCGATCGCCTCGCGCACGCTCCGCAGGTACTCGACCATCGCGGCCTCGCGGTCGTCGGCCGGCGCGCCCGCGGAGACGCTTCCGTGGACGCGCGCCCGGACGGGCGGCTCGGTAACGGGCCGGAACGAGCCCGGTGGAATGGCGCCCGACGCGGGACGGGCCCACTGACCGTCGACGAGCCACGCGGTGGGCGAAAGCTCTCTAGGCGCGGCGCCGTCCAGGTCGAACGTCGCGCTCGTCCTTCCCGCGAAGAGCCCCCGCTGGTCGAGCTCCACACCCGCCGCCGCGAGCCTGGCCAGGGCGCGGACCATCCATTCGAGCGCGCCCTCGCCCTTCACGCTGGTCGGCACGGCGACGTGCGGCCGTCCCTCGAGAATGCGCTCGACGAGGCCGGTCTGGATGCGGCCGGGACCCACCTCGACGAAGATCCTCGCACCCGCTTCGTACATGGCTTCGATCTGCTCGACGAACCGCACCGGCCGCGCGATCTGGTCGGTGAGGAGCCGGATCGTGCTCTCCGGATCGCCGGGATAGGGTGCGGCGGTGATGTTCGACCACACCACGCAGCGGAGTGGTCGCACCTCACCGGCGCGCAGCGCCGCTTCGAAGTCCACCGTCGCTCCCGCCACCACCGGGCTGTGGAACGCGCACGCGACGTTGATGCGCGTGGCCTTGATGCCGGCCGCCTCGATGCGCGCCAGCGCCTCCTCGACAGCCGCGGTCCTTCCCGAAAGAACGGTCTGATCGGGCGCGTTGCGGTTGGCGACGACCACGCCCTCGATCCCCTCGATCAGCGGCTCGATCGATCGCGGCTCCGCGTTGACCGCGGCCATCGCGCCGGGGTCGGCGCCCGCCGCGTCGAGGATCGCGCGCCCACGCGCGCGCGACAGGCGCGGTACGTCGGCGGCATCCCAGGCGCCG
>DASRVB010000133.1:0-9475 GCA_035687725.1 Gemmatimonadota bacterium
AAGGCGCGTTGACGCGCCGCGGGCGCTGCCGGTAGACTCCTGCCCCGAGACACCGTCGATTCCGCCCCCATCCCGTCCCAGGATCCCCGCGAGGACCATGCCCGAGACCGACGCCCGCCGCGCGACGCCCGGCGCCGCGGCCCTTGCGCCGCGCTTCGATCCCTCTACGCTCGAGTCACGTCTGTACGCCGAATGGCGCGAGCGCGGGTACTTCCATCCGTCGGCAGGCGAGGGGCCCGAGCCCTACACGATCGTCATCCCGCCGCCCAACGTGACCGGAGTCCTCCACATGGGGCACGCCCTCAACAACACGCTCCAGGACGTGCTGATCCGCAGGGAGCGGATGCGCGGCCGGCGGGCCCTCTACCTGCCGGGAACCGACCACGCGGGGATCGCGACGCAGAACGTCGTCGAGCGGGAGCTCGCCGAAGAAGGGCTCAGCCGCCAGGACCTGGGTCGGGAGAAGTTCCTCGAGCGCGTATGGGCGTGGAAGGAGAAGTACGGCGACGAGATCTACGACCAGCTCATGCGGCTGGGCGTCTCCTGCGACTGGGACCGCGCGAGATTCACGATGGACGAGGGGCTCTCGCGCGCCGTGCGGGAGGTGTTCGTCCGCCTATACGAGGACGATCTCGTATATCGCGGGCAGTACATCATCCACTGGTGCCCCCGCTGCGGAACCGCGCTGTCGGACGAGGAGGCGGAGAAAGAGGAGCAGGCCGGCCGTCTCTACACCGTGCGCTATCCGCTCTCCGACGGATCGGGCCACATCGAGGTCGCGACCACCCGGCCGGAGACGATCCTCGGCGACACGGGGATCGCCGTCCATCCGGAAGACGAGCGATATCGCTCGCTCGTCGGCGGAGCCGCGATACTGCCGCTGGTCGGGCGCGAGCTGCCGATCGTCGCCGATTCGTTCGTCGACCGCGAGTTCGGGACCGGCGCGGTCAAGATCACGCCGGCGCACGATCCCGACGACTTCCTGGTGGGCGAGCGCCACGGGCTGCCGCGCGTCAACGTGCTCGAGCCCGACGCCACGATGAGCGAGGCCGCGGGGCGCTTCGCGGGGCTCGACCGCTTCGCCGCGCGCGAAGCGGTGCTGGAGGCGCTCGAGTCCGAGGGGCTGCTCGTCTCGGAGGAGGAGATCCGCCATTCCGTCGGTCGCTGCTACCGCTGCGACACTGTGGTCGAGCCGTATCTCAGCGATCAGTGGTTCGTGCGCATGCAGCCGCTCGCGGTGCCCGCGCTGGCCGCGCTCCGCGAGGGGAAGCTCTCGATCACGCCGGCGCGCTGGGAGAAAGTCTACGCGCACTGGCTCGAGAACGTGCGCGACTGGTGCATCTCGCGGCAGATCTGGTGGGGCCACCGGATTCCGGTGTGGACCTGCGTCAATGGCCACGCGTTCGCGGCTCGCGAGGACCCCGACCGCTGTCCGGACTGCGGTTCCGATTCGCTCAAGCAGGACCCCGACGTCCTCGACACGTGGTTCTCGTCATGGCTGTGGCCGTTCTCGACGCTCGGCTGGCCCGACGAGACCGAGGACCTCGCGACCTTCTATCCGACGAACACGCTCGTCACCGCGTCGGAGATCCTCTTCTTCTGGGTCGCGCGCATGGTGATGGCGGGATACTACTGCATGGGGGAGAACCCGTTCGACGACGTCGTCATCAACGGCACCGTGCGTGACGCGAAGGGCCGGAGGATGTCGAAGTCGCTCGGCAACGGGATCGATCCGCGCGAGGTGATCGACGAGTACGGAGCCGACGCGCTGCGCTTCACGCTGGTCGCCGCCGCGCCCACAGGGACCGACATCCATCTCGCCCCCGACGACTTCAAGATCGGACGGAACTTCGCCAACAAGCTCTGGAACGCCGCGCGCTACGTGCTCATGAACGTTCCCGCCGACTTCGAGCCGGGCGAGCCCGAGATGAATTCGCTCGAATCGCCGGACAAGTGGATCCTTCACCGTCTGGACGCCGCGACCGAGGCCGTCGACAGGGCGCTCGCGGCGTTTCGCATGAACGACGCGGCCCAGGCGATCTACGAGTTCCTCTGGCACGACTACTGCGACTGGTACATCGAGTGGTCGAAGCCGCGGTTGAGAACCCCCGATGGAGAGGCGGTGCGGAGCGTGCTGTTGACGGCGCTCGAGAGGAGCCTGAGGCTCCTCCACCCGTTCATGCCGTTCGTGACCGAAGAGCTGTGGCGGCAGCTGCCGGCCGCCCTGCGCGAAGGCGATTCCATCATGATCGCGCCATGGCCGAAGCCGGCCGGCTGGTCGTATCCGGCGGAATCGGCGGCCATGGAGCTCCTCCAGCAGGTCATCGGCGCGGCGCGCGCGCTGCGCGCTCGCTACGACGTTCCGCCCACGCGGCACGCTCCGATGACGATCGCGGCCGAGGATCCGACCGACCGTGCGACGCTCGAGCGGTTCGTCGACGACCTGGCGCGGCTCGCCCTGGCCAGCGATACGCGCGTCGTCGATTCGGCGCCGCGGGGCGAAGGGATCGCGA
Source organism: Gemmatimonadota bacterium (assembly GCA_035687725.1). Taxonomy (GTDB): domain Bacteria; phylum Gemmatimonadota; class Gemmatimonadetes; order JACCXV01; family JAHWKZ01; genus JAICNR01. Next base: position 2,514 of record DASRVB010000133.1, read on the forward strand.
GCGAAGTGGTGCGAGGCGGCGTCGAGGTCGCCGTTCGGCTCGCCGACCTGGTCGACGTCGAGCGCGAGCGGGAGCGCCTCGGTGACGAGATCGCGGGCGTCGAGCGGCTGCTCGCGTCCTCGCGCGCGAAGCTGGCGAACGAGCGGTTCGTCTCGCGCGCGCCGGCGGAAGTCGTCGCCCGGGAGCGGGAGAAGGCCGCCGACCTGGAGCGCTCGCTCGAGCGGCTCCGGGAGCTCGAATCGAGCCTCGAGGCCTCCTGAGCCGCGACCGCGGTCGCGCCTGGGATCGAGCCGGCGCAGCCGCGCGGAGCGCCGCGATCGCGTGCCTGGCACTCGGCGCATGCGCCAGCGAGGGGTTCCCGCCGGGCGGGCCCGTGGACGAGGCGCCCCCCGTCCTGGTCGAGAGCGATCCCGCCGACCGTGCCGTCAACGCCGCGCCCGACCAGGCGATCCGGCTCCGGTTCGACGAGCCGATCGGCGAGCAGAGGATGGGCGATCTCGCGAGCCGCATCGTCGTCAACCCTGACACGCCCGAGTTCGACATCCGGCTCGACGGCGAGGAGATCACGCTGTCGCCCAACGCGCCGATGGCCGACGGCGTAACGTACATGGTGACGATTCTGCCCGGACTCCAGGATCGTGACGGGAACGGGACGACGACCGCGCGGACGATCCTGTTCTCGACGGGCGGGGAGCGGCCGATCACCCTCTCGATCATCCGCGCCACGATCGTCCAGGACAGCCTTCCCGCCGCGCTCGCTCGCTACCACCTGGAGGCCCTGGGACACGAGCTCGACTACAGCATGGAGGCCGATTCCCAGGGCCGGGTCGAGATGGAGGGGGTCGCGTACGGGTCGTACGAAGCGACGGCGTGGATGGAGCGGGTGCGGCCCGATGGATGGCAGATGACCGACGAGCCGGGAGCCCGCGACACGTTCGAGATCACGGCCGAGGAGCGCGCGCACGAGGGCACATACCGGATCGCGGTGGTCGACACGACGGCCCCCCTGATCGTGACCGTGGAGACGCCCGATTCGCGCTCGCTCGCGGTGACGATCGACGACGACCTCGCCAGCGACCCCGCGGTGACGGCCGCGTCCGTCCGGCTATGGGAGGCCGACCTCGACCTCGCGGACGCCGAGATCCCGCTCGATTCGCTCGCCCCCGCCGACCTCCGCGTGCGACGAATCGCGATCTCTGCGGTGGAGCCGCAGGGGGCGCGCGAGCTGCGGGTCGTGCCCGCCGAGCCGCTGTGGAAGGACCGCGTCTACCGGATCGAACTGGCCGTCGAGAACCGGAGCGGCATGGCCGCCACGCCGGAAGGCGGGCGCACGTTCCGGCCTGACTACGAAGGGCCTGCGGTCTGGCCCTCGGAGCGCGTGCCTCTGCCGGAGGCCGAGCCACCTGCCGGCGCAGAGCCGTGACGAGCGACAAAGCCGGCCCGCGCTGGTTGCCGGCGGTCAACGACTGCCTGGCGCGAATCCCCGAGGCGGTGCGCGCGCTGAGAGTGGGGGAGCCGCTCGAGCGGACGGCGCTGGCGCGGGCGCTCGAAAGCGTGCGCGTGGAGTTGAGCGCGAACGGTGGGGAGTACGGCTCGCGCGAGGACGTCGAGCGGGCGGTCCTCGAACGGTGGGTATCCGAAGCCGCGCGGCTCGCCCGGCTCGCCCTGCCGCCCGTCGTCAACGCGACCGGCGTCGTCATCCACACGAATCTCGGCCGTGCGCCGCTCGCGCACGAGGCGATCGCGGCCGCTTCGGCGGCGGGTGCGCGCTATACGCCGCTCGAATTCGATCTCGAACACGGCGAGCGCGGATCGCGCTACGTGCATGCTGCCGGGCTCCTCAGGCTCCTGACCGGGGCGGACGACGCGCTCGTCGTCAACAACAACGCCGCCGCGCTCCTGCTCGCGGTGGACACGCTCGCCGGTGGCGGGGACGTGGTCGTTTCGCGCGGTGAGCTGATCGAGATCGGGGGCGGGTTTCGGGTCCACGAGATCGCCGCCAAGGGCGGGGCCCGGCTGATCGAGGTCGGCGCCACGAACAAGACGCACGAAGGGGACTACGAGGACGCGATCGCCGGCGGGTCGGTCAAGGCGATCCTCAAGGTCCATCGCTCGAACTTCGCGCAGTCGGGATTCGTGGCCGAGGTGGATCTCGACGTGATCTGCCGCATGGGCGCCGCACGCGGGATCCCGGTCATCTTCGATCAGGGAACGGGGATCCTCGAGGAGAGCGCGGCCGCGCGTGGCGAGCCCACGATCCGGTCCGCGATCGAGGCCGGGGCCGCGCTCGTGTGCGCCAGCGGCGACAAGCTCCTGGGCGGCCCGCAGGCGGGAATCCTGTGCGGCCGGGGCGACGCGATCGCCAGCGTCAAGCGAAATCCGCTGCTACGCGCGCTCCGGGTCGACAAGATGACGCTGGCGGCGCTCGAGGCGACGCTGCGGCTGTGGCTTTCGGATCCCGGCAAGGTACCGGCCTGGGCGATGGTGGACGCCGAGCCGGTCGCGCTGAAGCGCCGTGCCGAGGCGCTCCTCGCCATGCTCGAAGAGAGCGCGCGCGACCAGTGCCGGGTAGCCCCGCACGCCGGGCGAGCGGGCGGAGGCACGCTGCCCGAGGTGGCGCTCCCGGGCTGGGCGCTCCGCATCGAGCCCGTGCACGGATCCGCGGCCGAGCTGGAGACCGCGCTTCGGTCCGGTGAGCCGCCGATCATCGCGCGGGTCGCCGATGACGCGGTCTGGATCGACGTGCGCGCATTCCTGCCCGGTGACGATGAAATCGTCGCGCACCGGCTCGATGCACTCCTCGCGGAACAGCCCCCATGAAGCGCATGCGGTGGCTTCCGGCTCTCTCGATCGCGTTGTCGGCGAACTTTCTCGCGTGCGCTTCCGGAGCCGCGCAACGCGCCGACCTGGCGACGATCCGCATGCCGCCGGGGTTTTCCATTTCCATCTACGCGGGGGACGTGCCCGGCGCTCGGTCGCTGGCCCTTTCGCCGTCCGGCATCGTATACGTCGGGAGTCGTGACCGCGGTGACGGCAGCGTGTACGCGGTAGTGGACGAGGATTCCGACGGCATGGCCGACCGGGTCGTGACGATCGCGCGCGGCTTCCGGCAGCCGAACGGCGTGGCGTGGCGTGACGGGTCTCTCTACGTCGCGGAGTTCAACCGCGTCGTTCGATATCCCGCAATCGACGACTTCGTATTGTCGGGACGCGGGTTCGACGACGTGCCGCTCGTGACCGTCGTGCGCGCGCTTCCCCAGACCGATCATCACGAGTGGCGCTACATCGCCTTCGGGCCGGACGGGAAGCTCTACGTCGGTTTGGGTGCCCCCTGCAACATCTGCGACCCGGAACCGCCGCTGGCCGGGATCGTGCGCATGAACCCGGACGGATCGGGCTTCGAGTCGTTCGCGTCCGGAGTCCGCAACACGGTAGGTTTCGACTGGCATCCCGAAACCGGCGAGCTCTGGTTCAGCGACAACGGGCGCGACGAGCTGGGCGACGACGTGCCGGCCGACGAGTTGAACGTGGCTCCGCGCGCCGGCCTCCACTTCGGCTACCCTTTCTGCCACCAGGGCGACGTCGCGGACCCTGAGTTCGGCAAGCGCCGCGGCTGCGACGAGTTCGAGCCGCCCGCCTGGAAGCTCGGCGCACACGTCGCCGCGCTGGGGATGCGGTTCTACGACGGAGTGATGTTCCCGTCCGAGTACCGCGGCCGGATCTTCATCGCCGAGCATGGATCGTGGAACCGGAGCTCGAAGGTGGGCTACCGCGTGGTGTCCGTACGCCTCGAGAACGGCCGTCCGGTCGCGGAGGAGACGTTCGCCGAGGGGTGGCTCCAGGCTGACGAGGCGTGGGGCCGTCCGGTCGACCTCCTCGTCATGCCGGATGGCGCGCTCCTGGTCAGCGACGACCGGGCGGGCGCGATCTACCGGATTGCTTCGGAATAGTCCACCGGATCACGCGCGCTCCCTCCGCAACCGGCTCTTGCGGTAGCCGTAGAGAGCGTAGATCACCATTCCCGCAACCAGCCAGATCACGAAGCGCAGCCAGGTCACTCCCGGGAGCTGGAGCATGAGGTAGAAGCACGACAGCACCGCCGCCGGAGCCACGAACCAGATCAGGGGTGTCCGGAATGGGCGATGCCGCTCCGGCTCCCGCACCCGCAACACCATCACGCCGATCGCGACCAGCACGAACGCGAACAGCGTGCCGATGTTCGTCAGCTCGATGACCTCGTTGATGTTGGCGAACGCGGCGAAGAAGGCGACGAACACGCCGGTCAGGATCGTCGTCACGTGGGGTGTCCGGAACTTCGGGTGGAGCTTCGCGGCCCAGCCGGGAAGCAGGCCGTCCCGGGCCATCGAGAAGAAGATGCGGGGTTGGCCCAGCTGGAACACGAGGAGCACCGTGGCCATCGACACGACCGCGCCGATGGAGATGATCGCCGCCGCCCAGTCGTACCCGCGATCGACGAACGCGCTGGCTAGCGGGTCGGCAGTGCCGTGCTGGTTCCACGGGATGAGTCCCGTCATGACCAGCGTGACGATCACATAGATGATCGAAGTGATCACCAGCGAGGCGATCATCGCGCGCGGCATGTCGCGCTGCGGATCCTCGGCCTCCTCGGCGGCCGTCGACACCGCGTCGAAGCCTATGTAGGCGAAGAAGATGAGCGCCGCTCCTGCCGTGATCCCGGCCCAGCCGTTCGGCGCGAATGGGGTCCAGTTCTCCGGTCGCACCCAGAACGCGCCGACCGCCACGAAGAAGAACAGGATCACGAGCTTGATGACGACCATCACGGTGTTGACCCTTGCGCTCTCCCGGATTCCGATCACCAGGACCCAGGTGATGAGCGCGACGATCAAGACCGCGGGAAGGTTGAAGATGACCCGCAGCCCGAAGACCTCCGGGGCCGTCGTCCACGCGCGCGCGGCGTCGACTATGGAGGCGGCGGTGATCGCAGGGTCAGCCTGGACCTGGCCGAACGCCTGGAGCGCGGTCCGGGGGTCGGTCGCGAGCCACTCCGGGAAGCCCATGCCGAAGCCTCGCAGGAGCGTCTGGAAGTAGGCGGACCAGGAGACAGCCACGGCGATGTTGCCGACCGCGTACTCGATGATGAGGTCCCACCCGATGATCCAGGCGACCAGCTCACCGAGCGTCGCGTACGCGTAGGTGTAGGCGCTCCCGGACTGGGGGATGAGCGAAGCGAACTCGGCGTAGCAGAGCGCCGCGAACCCGCACGCCAGCGCGACCAGGATATAGGAGATGACCAGAGCAGGGCCCGCGCCCAGGTGGTTGGGGCCGCCCGCCACGGCTGTGCCCGCACCCGAGAAGATCCCGGCGCCGATGATCGCCCCGATGCCGAGCGCGGTCAGCTGCCAGGCGGTCAGCGAGCGGCGCAGGCCGGGCTCGACCACGGCCTGCGGGTCGAGGCCGACCTCCGCGCGCGCCTCGGCGATCGGCTTGCGCCGGAAGAGCTGGGCCATCTGCTACTCGCCCTTGTATTCGGTGTAGGTAGACTCCGGCGGCAGCTCCTCGGTGACCGTGATCCCGGTCCGGCGCAGCACGCTGTGGTGACGGCCGTAGAGGAAGTACACGAACAGCCCGATCACCATCCAGATGATCAGCCGGAGCCACGTGTCGGTGGGCAGGCTCACCATCATGTAGCCGCAGATCCCGATTCCGAGGATCGGAACCAGCGGGACGAGCGGGGTCCGGAAGGGCCTCGCCCGTTCGGGCTCCTTCACTCGCAGATACCACACACCGGCGCACACCACGACGAACGCGAACAGGGTCCCGATCGACACGAGCTCGCCGAGCAGGCCGATCGGGAAGAGGCCGGCGATCACGCCCGCCACACAGCCGGTCAGGATCGTCGTTATATAGGGCGTCTTGAACCGCGGATGGACCTTGGAGAAGACCGGCGGCAGAAGGCCGTCGCGGGACATCGAATAGAAGATCCGCGGCTGGCCGAGCAGGAGGACGAGGACGACCGAGGCCAGGCCGGCGATCGCGCCGACGTTCACCAGATACCCGAGCCAGGCCAGCGCGGGCGCCTGATCGATGGCCACGAACACCGGGTGCGGGACGTCGAGCATCGTGTAGTTGGCGAGCCCTGTCATGACGAGCGCCATCAGGATGTAGAGCACCGTGCATATCGCCAGCGAGCCCAGCATGCCGATCGGCATGTCGCGCTGCGGGTTCTTGGCTTCCTGCGCAGCCGTCGAGACGGCGTCGAAACCGATGTACGCGAAGAATACCACCCCCGCGGCGCGCACGATCCCGCTCCAGCCGTACTCGCCGAACACGCCGGTCCCTTCGGGAATGAACGGACTCCAGTTCGCGGTCTCGACGTACTGGAAACCGAAGCCGATCACCAGCAACACGATCGTCACCTTGATGAACACGATCACGTTGTTGAAGCGCGCCGACTCACTGATGCCGATCACGAGCAGCGTCGTCATGAGACCGATGAGGATCACCGCCGGGAGATTGATGAGGCCCCCCGGATCGCGCGCGATCGAGTGGCCCACTGCGGTCAGGGGCGCGGTCGTCAGGGACTCGGGCAAGGTTATGCCGAGCTCCGATAGGAACGCCGAGAAGTACCCTGACCACCCGACCGCGACCGTCGAGGCGCCGAAGAGGTACTCCAGGATCAGATCCCAACCGATGATCCATGCGATGAACTCGCCGAGGGTCGCGTATCCGTAGGTGTAGGCGGAGCCCGCAACCGGGATCATGGCCGCGAACTCGGCGTAGCAGAGGCCCGCGAAGAGGCATCCCAGCCCGGCGATCACGAACGAGAGCGTGACGGCCGGCCCCGCGTACTGGGCGGCTGCGGTCCCGGTAAGGACGAAGATCCCGGCGCCGATGATCGCGCCGATCCCGAGCAGCACCAGGTTCGTGGCGTTGAGCGCGCGCTTGAGGCTGTGCTCGTCCTCGATGAAGGCGTCCGCGCG
>DASRVB010000134.1:0-2680 GCA_035687725.1 Gemmatimonadota bacterium
CGCGGTCGTCGCCGGCCACGTCCACGCCCCCGAGCGCAGCGAGCACCGCGGGGGCGTCTACCTCAATCTCGGCGACTGGACGGTCCATCGCACGTACGGGCGGCTGGCGGGCGGAGCGCTGTCGCTCGAGCGGTTCGGCGCTGGGGTTCGCGCCTCCGATACGGCCGTCGAAGGATAGCCGGCACGAGCAGCTCAGGCCGAGCCGGCGGCCACGACCTCGACCCCGCCGATGCGGCCTCCGAGGAACCGCTGCCCCACACGCAGGAAGAGCTCCGGCAGATCGCTGACCAGGAAGCGGTGCGCCGGCTGGCTCTTGTCCGCGGCCAGCTCCCGCTCCGCGAGCAGGGTCGCCACCTCACGGGCCGTCTCCTCCGCCGAATCGATCAGCGTGACGCCCGGGCCCACCGCCTCGGCGATGACGGACGCCAGCAGCGGATAGTGCGTGCATCCCAGGATCAGCGTGTCGATCCCGTCCTCGCGGAACGGTGCCAGGTACTCCGCGGCGATCTGCCGCGCCACCGGGTGGTCGGTCCATCCCTCCTCCGCCAGCGGCACGAACAGCGGGCAGGGCCGCGACACGACCTCGAGATCGGCGTCGATCGCGAGCAGGTGGTCGCGGTAGGCCCCGCTCTCGATCGTCCCGTAGGTGCCGATCACGCCGATGCGGCCCGTGTTCGTGCGCCCGACGGCGGCCCGCGCGCCGGGACCCACCACGCCGACGATCGGCAGGTCGAACTCTTCCCGGAGGACCGGCAGCGCGCGCGCGGTGGCGGTATTGCACGCCACCACGACCGCCTTGACCTCGTAGGAGGTGAGAAGCCGCACGTTCTCGATCGAGAATCGCGTCACGGTCTCGCGCGACTTGGGCCCGTACGGCACCCGCGCGGTGTCCCCGAAGTAGATCAACGACTCGCGCGGCAGCCGCTCCATGAGCGCGTGCATGACGGTGAGGCCGCCGATCCCCGAGTCGAACACGCCGATCGGCCGCTCGTCCGTCATCGATCGGCCCCGAGCGGCATGCGGAGCTGCGCGCGCACCCGCCCCGTCGGGTCGGCATCGACGCTCAGGGGGTCGAGCTGGGCCGCGACGTACGCATCGACCGCACCGAAGATGACGGCGAGCGCGGCGTAGGCGTAGAAGTCCTCGCGGCGGCCTTCCACCTCGTCGAGATCGGCCCGGATCGTCCGCGCCTCGAGCGTCAGGCCGAACGCTTCCTCGGCCAGAACGGGATCTTCGGGGAGATCGGGCGGAGGATTCGCGAAAAACGTCTCGCGGGCGGCCTGGAGGTCGTCCTGCAGGTCGAGCGCGTCGAGCTGCTGGCGGTAGCCGAAGTACGCGAAGCCCACCTCCGCCAGCGCGAACCCGATCGCGCGGAACGGGTGCCCGGTGTACCACTGTCCCCAGCCCGGCAGCAGGAACGAGCGGATCGCGGCGTTCCGGGGATTTCTCGGCAGCAGGTCCTCGCTCGGAACGGCGGCGAGGATCTCCTCGGCGGGACCGCCGCGAAAGCGCGGCGCCAGCACCGGCACCGTGTCGGCGGGCGCCAGTCCGAACTGGAGCGTGTCGAGGGGGATCGGCTCGGAGGGCCGGATCTCCTGCGCCGCAGCGGTTCCGGCGATCGCCAGCGCCGCGGCCTGGAAGAGAGCGATCGCCAGGAGCCGGCGCCGGGCGGCCGCTCCCGGCAAGCGGATCAAGTCTTCGTTCCCGAGATCGTGAAGGTGAAATCGCCCTCGAAGACGCTATCCTCATCAATCGGACAGCGGACTCGATTCGTTCGTGTAGCCGTGATTCCGGTGGTCGTGGAGGTCCCGGTGAACGTCGTGACGCCACTGAGTATCTCGCACCCAGCAATGAGCCCCTCGACGATCGGCAGCGATACAGCAAACGCAACCACACCTTCGGAGGTCACCGTTCCGCTCAAGGTCCCCTGGGAGTTGAACTGGGCGCAGTCCCCTGCACCGGTGACGGAGATCGAACCGGAGAACGAATTGCCAGTCTGGGTGATCGTCATGGTGCCGGGACAGGAGAAATTTCCAAGACCCTCCACCACGAGGGTGAGGGTTGCCATGTAGGATCCGGCTATGTCGTCGACCGGCGTGCCGGTCGGACCGCCGCCACCGCCGCCACCGCACGCGGAGAGCAGGCAGGCGGCCGTGACGCAGGCCAGGGCCTTCTGGAGAGCTCCGTTTCTCGACATCGACGACAATCTATCTTGGTTCGCGATGGCTTGCATTCGAACCGCGGCGTCCGCGGCCACCCTGCTCGCGATCGGCTGCGCCACGGTGGAGTTCGGCGATCTGTCGACCCCGATGCCGGTCCCGGCCGGATCCTGCGTGACGATCGGGTTCCTGGGAGGGTTGGACCGCTGGAACGACGCGTCCAAGGCCGCCCGGCGCCTGGCCCTCGAGCTGCGGGACCCCGCCGCGCGCGGGCATGCGGAAACGTTCGAGAACCGCCGACTCGACGTGGCCCAGGCGTTCGTCCTGCGGGCCCTGGACGCCGATCGCGACGGGGCGCTGGCGACCGCCGAGCGCGGACGCGCCCGCGTGGTTGTCTACGGTCAGAGCCTCGGAGGTGGCAGCGCCGTCGGCCTGGCCTGGCGGCTCCAGGCGCTGGGCGTTCCCGTGGAGCTCCTTATCCTTCTCGACAGCGTGAGCTGGTACGACCAGCCGATCCCCGG
>DASRVB010000135.1:0-23017 GCA_035687725.1 Gemmatimonadota bacterium
CAGGAGCCGCCGAAGCCCGCGCCCGGGAAGGAACCAGAGACGGGGCGGAAGAAGGAGCCGGAGACCGGAAGGGAGAAGGAGCTTCCGAAGAGGCCCGAGTCCGAGGCGAAGCCGGAGCCGGCCGCGCCGTCGTCCGCACCCGGTGCACCCGCGAAGCCCGCGCCCGCCGGGACCGCCCCCGAGAAGCGTGCGCCCGAGCCTGCCCCCGAGCCTGCCCCCGAGCCTCCCGCCGCCCCCGACGAACCCGGCACCCGCCGCGAGCGGATGACGCGCCTCCGACGCCGGATCGCCGAGCGTCTCGTCGAGGTCCAGCGGACAGCCGCGATCCTCACGACCTTCAACGAGATCGACATGACCCAGGTGATGGAGCTCCGAAAGGACCATCAGTCGGAGTTCGAGGAGCGGCACGGCGTCCGCCTCGGCTTCATGTCGCTCTTCGCGAAGGCCTCGGTTCTGGCGCTCCGCGACTTCCCGCGGATCAACGCGTTCATCGAAGGAGAAGAGATCGTCTACCACGACTACGTCCACCTGGGGATCGCCGTCGGAACGCCGCGCGGGCTCGTCGTCCCGGTCCTACGGGATGCCGACCGGATGACCTTCGCGGAGATCGAGCGCGCGATTCAAGAGCTGGCGACGCGCGCGCGCGGCGGGGAGCTGACGATCGAGGAGCTTCAGGGCGGGACGTTCACGATCTCGAACGGAGGGATCTACGGGTCGCTGATGTCGACGCCGATCCTCAACCCGCCCCAGAGCGGGATCCTCGGCATGCACAAGATCGAGCGCCGTCCGGTGTCGCTCCTCGATCCGGTCTCGAAAGAGGAGAGGATCGAATCCCGCTCGATGATGTACGTGGCCCTGTCGTACGATCATCGGATGGTCGACGGGGAGGAGGCGGTCTCGTTCCTCGTCAAGGTGAAGGACCGGTTGGAGAACCCCCTTCGGCTCCTGCTGGATTCCTGAGAACCCCAACGAAAGGCGAGCATCTCATGCGGAACGCGATGACCGCCGTCCTGCTGGCAGCCCTCCTGGCGGCCTGCGGCGGCGAGGAAGAAGCTCCGGAGCCCGAGCCCGCCCCGGTCGAGACCCAGCCCGCGCCGGCCGCCGAGCAGCCCGCGGGCGACATCTCGGACCCGGCGACCGCTACCTACGCTCCCGAGCTCGACGTCGACATCGCCACGATGGAGCGAACCGATTCCGGGCTCTACTACCAGATCGTGAAGGAGGGGAGCGGGGCGACCATCTCGCCGGGCCAGACCGCGGTCGTCAACTACACCGGCTGGCTCCCCGATGGCACGCAGTTCGACTCGAGCCGTGGCCGCGAGCCGTTCTCTTTCCCGCTGGGGGCGGGCCAGGTCATCGCGGGATGGGACCAGGGGGTGGCGGGGATGGCGGTCGGCGAGCAGCGCCTACTGGTCATCCCGCCGGCGCTCGGCTATGGCACGATGGGCTCGGGCGGGGTGATCCCGCCGGACGCCACGCTCGTCTTCGAGGTCGAGCTCCTCGAGATGCGCTGAATAGCCGGACCGGCGCGCAAGTATATTTGGACGATGAACGACGCGAGACAGGATTTTCAACAGGACGGGGCGATGGCGGCTGAAGGAGACCAATCCATCACAACCACAACAGTGGTGGTCGCCAATCCGCGACAGGTCTCGGTCGAGACGGGCGAGGAGACGCTGATTCTCCACCTCGATACAGGGAGCTACCACAGTCTTCGTAACGTAGCGGCCCGAATCTGGGACCTTCTGCAGAACCCGATTGCCGTTTCGGATGTCGCGGAAGTCCTGTCCAGGGAATACGTTACGCCCCGCGAGCAATGCGAGGCGGACCTCCTGGAGCTGCTGCCCGCTCTGGCGGAGCGGGGTCTTCTGAAGATCGTATCCGAGGCCGAGGGATGACGTGCTTTCATACCAACTTCCACCTTGAATCTCCCCTTTTTTGGAAGTAGAATGCTACTCGGTGCCAGCACGCTAACCTGCTTTGGAGGACAAGCCATGTATGAAAAACCGTTGATCACTGATCTCGGCTCCATCGCCGAGCACACGTTTTTCCGTTGTCCGTCCGGCCAGCCCACGCCGGAGGAGCCGAATCCACCCAAGGACCCAGAGGACTTCCCGCTCGACAAGCATGGAGAGTGCTCGTCCGGTCACGCAGACAACGGCGAACCCGGCGTCTCCTAAGCGCTTGGTGCCCGAACTCTAGCCGAGGTATCTAGCGCGTTAGCACCTTTTGAAAATGGCTGTCTTCCAGGCAACCGGCGGAGATTAACCCGCCGGTTGCCTAGCTTTCAGAGCCTTTTAACCCCCGTCCGCACGACCACCCCTTTCGATCCCCACGTTTCCTCAACAAAATACGACCGACTAGCGACCATGAGGTCATGACGCGGATCCACAAAGTTTTCCGCGAAGGCGACGTCGACCGCTGATGGGTGCGATCGCGCTCCTCCAGTCGCGGGTGGGATCTCCGGATCCGGCGATCGTCCGGCGCATGCTGGCCGCCGCGCCGCATCGGGGCGACCAGCAGTCCGTCGAGGTACTGGGGAACGTGGCGGCGGGTGTATGCAACGATCCCACCTGGGTCACCGCTACGATCGCCCGATCGGAGGGACTTCTCGTGGCGTTCTGCGGCGCTCTGGACAACGATGCGGACTTACGCGCTGAGCTGAACCGGCAGGACGCACCCGAGCCGGCCGGAGCGACCCCGGCATACACCGTGCTGACAGTCCTGGACCGCTGGGGTGACGCGGCCATCCCGCGACTTCGAGGGTCCTTCGCGGTAGCCGTCACCGATGGGCGCAGCACCCGGTGCTTTCGTGACCAATTCGGGGCGCGCCCTCTCTTCTACTTCGATGGACCGACGGGCTACTACGCGGCTACGGAGATCAAGCAGGTCCTCGCCGGGGCTGAAATCTCCCGCGAGCCGGATCTCGACTATCTCCACGGCGTTCTCTACGGGGGAATCGAGCGGAACACGGCGTATCGGGGCGTGGAGAGAATCCCCAAGTGGACTATCGCCACAGCCGGTTCGGCGCCCGGTCTGGCCTGGCGTGAATACTGGGACCCCAGCACCAAAGTGGAGACGTCCAATCTCGGATTCGACGATGCCATCGAGGGAACGCGAGAGGCTCTCGACCGGGCTGTGCGTCGTACCCTCACCGGTCGCGACGCGATTCTCCTCAGCGGTGGGCTCGACGCCCCCTCGCTTGCGGTTTTTGCCGCGGGAGCGCCGAGCCTGACAAACCCCGTTCAGGCCGTCACGGCAATCTATCCGGATCACCCGTCCGCGGATGAGAGCGAGTGGACGCAGATGGTCGCCGACCACGTCGGAATGCCCCTGCATCGCTATGTGGCGGACGCCGGGACGCTGGACGACGTCGAGCGCTGGGTGACGATCCTGGACGGTCCCGTGGACATAGTCTCGATTCCGGAGTCGGCGGAATCCTACTCGGTCGCCCGCCGGCTCGGCGCGCGGATGGTGATGAATGGCGAGATCGCGGAGATGCTGTTCGAGAGCCGCGGGTATCTCCTGGACCACCTTCTGTCGCACGGCCGCCTGACGGCAGCGATCGACCTGATGTCGCGATGGCGGAAACAGGGGACGAGACCTAGAAGAATTGCGCGCGAGGTCGTTCGCGCATTGGGCCCTCCAGGGCTGGTCAGCGCGTACATGCGTCGCAAGCCCCGCCCGTTCAGGGGACTGCCTGCCTGGGTCGACTCAACGAACTTCGTCCACCGACCACCGACGTCGCGTCGCAGTGCCCGCCAACGGTGGGCCTGGATGCAGACGGTGCCGTTCGTAGGCCCCGGGATCGGCTTCGAAGCCGACGAGATCTGCGCCGCCGTTTGCGGCGTGGACGGCCGCCGGCCATTCGCGGATGTGGACCTCTGGGAGTTCGTCCTCAGCCTGCGTGCGGAGGTCAAATTCCCCAACGGCCGAACCAAACCGCTGCTGAGGGAAACGGTGCGCGGGCTGCTGCCGGACGAGATCATAGACCGCAAGGACAAGACCTTCTTCGACGAGTTCCACCTGGCCAAGGCTGATTACCCCGCGCTGCGAAGGCTGCTCGTCCACCCACGCCATCGGTTGCACGGGATCGATTACGACCAGTTGCGCAGTCGTCTGGAGCGAGAGGAGATGCCGATTTTCGAGCTTCAGTGGGCGCGCAACGTCGCCAAGGTGCATGCATTCCTGAACCAGTGGTGACGACCGGTCAAGGCCTTCCTGCCCGCGGCGCTTGCTTCGGGTATGAGGTGCGTTCAGAGCTGGAGTTCGGCTACCTGAGGCTCGGAGGAGGGGACGCGCTCGACGTGAGCCCTGGCGCTCCCCCTAAACGATCGCCCGGACGCCTGCTCAAGGAATTCGTGCCGCCCCAGTTCCCGACGCATGTGCGCCTCTACTCAGACGGCGAGGACTACAGGATATGGATCGATGGTGGGGGGTGGTTCGCCATCAATCCCCACGTACCGAGAGTCGTCGTCCCTGCGGACGTGGAACCCGTTCGGCGCGAGGAGCGACTCTGGGGGCTGCCGGCCCTGCTCTGCTTCCTGGGGCGTGGCGACCTGCCCCTCCACGCCTCCTGCGTGGAGATCGACGGTCTGGCGTTGCTTCTCGCAGGTCCGGGACGGTTTGGAAAGACCACGCTGGCTGCTGCCTTCGCGGCCGATGGCTATCGGGTGCTGTCGGAGGACCTGGTATGCCTGCGGCCGGGCCCAACGCCGTCGGTGATCCCTGGCCCGGCGATGCTCCGGGTTCGAATAGACGTTGTCGATACCTTTCGCATCCCTGGTGCAGCGGAGTTGCTTCGCGACGCCGACCGGGCACACCTGTCCCTTGCGTCGAGGCGTGGCACCTGCGACCCCGTGCCGCTCGCCGGGATCGCTCTCCTGAGCGAAGGCGACACCGACCCGCGGCTGGACCGCGTGACGGGAACGGATGTGGTGCGGGATCTGTATACCGTGAGCTTCAAACTGCCGACGGACGACGATCGAGCGCGCTGCTTCCGTTCCGTGGGCGCACTTGCCGGCTCCGTGTCGACATGGAGCCTCACCCGTCGTCGTCGACTCAGTGACTTGCGACCCACGCTCGACTGTTTGGTAGATGCGGTGCGGAACAGCGATGGGCACTGAGACCGGGCGGGTATGCATTTTGGAGCGCGAGCGTTTCCTGCGTGTTGGGAGCTGAATTAACCCCTACATTCGCTGATCATGAAGCGTCCTGGCACCGTCCTCCGGCGAAATGCTGATGTCACCACGCGCGAGCTAAGCGATGGCACGGGGATGTTGCTGCTCCACACGAGTAGCGGGGCTTACCATCGGCTGAACAGGACGGGGGCAATGATCTGGCACGCACTGGCGGAACCGACTCCCTTCGCAGACCTGGAGCGCCGCATCCTGAGTGAGCACGAGGGCGCTCGGGCCATGCTGCCCGAGGACCTGGCCGCCTACATCGCCGATCTTGTCGGAAGGGACTTGATCCACCTCGATCGGGAGAGTTCCGGTAGCGCCGGAGCGTCGAGCCCGAAATCCTAGGAGCGGTAGTCGTGACGGCCGTCTGCGCAATCCTACATCCGGCGTACCAGACGACGGGCCCGCCGCAATCCCCGGAGCTTGAGGACTTTCGCTCGCAGCCGAGCCCGTTCCGCCCATGGCATCACGCGGTACTCGACGACGGGAACTTCGATCGCATCGAACCGACGCTTGAAATGGGCGACGCCCGGCATTCCGAGACTGATTCCTAGATTCACGCCAGCTACTCGAGCCCGCTGCGCAGCGGAAAGCATCTCTCCCCAGGCGAAGTAGTTGGCATCGATAGCCCGACCCTGCTCGTTTTGCGCCGCCAGCCATGCCATCCAGTGATGGCTGGAGGTGAGTACCATGACGGAGGCGATGCAGGCAGATTCGAGCCGGACGTCGAAGAAGCGGGCGACATCCGCGCGCGCGAGACGCCTGATGAGCTCCTCCGGATACCGCATCCAATGGCCTGTGGAACTGGCTGCATAGAGCGGCAAAAACCCCTCCGGATCGGCTGTGGCATTCAATTCCGCGCCGGCTCGCGCCGCTTTCCGGATCGAATGCCGGGCTTTCTGTGCAAACCGCGGCTCGAGGACGCCACCTTTTTCCAGGTACACCACGCTGGTCCAACCGGCTATTCTCGATCCCACGTGGCAGACCGACGGCGCTGGTCGGAGTGGCACGGACCGGGCAATGAGGTGATCGGCGCCACATGAAATGCGCGCCGCATCGAGGAACGATAGGACCTGATCCTCGTTCAGTTGACGGGTGGCGACGATGGTGCCGTAATTGTACGGAATCGACTCGACCGTTTTGTCCAGCTGCAGCAGTGATACGGCCGCTCGGGTGCCATTACGCATCTGTGCCCCGAAACTCGCGTCCCGCCATCCTGGGAGGGACTGTGTCCAGCAGTTGCGGTAAGCGGAACGGTCGAAAGGACCGCCGGCGCTATCCAGTAGTTCGACTGCCTCGGAGCACGGACTCCAGTGCGCCCGTCCAGGCCTCACCCCACCTCTCCCCTGGGTTCTGAGTCCCTGATGCTGAAGTAGTAGAGCCACCACCACGGAATGAGTCGTCCGCCTCCATTTCCGTGTACCTCGTGGCCGTCCATTCCGAACGTTCGGAGGTCTCGGAATCCCACAGCCTCGAGCTGTTCGGCCTGTTTGCGCGGCATGATGTAGTACTTCTCCACCCGAATCCGCTCACGCGGCGACTCGTAGAATCCCTCCACGAACTCGAAGCGCGACCTGTCTTCCACGACCAATCCCCCGCCCTGAATCGCCAGTGTATGCAGCGTGGGGTTCAATCGCTTCCAGCGTTTGGACTCGGCGATGAATCTCCGGAGGCGCTTCGGGTGTCGTACCGCCGTTCGGGGGTGAGAAAGGAGGAACCTCCACAGGCTGGCAAACATCGATGCGCGAAACAGAGCGAAGCGCAGGTTGGTGGACGAGAAACAGAAGAGGCCCCCTGGACGGCAGACACGATGAATCTCTGCGAGCGCCGCCGACCGATCATCCAGGCCTCCGACGGTATCGATGCCGTTGAAGCTGAAGAGCACGAAATCGAACGAAGCGGAATCGAAGCCTCCAAGGTCGCGGATATCTGCGATCTCGAAGGTCACATTCCATGACGTCCCGGAGAAACGCTTGCGGCACGCTTCGATCATGCTAGGCGAGAGATCGATGCCGACGTATTCACGGACCAGCGGGGCAAAGTGAAGCGTAGTACGGCCGGCGCCAACGCCGACGTCAAGCATGCGGGCACCGGGGAGCCTCGGGCGAAGCTCCTCCAGAATCCTTTTCTCGGGCGGTTGAAGGAATTCGAAGGAGGCGTACTCTGAGACGACGTCCGCCCGATCGAAGTAGTGGGAGTAGGACTCGAAGAAAACCCTCTTCCCCGGATGCTCCGTCATATCTTGCGCTGTTCCCTGCCCCCATATCGAGCCAACTCCTCATGGCCAAGACGCCCCGGCGGGGGTCCCACCTCCAGTCCCGACACCTCGACCCACGCGTGGGCCTCATGGCTCGAAGGGGACGGAGGGAGGCCGATCACCAGCTGGGCCTCGGTGCCCTGGCGCACCAGCATACGGAAGAACACGAGGGATAGCGTCAGGCAGCGGGGACGGAGGGGCCTTCGGTTCAGGATCCGGAAGACGAGCCTACCCAGTCGACGGGGGTCGAGCGGCGGGAGAGAAACCCGGTGAGGTGTGCTCTCCAAGCGGCGCACCACCTCCGGCAGACTGGAGCGGCGGAGCTCTGCCACGACGTGTCTGTATTCGAGAAATGTCAGCGCTGCGAGTTTCAGCTTGATCGGCATGCCCAATCGCGCCGCAGGGCGGTCGCCCACGCTCAGCGTGCGAGGTGCTCGCTGAGGCCCTCGAGGGGGAAACTCATCGCCCAAAGGTCACCCTTACCGTAGGGCTTCCAGCGCTTCCTGCGCGACGTCGGTCAGCACCTCGGTCAAGTCGCTCTGCGGGTCCTCGGTGCCCTTGTCTTCCTCGATATCGTCGCGGGCCACCCGCTCGCCTCCCGGCACCGCGCTCAGGTCGTAGTTGCCCTCGACCTCGAGCTTCAGGGCACCGCCGGCCGCTTTCGCGCCCAGCGATCCCCCGACGATCCCGCCGAGGACACCTCCCGCCGAGACGCCCGCCTTCGCCTTCTCGAGATCGTAGAAGAGGACGTAGTCCGCCTCGACGCCGGGGGCCTCGGCAAGCGCTCCAGCCCGGTCGCGAGCCGCGAGCGGCACCGCGTCGTAGCCTCCCTGGGTCTCGATCCAATCCGCGACCCCGCGCTTGACGGCACTGGGGTCGGCGGGCATGTCCGGCGGGGCCGAGAGCGCGACGCCGATTCGAACGATGCCCGCGGCCTTGGGCTCGACCGGTTCGGCCGCGGCGCCCGCGGCGGCCTCCATCTGCGCCAGTCCGCCGAACATGTCCTCGAGGTCGATCCGCTCGAAGCCCGCTGGCGGCTGGAAGAGCGAGTCGGCCAGGACGGCGCGCGAGAGATCGGTGACCTCGTAGCCGCTCGACCGGCGGCGCCCGTCCTCGGTGGCGATCGTCTCCGTCCGGAGCAGGAAATCGATGGTCCGCGGCGTGCCGACCACCCTGCTCTCGTGCCGGTCCACGCATCCGCCGCCGCCGTCCGCGACCTCGGGCATCGCATCCATGTCGAAGTTGAGGTCGGGGATGCAGAGCGGGATGTCGAGCCGGGTCGTCCAGACCCGGTGCTCGACCATCGACTCCGCGGCATAGCATGCGTCCGGCGAGGATGTCGTCGACTCCGTGTATTCGGCGTAGCTCCCCGGAAGGCCGAACCAGTCGCGCTGCGCAGTCGTGTCGTGCCAGGTCGTCGTATTCGTGACGACGCCGCCCGTCGTGTTCTCGCGCGGCTCCTCGCGGTTCATGCCCGGAACCATCCCGGCGTATCGGCTGGCGAGCCGCATCATCTCCTCCATCGCGCGCTGCCAGTCCTCGAACGTCGTCACCATGACCGTCCGCTCCTCCCAGTTCACCTGGATCATGCGCGAGGAGTCGCAGTCGAGGATGAAGCTCGAGGCAAGGACGGGGTCGCCGCCCTTCATCGTGAAGTTGTCGATCCTGGACTTCTGATCCTTGTACCAGTGACGGGTCGGCGTGGTGCTGCGGTCGACGTTCCCGGACTCGTCCAGCGGATAGGTCTCGTACGTCAGGTCCGTGGCGATCCGTGGCGCGTCGACGCGGGCGATACCCGCGCCTACCACGAATCCGCCCAGAACCGCGCACAGCACGGCGGCGAAGCGTCTGCTCATGGGAAAGCCCTCAGTTCTTGAAGCGGTAGGTGATTCTGCCCCGGGAGAGGTCATACGGCGAGAGCTCGACGGTGACCCGGTCCCCAGTCAGGATCTTGATGTAGTTCTTCCGCATCTTGCCGGAGATGTGCGCGAGAACGATATGGTCGTTGTCGAGCCGCACGCGGAACATAGTGCTCGGTAGGCACTCCTCGACCGTACCCTGGACCTCGATGACCCCGGTTTTGTCCGCCATGGATCGAAAGTTAGTCGGGGCCCCATGCCGCGCCAAGAGTGGGCGATGATCAGAAGGTCACGGCGACGCCGATCTGGTACTGCACGACCTCGATCTCGCTGCGCGCGAGGCGCGGGTCGATGTCGAACTCCCCCCCGTCGGTTACCAGCGACCCCTCCTTGAGGTATTCCACCTCGTTGCCCTTGAGATAGCGGACGCCGAGGTCCACGTAGAGACGTGAGCGGAAGGCGCGCGGGCCGCGCGCGGCCTCTTGCTGGGGGTCCGGCGTACTCTCCCAGACCCGCAAGCGGAGACCTCCGCCGCCGCCCCACACCCAGGTGGCGTCGCTCTGATTCGTATCGCTGATGATGACCTGATCCGTGCGCGTGTCCTCCAGCGAGGTGGTGGTGTAGAAGAAGCCGCCGCCGCCGGTGGCCTGGACGTAGGGCTGGATGCGTCCCGGCACACGCACCTCGAGCAGTCCGAGGACGAACGCCGTGTTGTTGCTCGTCTCCACCTCTACGGTGATGTCGGGGATGGTGTTCGACAGCGGCGCCCGCCGGCGGGTGCTGCCGTAGCCCAGAAACGATCCCGAAAGGCCCACGCCCACCACCCGGTTGCCCGTGATCGAGCGCAAGTAGCCGCCGGTGAACCCGAAGCCGGTGTCGGTGTTGTCGTCGAACTCGCCGCGCGGGCTGGAGATCGTAAGCGCCCAGGCGAAGAGGTTGGGGCCTTCGCGCTGCGAGAGGGCGGTGGAGGGAGCCGCAAGCGCGAACAGTGGGAGAACGACGAACGCGAGTCTCGGCATTCCAGGGGCTCCGATCTTCACTGAAGAGACTGCATCGGTTCCGACATGGTGGTTCGCGTACTGCCATGATACTCGGAGCCGGGTGGTCGGTTCCGCGACCCAGACTCATGGCGAGCGATATCTTGACGATCTCAACGGTTCTTTCGATGATACGGTTTCAGGAGAGCTCACCGCATGATCTGCATCGTGGGCGCAGGGCTGACCGGTCTCGCGCTTGCGCACGAGCTCGCGAAACGCGGCGTGCAGCACGTGGTCCTCGAAGCGTCCGATCGTCCCGGGGGCGTGATCCGGAGCGCCAGGGTCGACGGCCGGGTGCTCGACTTCGGTCCCCAGCGCTTCCGCATGACCGCTTCGCTGGCGACGCTGGTCGGGGAGCTCGGCCTCGAGGGCGAGGTGGTCCGCTCTCCGGAAGGTCTGCCGCTCTTCGTGTACGCGGACGGAAGGCTGCGCGAGGTTCCGTTCTCCCTTGGGGCGCTCGCGACCGGCGACATGCTGACGTGGCGGGGGAAGCTCCGCCTCGCGACGGAGCCCCTGACAGCCGGCCTGCGACCTGACGAGCGCGTGGCTGCCTTTCTGACCCGCAAGCTCGGCCGCGAGGCGTACGAGCGGCTTGCGGGCCCGCTCTTCGGAGGTCTCTACGCGTCCGATCCCACCGACATGGTCGTGGGGATCTCGATGGCGGGATTGCTGCGCGATCTCGGCGTCCGCCGAAGCCTCCTCGCGCGCTTCGTACGGCTGGGGGGCGCCCGGCCTAACGCGGCGTGCTCGTTCCGGGACGGGATGCAGGCGCTGACGGACGGGCTCCACGCTGCCCACGCCCGATCGGTGCGGCTGGGATGCGCCGCCCGCCGGCTCACGCGGGCGGAGAACGGGTGGCGGATCGAGACCGGAGGGGGCGTGGTGGAGGCGGGGACCGTCGTGTTGACGTGCGCCGCGGCCGCTGCAGCCTCTCTCCTCGTCGACGTGGCGCCCGACGCCGCAGGCCGGCTCGGAGCGCTCGTCTACAACCCGCTCGCCGTCGTCCACCTCGAGGCGGCGAGTGCGGGGCGTGGCCTCGGATACCAGGTGGCGATCGGGGAAGAGCTGGCGACGCGCGGCGTGACGTGGAACGACAGCCTGTTCGGGCGCGAGCCGGCCCTCGGGCGACGAGGCCTGTACACGGCGTTCCTGGGAGGCGCGCGGATGCCGTCCGTCGTCTCGGAGCAGGACGACAGACTGGGAGAGATCGCCGCGCTGGAGCTCGCGCGCGTGATCGGTCGACGAGCGAAGGTCCTTGCGGTGTCGCGAACCTCGATGCCCGCATGGGACACCTCCTGGCGGGCGCTCGCGGGGCTCGCGCTTCCCCCGGGGATCCGGGCAGCCGCAAGCTGGCGGAGCCGGCCGGGAATTCCGGGCCGGATCATGGAGGCTACCCGCCTGGGGGACGCGCTGAGCGGATTGCGGTATCTTCCTTGAATGAGCCCCTGCCGCAACGCCCGGTACCGCCTTGGAATGCTGGCTGTTCTGCTGACCGGTCTCTTCGCCTGCGGGCGAGACGACGAGGTGCCGGAGGGGGTCGCGTCGTGGGCCAACGCTCCCGCCGACACAGCGTGGGTCACGGTCGACGGGGTCGAGTTCCCGGCCGGCATGGAGGAGGCTCATCCGGAGGTCGTCGAGGCGTATGTCTTCGCGGCCAAGCACCCCGAGGTCCTGCGCTACATGCCGTGCTATTGCGGCTGCGAGAATCCGCGGACCGCGCACCAGAACAACTACGACTGCTTCATCGACATCATCGATCGGACGGGAGCGTTGCCCCGCGTGTCCCCCGACCCGATGGGCTTCTCCTGAGGGATCTGCATAACGGTCGCCCGGGAGGCGAAGAGACAGTACGAGGCAGGCGTTCCGCTCCCCGCGATCCGGGACACGATCGAGATCAAGTACAGCCAAGGCCGCCCCGGCACGCCTACCCCGCCGCCTCACGGGACGCACGAAGAAACGGCGTCCCGGCCCTAACCCACGAGGGCGATCTCGCCCGCCCGGGTCGATTCGCCGCCAGCGGGCCAAGGTTCTGCCGCCACGCGATCGACGACCGCGGGTAGCCAGTCCTCAAAGGCTCCGGGCCGGAAACCCAGCTCTCGAGCAGCGCGGTCCGGATCCAGGACCGACATCCAGGGATTCGCCAGCGGCGCGCACGCCGGGAAGACGCCGGCCCGGATGAGCTCCTCGCGCGGCCGGCGCTCGAGCACGGGCTCGACTCCCAGCATGCCGGCGACCCGCCCAATGAGCTCCTCGTGCATCCAGGCCTCCCCCTGGGCCAGGTTGTAGGCCTTACCCGTCCCCGAGCCCCTCTCCAGCACCTGCACGACCGTTTCCACGACCGCGTCGGCGTGAATCGGGCGGATCGGCGGGCTCGGCTCGACCGGGACCAGCAGCGGACCGCCGTCCAGGAGCCGGAGCACGTAGGCGTGGACCCTTCCACGGGGGTCGTCCTCACCGTGGACCATCGTGAGCCGGAGGCGGGTCGCCGGGAAGGCGCGCGCCGACCATGCCTCTTCGAGGAGGTCCTCGCATTCCCGCTTCTCGATCCCGTACGTCCACTGGCCCGCGTCCCAGGCGTCGGGGGCGGGCGCCGTGCCGAGCGGCCCGGCATAGTCCTCCTCACGCGCGGGGGAGGGGCAATCCCGCCGGACGAGGTACACCTGGCCGGTCGAGAAGTGAACGTAGTGGCCTACCCGGCCGTATAGGATTTCGACGGCGGAGGCGGTATCGGCACCGCGCATCGCGATCGTGTCTACGCAGGCGTCGAAGGAGCGGCCCGCGATCGCGCTTGCCAGCTGCGCCGCGTCGGACCGGTCTCCGTAGAGACGCTCGACCTCGCTCGGAAGGTCGCCCGGCGTCGTGCCGCGGTGGCAGGTGGTCACGGCGTGACCGCGCTCGAGGAGCGAGCGCACGAGGCGGGGCCCCATGAAGAGGGTGCCACCGATGACGAGGATCCGCATCGGCGAGAGCCTAGCCAGGGCCGGCGAAGCCGTCAAAAGCGCACGGATCGGACAGGACGTGGACTGAGATGGACGGCTCCTCTACGTTCGAGACCGCAGACCCAACCTCATGCAAGGAGAGTCTTCGTGACCTTCGACCGCCTGCCGCTCGCGATCCTCTTCCTCTCGCTCTTCGCCGCCCCCGCCGGGGCCCAGGAGCGGGCGTTGGCGCCCCTGGAGGTGCGGCCGAGCCCGGCCTTCCGGGCCGCGGTCGAGGCCGGCACGCGGACGGAGACGGGCGAGCCCGGGCCGGTCTACTGGCAGCAGCGGGCCGACTACGCGATCGAAGCGACCGTCGAGCCGCGCTCGCGCAGGCTGACGGGCAGGGAGACGATCACCTACACGAACAACTCGCCCGACACGCTGAAGGTCGTCGGGTTCCACCTCTACCAGAACCTGTTCGCGGAAGGCGCGCTCCGCGGCCGGCCGGTACCGACCACGGGCGGCATGGAGCTCTCGTCGCTCTCCGTCGACGGCCAGTCGCTCGAGGTCGATCCCGCCGACAACCGCCACACGCTCCAGCAGGGAACCGTCATGGCGGTGCGTCTTCCCCAGCCGCTCGCCCCGGGCGGCGGCAGCGCGACCATCGAGGCGAGCTGGAGCTTCACGATCCCGGAAGGCGAGGGGGTCCCGCGAATGGGCATGGTCGACTCGACCACGGGACAGATCGCGCAGTGGTATCCGCAGATCGCGACCTACGACGACCTGACCGGCTGGGACATGCGGCCGTACCTGTCCAACGCCGAGTTCTACCTCGAATACGGCACGTTCGACCTCGCGATCACGGTCCCCGCGGGAACGGTCGTGGCCGCCACGGGGATGCTCCAGAACCCGGAGGAGGTGCTGGCGCCGGCGATCCTGGAACGCGTCTCCGCGGTCGAGGGCGACGAGATCGTCCACGTGGTCACGGAGGCCGATTTCGGTTCCGGCAGGGCCACGCGGGGCGCGCCGGGCGAAACCCTGACCTGGCGATTCCACGCCGAGGACGTGCGGGACGCGGCCTTCGCGTTCTCGGACCACTACCTCGTCGACATGACGACCGGGCTCGTCGACTCCGCGACCGGCCGGCGGACCGTGGTGTACTCCTTCTACCGCCCCGGCGCCACGACCTGGCGCGAATCGGCGCGCATGACGAAGGACGCGATCGAGGTCTTCAGCGAGAACGTCCACCCCTACGCCTACCCGCAGATCACCTCCACCGAGGGCCTGGTAGGCGGCATGGAGTATCCGATGATCGTGTTCGTGCGGGACTTCGGCAGCGACCAGCAGACGCATCGCGTCATCGCCCACGAGCTCGGGCATATGTGGTTTCCCATGATGGTCGGGTCGGACGAGACGGCGTACGCGTGGATGGACGAGGGCGTGAACACGTTCATCACGATCTTCGCGGCCGAGCACTACTACCCGAGCTCGACCGAGCGCTCGGAGGTGCGCGGCGCCTACGAGCGATACGCCGCGGCGAGCTCGATCCAGGGCATCTCGCCGATGTCGTCTCCGGACGCGATCGCCGCGGCTGGAGGGAGCGTCGGCGTCCTCGGGTACCGGCATCCCGCCAGCGCCCTCCTGGCGCTGCGCTCCGTCCTCGGCGACGAGGTCTACGACCGCGCGCTCTCCGAGTACGCACGCCGCTGGCTGTACCGCCATCCGGCCCCGTGGGATTTCTTCCACACCTTCGAATCGGTGGCCGGGCGCGATCTCGACTGGTTCTGGGTGCCCTGGTTCTACGGCCCCGGCATCAGCGACATGGGCATAGCGGAAGTCGAGGTGCGCGCTAGTGAGGGAGAGAACCGCGTCCGGGCGGTCGTGCGGAACGACGGTACCGTGCTGTCGCCGGTCGTCCTGCGGATCACGGCTGCGGACGGCGCCACCACGATCGTGGAGGCGCCCGCCACGCGCTGGTTCGACGGCCGCCGGGAGATCTCGGTGGAGGGCACGGTTGCCGGGGACGTGGCGAAGGTCGAGCTCGACCCCGAGGGCCTGTACGCGGACGTCGACTCATCGGACGACATCTGGACGCAGTGAGGATCAGGAGCGGCAGTCTCCGCTTCGAGGATCCCGACCTCGAGGCGGAGTTCCTGGAGGAATACCGCAGAGGCTCGCGGTGGCACGTGCGCCTGGCGATCGTGGTCGCGGTTGTCGTCTACATCGCCTTTGCGTGGCTCGACGTGTGGATGGCGCCCGATCTCTCCGACGTCTTCCTCACCATCCGGATCCTCGTCGCGGCGGTCTTCGGACTCGCCCTGGCGGCTACCTTTGCGCCGCTGCGCCTCGCAGGTCGCGAGGCGTTCGTCTGCCTGGCGATTCTCGCGGCGGCGGCGGGAATCCTGCGCATGATGACGCTCGCTACGGCCGTCGTCGCGGTACGGTACTTCGCCGGACTCCTGCTCGTCATCCTGGCCGCGCACTCGATGTTTCGGCTGCGGTTCCAGACGGCGACGCTGGTGTCGTTCCTAGTCGTGGCGGCGTGGATGGTCTGGAGCGCGATGCAGGGCGGCACCGAGTGGTGGGAGTACCTGAACAGCGTCTTCTTCCTGGTGGCGGCGGTCATCCTCGGCATGTTCGGCAGCTATTCGATCGAGCGTTTCTCGCGGCGCGAGTGGCTAGCCCATCGGGACGCCGAAGACGAGCGGGCCCGGAGCGAGCGCGTCCTGATGAACGTCCTTCCCGAGCCGATCGCCGAGCGGCTCAAGGCGGAGGACGGGCCCATCGCAGACGCGTTCGCGGAAGCCACCATCATGTTCGTCGACCTGGTCGACTTCACGAACCTGAGCTCGAGCCTGGACCCGCGGAGACTGGTGGGCCTCCTGAATCGTCTGTTCACGGAGTTCGATCGGATCGTCGAGGAGCATGGGGTAGAGAAGATCGGCACCAGCGGCGACAGCTACATGGCCGTGGCCGGAGTTCCGCTGCCGGTCGAAAACCACGTCGATCTGATCGCCGACGCCGCGCTCGCGATGCGCGACCGCGTGGCGTCCCGCGAGGGCGACATCGAGGTCCAGGTGCGGATCGGCATCGCCACCGGCCCAGTAGTTGCGGGTGTGATCGGGGAGAAGAAGCTCTACTACGACCTCTGGGGTATGCCAGTGACGATCGCCAGCCGCATGCAGGCGCACGGCCTGCCGGGCGAGATTCAGGTCACCCGCGCGGTCCAAGAGCGGCTGGCGAATCGGTACACGTTTCGGGAGCGAGGCGAGATCGACGTGAAGGGGGTCGGAGAGATGCGCACCTGGATCCTGATCGGCCGCGGCGCAAGCAACCCGGTGCCCGGCGGGAGTCAGTAGCGGGCGCCCACCACCCTCCAGGTCCGCCTGTCCGCGTTCCAGTCCAGCCAGAACGTCGCCGGGCGGGGAGCTTCCTCGCCGTCACCGAAGACCTTCCACACGTTCACTTCCGCGTACCGCTCGTCGTCGTCGGGATCGGCGTCCAGCGGCCCGACCGGCGAGGGGAGGGGGATCGAGGCCTGGACCGCCGTCCCGCCCACCTCGATGTCCGGGTCGGCAGGGTCGTAATCGAACTGCCAGCGATAGCCGGCGGGCCCTCCGAAGTGCCGGATCCAGAGGTCGTCGAAGGCCAGCGCCCCGCTCTCGACGCGTGGGGCGTCGAGCGGGGAGACTCGGTGGAACCAGTAGCGGCCGGTGGCGTCGCGGCGCTCCTTGAGGCCCCGCAGCAGATACGCCACGGCCGCGGGGTCCGAGTACTGCCCCGCCGCGACGGCGGCATCCAGCTGCGCGTCGGTGAACGACATCACGAGCTTGGCGCCCCAGTACCCGTCCCGGGCGGTGCGGTTGATGAGCGCGGTGTTCACGGAATTCGAGCGCCAGTCATGGGGGAAGTAGTTGTCGATTGAGTAGTAACCGATCGAAGGCGGGTAGTCGCCCTCGTCGATGTCCTGCCAGGGCCGCTCGTAGGCGCCGAGCGTCAGCGTCCGCAGCAGGATCGCGCCCGCGTCGAACTGGTACTCGACGCCGTGCCGTGCAGTGTGGGGCCGCACCGCGGAGGAGCCGAGGGCCGACCCGAAGTCGATCAGGTTGTGTCGAACGAAGCCGATCTGTGGTGCATCCTCGCCCTCGGGGCTGCGCGGGCTCACGATGAACATGTCGAGCGAATTGCCCGCTTTGATGTCCGTGTGATTGAGCCACGCGGCCATCGGGTATAGGCCCCGTAGCTCCCGGCGGTGCTCGTGGGGGATGACGTCGTTGGGATCGTCGGCTCGGACACCGAGATACTCGAACGGCCCCTTGGGAATGCCCTCCAGGAACTTGCTGGCCAGCACCCGGATCCGGCCATCCGGCGTCGTCGGATACCGGTCCAGGACGTGGCGCCGGAAGACGTCGAGCGTCAGCAGCTGCTCGCCGTCGCCCGGATTCGTCGAGTAGGCGACGATGACGGAATCCTCGACGAACGGGGCCGTGAGCGGATCCTCGGGGTCTTCTTCCAGGACCAGGTCGTCTGGATCGAAGTAGTGGATGTAGTTCTCGGGTGTGTAGTAGCCGGCCGCCCAGAAGAGGTTGGTGGCCACGACCTCGGCCCCGCTGGCGAGCTCCCAGTAGTCCGGCGGGTCGAACTTGAAGATCCAGCGCTGGTCTTCGGCGTCGGTGACGTTGAAGCCAGGGGAGATTCCTTCGGCCTTGATCGAGGTCACGGTCAGGGGAGCGACGGGGCCCGTGCCGGTCTGTGGCCCGCGGCGGATCTGTTCGGCGGTCAGCGCGCGACGGGCGTTTCGGTTCGTGAACCAGGTGGAGTTGATGACTTCGTCGAAGGGGTCGGGGTTCCAGGCGGGCGGCGGGCCGCTCGACCGACGCTTCAGGTTGAATCCGCGCGCGACCGCCTCGCCGAAGCCGTGCACCTGGTTGTAGATCAGGCTCTCGCTGGTCTCTTCGGGCTCGGCGATCGCGAGCGTGTCCGCCATCGGGCGGGGCTCGTACTCCCAGGGCTCGATGTTCGGATACGAGGCGCAGCCGCCGCCGGCGGCCAGGGCCAGGATCAGGACCGCGAATCTCGTCACGCTCACTTCCTCCTCCCTCGCTTCCCGCCGCGACCCGCCGTGCGAGCTCAGTAGCGAACGCCGGCTACGCGCCAGGTCCCGCCGCTCTCTTCGAGCCAGATCGTCGCCGGCCGTGGGGCCCACCCGGTCCCCTCCGGCCTGCTGCGCCAGACGCGCACCCGCACCCGTCCGCCGTCGTCGGGCGCGAGGCCGGATGGCAACGACACCCGGGGCTCGCTGGCGATTCCCTCGCCGGCGCCGTCGAAGTCATAGCGGTACTGCGCCGGCCCGCCGAAGTGCCGGGTCCACAGGTCGTCGAACGCGATCGCTCCCCCCTCGACACGCGGGTCGTCGAGAGGCGAGACCCGCGCGAACCAGTAGCGGCCGATCGCGTCACGACGCCCCCTGAGGCCCGTCAGGATGTAGGACCGGGCGGCGGGATCCGACCACTCGGTCGCTTCCATGGCGCCCGCCAGCTGCTCGTCGGTGAACGACATCACGAGCTTCGCGCCCCAATAGCCGTCGCGGTCGTCGACCGCGTCGAACGTCGGGTTCGGGATGCTCGGCTTCCACTTGCCGGGGTGGAACCCTTCGGCCGCGAACCAGCCGATCGCCTCGGGGTGGCCCGTGTCCTCGATGTCCTGCCACGGGCGCTCGTAGGCGCCGAGGCTGATCAGGCGAAGCGAGATCGCCTGCATGTCGAAGTCGTTCTCGCTGCCGTGCCGCGGGCGATGGGGATGCACGCCGCCCGAGCCGATGGAGGCGCCGTTGTCGAGCATGTAGTGAACGAGATGGCCGAAGCGCGCGCCCTCGTCGGGGCTCCCTGCGTGCGCCCGGAAGATGTCGAGGGTGTTCCCCTCCTTGGTGTCGACCTGGTTGAGCCACGACGCGACGACGTAGTAGCCCCGAAGCTCCCGGCGGTTCTCGTGGGGGATGACATCGTTGGGATCGTCCGGCCGCGTCCCCTTCCAGCCGAAGGGCCCCTTGGGGATCCCCGGCAGGAACTTGCTGGCCAGCGTCCGGATCCGGCCCTGGGAGTCGCGCGGATAGCGCTCGATGAAGCGCAGGAAGACGTCCATCGTCAGCTCGTGCTCGTCGGGCTCGTTGGCGCCGACCTCGTACTCGACCACCACGCCGTCCTCGACCATCTCCAGCTCCACGCCTTCCCGCAGAGTCAGGTTCGAGGGATCGAGGTAGAAGACATAGTTCTCGGGTGTGTGGTAACCGGCCGACCAGACCAGGTTTGTCGCCAGCACGTCGGACCCGCTCGCCATCTCCGGATAGTCCGGCGGATCGAACTTGACCAGCCAGCGGGCACCGCTCGCGTCGCGCATGAAGAATCCGACGTTGACGCCCTCGGACTTCATGCTCGTGACCTGCGCCGGTCCCGACTGGTCCGGGCCGTCTCCCGCGTGCGGTCCGCGAGCAATCTCCGCGGGGGTCAGCGCGCGGGCCGCGTTGCGGTTGGTGAACCAGGTGGAGTTCACGACCTCGTCGAACGGGTCCGCGTTCCAGGCCGGTCCGCCGCCTCCGACCGACAGCGGCAGGAGCATGGCGTACGCGATCTGCTCGTACACCACGGTCGGAGCGACCTCCGCGGGCTCGGCGATCGCAAGTGTGTCGGCGAGCGGTTGGGGCTCGTACTGCCAGGGCCGCACGTTCGCGCTCGCGCAGGCCGTCCCCAGAAGGGCCGTGATGATGACGGGTGCGAGTGCCGGCGACGAGGCGGCCTTCGCGAAGCGGATCACCAGAAACCGCCCGTGGCCAGGTTCACGCGGGTCCCCTCGTCGCTGTACGCGAAGCCGAGGCGAAACAGCGCGCTGTCCTTGAGGAACATCCGCACCTCGAGCCCGTAGGAGGTCTTGAGGTCCTCGGTGTCGAGGTCTCCCACCTCGGGAGCGACGTTGCCGGCGTCGGCGAAGAGCGCGGCCTCGAGGACTCCGGGGGTCGCCCGCCAGGTGTGCTCCTCCCAGATTCGGTAGCGGTACTCGGCGGTCGCCCAGCCCACTGCCTGGTCAGTAAAGCGCCACGACGGATAGCCGCGGAGGCGCCGCGAGCCGCCGAGGTCGGGCAGGTAGGCGAACGGGATCACCGAGTCGTCGTCTTCGGGCTCGACGGTCTCGAAGCCGCCGCCGACGCTGATAATGTGCCAGTCGCTCCCGAGCGGTAGATGCGCCTGGAGCCGTCCGCCGTACTGTGTCCAGTCGAACGGCAGCTCGTCGTCGACCGAGCGCCAGACCGACCCGGAGCCCTCGAGCATGAGGCCGCGCGTGGGGTGCCCCGCGCTGTTCCTGAGGTCGAGCCGGACCGTGCCGCCCGGGCTCCAGAGCTCCTGTTGCGGCAGGTCGACGCCGGGCGTTCCCACGAAGTGGTCGACGGTGTTGCGCTGATTGTCGTCGTAGGTCTCGTAGAAGAATGACCGCTCGTAGGCCGCGTGCACCTCGCCGTTGACGACCCAGCCCTGCGGCAGACCCGCGGCCGCTACGCCTCCCCAGCGCTCCCACGAGAACCCGGACTCGTCGTCCTCCTCGTCCGTGTCGGGGCCGATGCCCCAGAACTCGTTCATGTGGTCGACGTCGTAATAGCCGGTGACGCGGAGCCACGGCGCGTCGTCGGGATCGTTCCAGCCGGCGAACGCGGAGTATTCTTGATACAGCCGGTTGGTCACCGCGGCGCTTATGCCGGCGGTGAGACCGCCCGAGCCGGGGAACAGGTCATACGTGAATCCGCCGCCGACGAAGCCCGAGCGGGTGCCGATCGACCCGGCGCGGAAGCCGAGGTGTTTCGCTTCCTGGGGTGCATCCGGGCGGTCGGAGAGGCCGGCCGCAAAGCCGCCGGCCTCTTCTTCGATCACGACCGTCGTGCCCTTCAGCGCGACGTCCGCCATGCGGACGGGCGCGAAGAGGATTCGCCCGAGAAACGCGAGCGGACCCGGGCCGACGCCGGGCGGCGGCTGGGGTCTGAGCGGGTGATCGTCCGGCAGGACCTCGAGGGTGTCGCCCGCGGCGGGCTCCTGGGCGAGTGCCGGAGCCGCGGTCAGCAGGGCGAGGAGCAGGAGCACCAACGTCGACGCGCGCAGGGGAAACCTCCGGTTGAGGGCCGAGGACGGCGGACGGCCTTAATGCTAACGATCGTCAAGGCCCCGGTCTAGCGGGTCGAGTCGCGGGGTGGCGGGTGGGCCGAACGGCGGCAGGACACGACTGGGACGGCGGATCCGGACCCCGGGCGGTAGATTTCCGCCATGGCGATGGACTGGGAACCCCGCGCCGAGGATTCGTTCCGCAAGCTCCTCCTGCAGCTCGACCGGCGCATCCGCGAGGATCACGAGCGCCGGGCGCGGGAGGCGGCCGAGGTCCACGCCGAGGCTCACGGCCTGCGGACAGTGAACGCCGATGCGGCCGCGGTTGGCTTCGTGAAGGCCGCCGGCAGCTACGACAAGCCGGCGGTCAAGAACGCCCTCCGCCGCGTGGGGATCGATCCACAGAAGTACGAGGACTTCTTCTAGCGCCTGTCATCGACGGGGGGTATTTTGTTCTCCCGCCGGGAAGACTCCTTGGGCCTGTAGCTCAGGTGGTTAGAGCGCACGCCTGATAAGCGTGAGGTCGGTAGTTCGACTCTACCCAGGCCCACCATTTCCACACTGGTTTCCAAGATGGTTCTAGGAGACTGCGTACGGTCCTCGCAAGGGGACCGTACGGAGGCCTTGGTTCAGGACCATGCTGTCGTCGAACCTGGCCGAGGCATTGTCTTTCTTCCATAGTTAACGTAAAATATCCACCCAGCATCGCTGTCCGTCCAAGACCATCCCTCTCAGCCTATCAAAGATCTTTGCAGAATCCGCCTCCGGGCGGTTCATCGTGATGATCATAGCTACGACACGATTACACACACAAAAAGGGAGTCATGAATCGATTCTCGGTTCACACAACCATAATTGTGATGCTCGTCCTCGTCTCCGCAGCCTGTAACCATGACGGCCCTACGAATCCATCCTTCAGAAACCTCGACCCGGCCTCCTCGGGCCTGCAGATCACACCGAGCTCACTCGAATTTGGAGACTTTACGACTGAGCTGCTCCTCCTGATTCATAACGACACGAACAGAGGATTCGATTGGGTCGCACGGCCGTCAAAGGGTTGGCTGTCCCTTCCCAGGACCGGTCGCTTAGCGGCAGGGCAGTACAAATTGATAACCGTCACCGCTTCGCGGCAGGCACTCGAGCCGGGATCCTATCAGGCTTCCATTCGGTTCGAATCAATCGCGGGGAATCAATCTGTTCCGGTGACTCTCGAAGTGCTGCCCCCTCCTCCTCCCAGTACGGGCACAGGTCTAAAGGCAATCGACGCAACGGGAACTTGGGATGTCACCGGTCCACTCAACTCGTATCTGGCGAGCGTTCCCAACGGGTCGGTGATCCAGCTCCCTGCGGGCGCCAGGTATCGAGTCGAGGGGATCGTTCGCCTCGTCGGCCGCAAGAACCTCACCATAGAGGGCAATGGTGCGCTCCTTTTTGCGAATAGCACCGGCAGCGGCGCGACCCCACCACCCGGCTTCGACCGCAACTGGCCCCGCAACCGGTACCATCTGGAGATCCGTGGAGGCAGCGGGATCGTAATTCGCAACCTCGTCGTACGAGGGGCCAATCCCAATGCCGGGATGAACGACGCGGCCTATGTATCGGCGCTCGAAGCGCAGCAT
>DASRVB010000136.1:0-4221 GCA_035687725.1 Gemmatimonadota bacterium
GGCTCGCGAGCCCGCGCATGTCGGAGCTCCACCGCCGCGCCCTGGGAGAGCTGCGGCTCGCGCTGATCGCCGTCGATCGCGCGCACGATCCCGCAGTCCCGCGGCGGTACGTGGCGGAGCACCGTCGGATCCTCGAGGCCCTGCGGTCGGGCGCGACGGATGCGGCGCGCGCGCTCCTTCTGCGGCACCTCGAAGAGGCGGCTGCTGCGGTTCGGCGAAGCCCCGCTTGAAGGGACGGGAGGCCTGTTGGACGACGATGTATTCAGCTCCCTCGGCGCACAACGTGGCCCAACATCTCGACGAAGTCGCGATCCAGCGTCCTCGTCGATCGCGTCCGGGAGGGCGATCTTGCCAAACGGCATGGGCTCGCATCGCAGAAGAAGGCAGGGCGCGAGAGGCGCCGAGGAGTCGGGATGATCCGCATCGTCGCGGTCGTCTTGCTGTGGTCGCTGGTGGCGCTGGTGTCGGCGAGCCAGGTCTACGTCGCGTCGCGCTCGATGGGGCACGACGAAGCGGGGTTCCTCGAGGTCGCGTGGTGGGTGGCGCCGGTCTGGCTCGTGTGGGCGCTCTTCACGCCGGCGATCGTGTGGCTGGCCCGCGCGTTCCCCATCGAACGCGGCCGGCTGGCGCGCGCCGTTCCGATCCACGCCCTGGCGGGCACCGGCTTCGCGCTCGCGCACCTCGCCCTGTGGCTCGCGTGGACGCAGGCGGTGAGTCCCTACCGGCTCGAGGACCGTCCCTGGGCGGAGATGTACTGGGTCTACGTCCAGGGACGGTTCAACGTCTCGTTCCTCGTCTACTGGGCGGTGGTCGGCGCGGCTCACGCGGTGACCTACGCCGCGCGGCTGCGCCAGCGCGAGGTCGACGCGTCGCGCCTCACCGCGCAGCTCTCGGAGGCGCGGCTCGCGGCGCTGCGCGCGCGCGTCCATCCCCACTTCTTGTTCAATACGCTGCACGCGATCTCTACGCTCGTCGGCCGGGACGTGGCGCGGGCGCGAGAGATGATCGCGCGGCTCAGCGATCTCCTCCGCCTTTCGCTCGAGCGCGACGCGGCGCAGGAGATCACGCTCCGCGAGGAGCTCGAGTACATCGACCTGTACCTGGACATCGAGCAGTCGAGGTTCGGGGATCGCCTGGAGGTCGACTTCGCGATCGATCCCGACACGCTCGACGCCCGCGTGCCGAACCTGATCCTCCAGCCCCTCGTCGAGAACGCGATCCGCCACGGCATCGCGTGGCTCGAGGAGCCAGGGACGCTGCGGATCGCGGCGTCGCGGGCGAACGGCCGGATGGAGCTGTCGATCGTCAACGACCTCCCGGCGCCGGCTACGGGCCCGCAGGAGGTCGGCCGTGGGATCGGCCTGGGAAGCCTCGGCCAGCGTCTCGAGGCCCTCTACGGGCCCGACCACCAGCTCGAAGCGCGGCGGGCGGAGGGCCGGTTCGAGGTGCGGCTCGAGCTCCCGTTCCGCAGCGCCGGCGGAGTGGGGTGATGGCGCCGCTGCGCGCCGTCGTGGTGGACGACGAGCCGCTGGCGCGGGAGCGGATCGTCGAGCTCCTGGAGGAGGATCCCGGCGTCGAGCTGGTCGCGGAGTGCCGGAACGGACGCGAGGCCATCCAGGCCATTCGCTCGCGGGCGCCGGACGTGGTGTTCCTGGACGTCCAGATGCCGGGGATGAGCGGCCTCGACGTGCTGCGCGCGGTCGGGCCGGAGCGGGCGCCGGCGATCGTCTTCGTGACCGCCTACGACGCCCACGCGGTGGAGGCATTCGAGCTCCATGCGCTGGACTACCTGCTCAAGCCCTTCGAGGACCGCCGCTTCGGCGAGGCCCTGCACCGGGCGCGCTCGCGGGTCGAGAGCCGGCGCATGCTCGCCGAGTTCGCCGAGCGCGTCTCGGCGCTGCTGGCGGAGGGCGGATCTCCACCGCACTCACCCGAGGAGCCTGCCAGGCAGCGCGACGACCGGGGCGCGGTCGAGCGGCTGGTGGTCAAGGACGGGGAGCGATCGATCCTCCTGCCCGTCGAACGGATCGACTGGATCGAAGCGGCCAACTACTACGTCGTCGTCCACGCGGGTCCGCGGACCTACGTCGTGCGGGATGCGCTGGCGCGCCTCGAGACGGATCTGGGACGCCGCTTCGTCCGGGTCCACCGTTCCACCATCGTGAACCTCGACCGCGTGGTCGAGTTCCAGCGCCTCTTCCACGGCGACTTCGCCGTGCTCCTCGCCGACGGGACCGAGCTGAAGCTGAGCCGCACCTACCGATCGTTGGTAGAGGCGCGCCTCGGGCGCTCCATCTAGCGGCTCGCCGGGCCTCCCCTCGTCCTGCAGCGAATCCCTCGACGGAGTGACCCGCCCGCGCGGATAATCGCGCCATGCGGACATCCCCGATCGTCGTCGCCCTCGCGCTGGGCGTCGGTACCGGCGCGATCGCGTCGCGGCCTCCGGCTCCACTCGAGGGTCGTCTCTATCGCCTCGACCCGGCCCACTCCAGCGTCGAGTTCTCCGTGCGGTACCTGCGGCTGATGGAGGTCGAGGGCCGTTTCGCGGAGTGGGACGCCGCCCTCATCGGCCCCGAGAGCCCCGAGCGGGGGACGATCGCGGTCGCGTTCCGGACCGCGAGCCTCGACACCGGGAACGACACCCGGGACGACCACCTGCGGAGCGGCGACTTCTTCGACGCCGAGGCGTACCCTCTGATCACGTTCGTCTCCGAGGAAGTCGTGAAACGCGGCGATGGGTTCGTGGCCCGCGGACCGCTCGTCATGCACGGGGTCACGCGCCAGATCGAGGTCCCGTTCCGGCCGGCCTACGCGCCGATGGTCGACGGCAAGGGGAACGCGCGGGTCGGGTTCACCGGCGAGCTGACGATCGACCGGCGCGATTTCGGCATCGAGGGGGGGAACGCCTTCAACGCAGGATTCGACCCGCTGGTCTCGATCATCGACGACGAGGTCCGGATCCGGTTCGGACTCCACGCCATGATTCCGCCGCTGCGCTCGGGCCCCGTGGACTCGCTGCTGGCGGCGGTCGAGTCCGCAGGGGTGGCGGAGGTCGTCGCCGCCTGGCACCGGAACCCGCCCCCGGCGGGCGACGACGAAGCGTCTACGCGCGCCCGCGCGCGCAGCGGCGGGATCTTCAACGCGGCCGGCTTCCGCCTGATCGAGGCCGGACGGGCCGCCGATGCGGTCGAGCTCCTCAGGGTCTCGGTCCTCGCGCTCCCCGGCTCGGCCCGCGCGCTCGCGGGCCTCGCCGAGGGGTACGCGCGTGCGGGGCAGGACGCCGCCGCGCTCGAGAACGCCGATCGCGCGCTCGCCATCGATCCCGCCGAAGCCCGCGCCCTCGTCGTCAAGCACTGGGTCGAGAGGAGACGATCTGGCCCGACCCGCTAGTCGCTCGCCGGGCGGAACACGAGCGTTGCGCCGCCTTCTCCGCGGAGGACGAGATCGTCTCCCTCGATCTCCCAGGCGGAATCCTTCGCGAGGACGTCCATGTACGCGCTCTCCTGCTCCATCAGCCGGCCATCCACGCAGGCCATGACGGTGGCGACGAGGTCGTCGAAACGGAACGTCTCCTCCGTCACGACCGGTACCCCGCCGTAGTGGTTGCAGCCCGAGAAGCCGCCCCCGGTCGTCTCTTCGACGAGGAGGGTGATCGGCGCCTCGCCGAGAGGCGTGCCCCCGTCGATGTGGGCGAGGACCCAGGCGGTCCCACGGATCGCGCCGCCGTCGGCGGAGGGATTCGGCGTCAGCTCCGGCGAGGTCGCTTCCGGAATGGTGGATCCGCACGCGGCGAGGGCACAGAGCGAGGTGAGGGCGGCGAGCGCGCGCATGGAGATCATGGGTGCCTCCGGGATCGGATGTTCATCGCTGGGAGGTGGAGAGGTCGGCGGCGAGGTCGATCCGCGTTCCTCCGGCCGGGAGAGAAGCCGTCGGACCGGACCACACGACGCGGCCCGCCACCCGGACGTCGATCCGCGCGATGCTGAGCGGCACGGCGACCCGGTAGTCGGCGGTCGAGAAGGCGTGGTTGTGGATCCCGAGCCCGTCGGGAAGGACGAGGAGGTCGGCGTCGTCGGCGCCCACGATCTCGCCGCTCGCCGTGTCGCCGGGGGCGGCCGCGAGATGGAGCGCGCCCTCCGCCTGGGGCGCCGCGAGGAGGACGCGGAAGCGCTCGCCGGTCGGGACGAAGGCGATCCGCACGTTGGCGTCCGCGCCGGGCAC
>DASRVB010000137.1:0-5291 GCA_035687725.1 Gemmatimonadota bacterium
CGCGGCGAGTGCCGCGGGGGTCGCGCTCTTTACATCGAGCTCGACGAAAGGCGCTTGACGTTCGTCGCCTGGGCGCCCTTGGGGCCCTGCTCGACGTCGTACTCGACCTCGTCGTTGTCGCTCAGGGACTTGAAGCCCTCAGCGGAAATCGCCGAGAAGTGGACGAAGACGTCCGGCCCGCCGTTTTCCTGCTCGATGAAGCCGAAGCCCTTCGCGTCGTTGAACCACTTTACCTTGCCCTTAGCCATCTTTTTGTTCTTCCTTTGTCGTCTAACATGAGGTCCCCGGCCACTTGCCGGGGCCTTCCAGGGCTTCGGGCGCTACGCATGAAAAAAGCGCCGCTCTCTTCGGTGTTCCGTCGAGAGTCCGGCGCGTCGATTCGAGCGTTCGTTCTCTTGAACCCGTTTCCTGAAAGCGAACACAGTATACCGCCTTCGAGCGGCTTCGGCCACCCCCGCGCGGTAGATTGGACTGATCACACTTCCCCTCCTCTGAGGTGAAACGATGCCCCGACCGATCCCGATCCTGTTCTTTTCCCTGCTCGCCAGCGCGTCGACGCTTCAACCGGAGCTCCTTCGCGCGCAGGCCATCGAGACCGCCACCGTGTCCGGTAGCGCCGAGGAGCTTCCGTATCTCGACGCGCTTCCGCCTCTGATCGACCGCGAGATCTTCTTCGGGAATCCCGAGATCTCCGGCGGCCAGCTCTCGCCCGACGGCCGCTGGGTCTCGTTCGTCAAGCCGCTCGACGGGATCCGGAACGTCTGGGTCAAGGCGATCGACGAGGCGTTCGAGGCGGCCCGCCCGATGACCGCCGACTCGCTGCGCCCCGTCCAGGGGTACTTCTGGAGCCGGGACTCGAAGGTGATCCTGTTCGTCCAGGACCAGGGCGGGAACGAGAACTTCCATGTCTACGCGGTCGACCCGAGCGCGGCTCCCGCGGAGGGCATGGAGGTGCCCGCGGCGCGCGACCTCACGCCGCTAGAGAACGTCCGCGCGGCCATCTACGCGGTGTCCGAGAACGATCCCGCGCACATCCTGGTGGGGCTCAACGACCGCGACGCCTCCGTCCACGACGTCTATCGACTGAACATCCTGAGCGGCGAGCGCGAACTCGTCCTCGAGAACGACCAGAACGTCGCGCAGTGGGCGGCCGATCTCGACGGAAACCTCCGCCTCGGCATCCGCCAGACCGAGGAGGGCGGATGGGAAATTCTGCGCGTCAACGGATCGACGCTGACGACGATCTACACGTGCAACGAGCAGGAGTCGTGCTTCCCCGACCGCTTCCACAAGGACGGCCGGCGCGTCTACTTGCAGACGAACAAGGGCGAAGGAGATCTCATCCGGCTCGAGCTCATGGACGTCGAGACCGGAGAGACCGAGGTCGTTGAGGTCGACCCCGAAGGAGAGGTGGACTTCGGCGAGGCGATCTTCTCGAACGCCACCGAAGAGCTGATCGCGACGTCGTACCTCGGCGACCGCACGCGGTATTACCCGAAGGACGACGCGTTCGCGCGCGATCTCGAGCGGGTCCGGGAAGCGTTGCCGGAGGGCGAATACGGCTTCCGCTCCATGACCGAGGACGACCGCATGGTGCTCGTCGCGGTGGACTCCGACGTGGATCCCAGCTCCACCTATGTCTACGACCGCGAGACCGGCGACGCCGACCTCCTGTACCGGACGAGGCCCGAGGTCCCGACCGAGCACATGGCCGGCATGCGGCCCGTGCGCTACACCGCGCGGGACGGCATCGAGATCCCCGCCTACCTGACCGTCCCGCAAGGTGTCGAAGCGAAGGACCTGGCGGTCGTCGTCATGCCGCACGGCGGTCCCTGGGGACGCGACGTCTGGGGGTTCGACGGCTTCGCTCAGTTCCTCGCCAATCGCGGCTACGCGGTGCTGATGCCGAACTTCCGCGGCTCGACCGGCTACGGGAAGGAGTTCCTGAACCTGGGGAACGAGCAGTGGGGCACAGGCACCATGCAGCACGACATCACCGACGGCGTGCAGTGGCTCCTCGACCAGGGGATCGCCGACCCCGAGAAGGTCGCGATCATGGGCGGCTCGTACGGTGGGTACGCGACGCTGGCCGGTCTCGCGTTCACCCCCGATCTCTACGCCGCGGGCGTCGACATCGTGGGGCCGTCGAACATCATCACGCTGCTGAACTCGATCCCGCCGTACTGGAAGCCGATGCAGAAGCTCTTCGCAGTGCGCGTCGGGGACCTGAACGACCCCGCGGACGTCGAGCGGATGCAGGCTCAGTCGCCGCTCAACTCGGCGGATGCGATTTCCGCGCCGCTTCTCGTCATTCAGGGCGCCAACGACCCGCGCGTCAAGCAGGCGGAATCCGACCAGATCGTGGTCGCGCTCCGCGACAAGGACCAGCCCGTCGAGTACCTGGTGGCCGCCAACGAGGGCCATGGCTTCGCCAACGAGGACAACAACCTCGCGATGTTTGCCAAGATCGAGGAGTTCCTCGCGACCCATCTCGGCGGGCGGTACCAGGCGGACATGCGGCCGGAGATCGAGCAGACGCTCGAGGAGCTGACGGTCGACGTGGAGACGGTCGCGGTGAGGGCGGAGTAGACGTCAGGTCTTCCTGCCCTCGAAGGGGCGGCCGGCGCCGACGTCGGCCTCGACTCCGGTGACCGTACCGGCGGAGTCGCGCACGAAGGTATAGGTCGCACCGCCGAGGGAGAAGAAGCGCGATTCGGTTTCGGGGAAGAGCTCCCACGCCGGGCCGTCCCCCAGGCGCGCCCATAGGCGGCCTTCCTCCAGCGTGATGACCGTCCGATAGCCTCCTCCGTAATCGTACGTCCCGACCAGCGAGGAGAGCGTTTCCTGATCGACTTCGGCCACCCGCCGCACGGTCGGCTCGTACCCGGGCCACCCGTGCTCCCGGGCGGCGGCGCGCACGATTTCGTCACGCAGGGCATCCCCTCGATCGCCATTCGTCATGACCGCGATCGCATCGCCCCGCTCGGGATAGACGACGACGATCGCGCGATAGCCGTCGTTGGATCCGGTATGCGTCAGCCTGAGCTCGCCACCCGGCCGATCCACCATGAGACCCAGCCCGAACCCGTCGATCTGATCGCGCATCATCTCGCGTGCGAGCTGCGGTGCGAGGAGGGCTCCCTCCTCTTCGCGCCAGGCCGACACGAGCCCGATCGCGAGGCGCGCGAGGTCGGGCGCCGTGGACCAGAGCCCGCCGGCGGCCATCTCCGGCAACGTCCACCACCGCCCGGGGATCGGCTGGCCGTCACCGCCGTGACCGGTCGATACGGCCCAAGCGAGCGAGTCGGGCAGCGGCTGATGGAAGCCGCTCTCGCGCATGCCGAGGGGATCGAGCACGAGCCGCCGCGCCGCTTGCGCAAAGGGCTCGCCGGTCACGTCGACCACGAGCTGCTGGATGACGGAGTAGCCCCCGCCCGAATAGCGCGCGCGGGTGCCAGGCTCGAAGTCGACCCGGACCGGGCTGACCTTGGAGGGCGGGGTCCCGTTCAATGCCTCCAGCAGGGTCGGCCGCCGCTCCTCCGGGCCATAGATCCCCACCGCGGCGTTGGTCGTGCCCGCGCTGTGGGACAGGAGCTGTCGCAACGTGACGGGATGGCCGACCGTGAACTCGTTCTCGGGAATCCGCCACGAAGTCAGGCTCTCGTTGACCGGCCTGTCCAGGCCGAGAACTCCCTCCTCCACCAGGCGAAGCGCTACCAGCGCCGTGACCGGCTTGCTGATCGATGCCCCCTGGAAGAGCGTTTCGGCCCGGATCGAGTCGGGTGACCCGGCCTCCTTCACGCCGAATCCACGCGCCCACCGAAGCTCTCCTTCCCGCACGACCGCCACCGCGACTCCGGGAACGCGATGGAAGTCGAGCCGCTCGCCGATGGGCTCCCGTGCGGACTCCCGGTCGGCGATCTCGACAGGAAACGAGAGTCCCTGCATGACGGCGGCGACATCGGATTCGGCGGAGGCCGAGGCGATCGCATGTTGTGCCGCTGCCAACGAAGGGAATGCGAGCGACAGGAAGAACAGGAAGACGAACGCAGATCGTCGCATGAGTCTCCTCGTGGTGGGATGAACGCGCGTTTTGCCGTGGGACAGATCATCCCCAAGGAACGTTGCATCGCGTGCCTATTGCATCGCGTGCCCTATCCGAGGCGGTCCATGAGCTCGCGGGCGGCGCTGCGGCCCGTCTCGAGCGCGCCCTCGACGGTGCCGAGCGAAGGGCCCGCGAGCGCCTCGCCCGCGAAGGCCAGGGCTCCGGTATGGACCGGCTCCGGCGGCTCGCCGCCGGCCACGTTGTAACAATAGGCTCCGCGCGCGTAAGGGTCGCGCCCCCAGTCGTGGCTGAAGGCCGCGCCGGACCGATCGGCCACCCTTGCCCCGGCCGGACCCGTAGCCTCTTCGAGGATCTCCAGCGCCACCCGCCGTCTCGCGTCGCGGCTTCGCGGCAGGGCCCGCGAGCGCGGTCCGCCCGACCAGGCGACGACGGCGGGCGATCCGGGCGGCTCGACGGACCAGAAGGCGTTGAAGGCGCAGGCCGGCGTGTGGAGGAAGAAGCTCCCGGGCGGGATCCCGAGGAGCTCGCCCGGTGACGCCTCCGTGGCGATCGCCACACGCACGACGTCCCCCGTCGCGACTGCGGCCATCGTGTCGGCGAGTCCGAACACGGTCGGCTCGAAGGTGACCGACGCCGCGGCTTCGGCCGGCGCGGTCAGGACCGCGTGGGGCAGGGCGATCACGGCCGCCCGCGCCCGGACCGTGAATTCCGACCGCGCGCGACCCGCGACGTCCGCGCCCGACAGAGTCACCGCGTCGTCGCTCCACCCGCAGCGCTTGACGAGGTGGCCGAAGCGGATCCGGCCGACGAGGCCATCGGCGAGCCGCTCGGCGAGACGGTCGTATCCGGCAGGGATGCGGCCCCCGCTCATGGCGCCTTCCGCTCCCTCTCCCGCCAGGCCGCGCTCGCTCACGCGCTCGGCGTCGGCCGCGTAGAACCCCTCGACGAAGGCGAGCGTCCGCTCGCGATCGCGCGGGCGGAACTCCGCCGCGTCGGAGCTTCGCAGGAACTCGGCGAAGCTGCGGTCCGGCTCACGCTCTCCGTCGAGCGCCGCCATGACGGCCTCGATCGATTCCCACGGATCCGCCGCCGCGATCCGGCCGTCCTTTGCCTGAAACTGCTCCGGATCCAGCGGAACGACCGTG
This sequence comes from Gemmatimonadota bacterium, assembly GCA_035687725.1. Lineage (GTDB taxonomy): Bacteria > Gemmatimonadota > Gemmatimonadetes > JACCXV01 > JAHWKZ01 > JAICNR01. Next base: position 5,212 of record DASRVB010000137.1, read on the forward strand.
ACACCGGCTTCGTCCAGGATCTTCCGCGTCAGCGGGGCGTCACCGTGGACGAACTCGGCGCCCAGCTCGATCGCGCACGG
>DASRVB010000138.1:0-4262 GCA_035687725.1 Gemmatimonadota bacterium
ACCGCGCGATCGACGTCGATCGGCCCGCAGGCCGGGAAGCTCCCGATGACGTCGTTCGTGTCGGCGGGATTGATGTTCTCGTAGCTCGCGCCGGTCTCCGAGTCGGACCACTTCCCGGCGATGAAGCTCTGGAACCTGTCGGACGAGGATCCCCCCGACGGGATCGTCGATGGGGTCTTGCGGACTCCGGGGATGCGGATGCTCATGGACTCTCCTGCGGGGATATGGACGTCGATCGGGAACCGGGGCTGGAAGCCGTGCCGCGGCTCGAAAAAGCTGGCGATTCAGGGGGAAAATTGGCCGCCCGAACGCGCCCTAAGGTAGCCGGGGCCTTGGGGGCGCGGCAACCCGCGGAGGGGGCCTCGATTGTATTCATAGAGGACCGGGTATGCTCATCCGGGCCATATCGCTCGCGCGATCAGAAACGATCCAGCTCCGATGGCGAGCACCCCGACGGCTTTTGCGACGCGCGGCCCCGACGGGGCCAGGCGTTCGACCGTGATGGCCGCCGCCACGACGACCATCGCGCGGAGGTCCATCATCCCGGTCACCAGGAGGATCGCCATCAGACCGGCGCAGCAGCGGCCGCAGTGGAAACCTAGGCGCAGGCCGTGTCGCCAGGCCGTGCGGGCGTCGGCCGGAAGAGTGCGGCCGCGCTCGGGCGCATCCCGGCAGTAGGCGAGATGACGCGCCTTCCACGCGGTGAGCTGGAGGGAACCGGCGATCAGGAAGACGACACCGGCCGCGATCGGGACCGCGCGGGCCACCGCCGGCTGTTCCATCCTCACCGCAGCCAGCATCGCACCCAGCGGAAACACCGCGGCTCCGAAGAGGGTCCAGACGAGGAAGTACCCCAGGCCCACGAGCGCGGTCAGCCACCCGAGCCGCGCCTCGACGGTCCTGCCGGCGACCTGCCGGTAGCGCGACAGGATCGGGACCAGGGACGGCAGCATCATCGCCATCATCATCACGGCCCACATCCCGACGAACGAGGCCGCGGCGCCCGGCCACGACTGACCCGGCATCCGCATCCAGGCCATCGACAACGTGCCGCCGGGCGTCGGCATCCCGCCGCTCGCCGACATGGACGCGCTCCAGACGATCGTCACCGCCGCGCTGGCGACGAAGAGCAGCGCCGAGATGCCGAAGAAGGCTCGCTCGGAAGCTCGCTCAGTCCTTGCCGTACTCGTCATGGCGGAGCCACCACACACCGTCCTCGTTGCGCCCCTTGGGAGCGCGGTCGAGCCACTGGTACATGCCCCAGAGGACGTCGAGTCCGCGCGCGTAGGCGGAATAGGTGTGGTAGATGACGCCCCCCTCGAGCGCGAACGCGCTCATGCCGGGCCTCTCGCGCTGGTACGTGGCGCCATCGGTTCCGGTCATGGCCGCGAACTTGGACGACCCCTCGTCGTCGGGCTGCTGGGCAAACGGCGGCTCGACCCGGTAGTTGTACTCGGTGCCTCCCTCGCGCTGCTGCTCCTCGGTGATCGAGGTCTCGAAGTCGAAGTTGAAGTCGCCGCCGTGGGAGGACGCCCAGGGAAAGGTCCAGCCCATGCGCCGCCTGTACGCCTCGAGCTTCCCGATCGGCGCCCGCGACACCGCCCACAGCATGACGTCGTGGTTGGCCAGGTGGACGGCAGAGCCGTTGAACCCGTCCGCGATCGCCGAGCACGCCGGGCAACCCGCCGTGTAGTCGGGACCGAACATGAAGTGGTACACGAGGAGCTGGGACCGTCCCCGGAAGAGGTCTGCCAGCGAGGCGCTCCCCTCCTCGGTCTCGAGTCGATACTCCTTGTCGATCGGAACCCACGGCAGCTCTTGCCGCCGCCGCGCCAGTTCGTCGGCGCGCCGCGTGTGCTCCTTCTCCGCATCGAGCAGCTCGAGTCGGGCGGCGAGCCACTCGTTTCGCGTTCCTGTAATGTGCTTCGTCATCGGTCGTTTCTCCTTCGGTCGGCGGCTCGTCTCTTTCCCTGGGCCCACGTTCTTATAGTCCCCACGTTGGACCGGCGCCATGCTCCGATACGGTTCTTCCGTCGACGGCGACCGAGTCGACCTTCCCTCGCCGAGCCGCGCGACTGTGGGAATCCGGAGGAACCCCTCCACGCTGCTCTGTAAATGTATTGGAAGTGATCGCGTTGGATGTATCTACGGGCGATCTCAGATGTTCGTCTCTCCTCCACGTTCCAGTCGATTTACAGAGCACCTCCGAGGGTAGTGCCGCCCTCTTCTGGAAGGTTTGCATACAAAGAGACAGGGAGGCGCCCAACCGGACGCGCCCCCGCCTGGGCCCTGTTGACAAATGGGATCTGCTGGAATAGAATTCAGTTGCAATATCAGTACATTCACTTAGAGAGAGAGCATTCCAGATGGCCAAGGTTCGCGAGCCTATCCAGGTCTATCTCTCGACCGCCGAGCGCGAGCGCCTCGACCGCCTCTCGACGGAGCTCGGCGTTTCGAGGTCCGAGGTACTGCGCAGAGGACTCGAGAGAATCGCCGAGCGGGAGAGAGATAGTGCGCTCGCGGATCTGGTCAGGAAGGGAGCTCTTCGACCGCCACTGATTCGCGGCGGCCCGGTTCCCCAGGGGGAACCGGTCGCACCGCTGGCAGATCTCCTGAAAGAACTCGATGAGCTTAGGTCGGACCGATGATCTACCTGGATTCCTCGGTTCTCGTCGCCCATTTGCTCTCCGAGGATCGCAAACCGCCAGCCAGTCTTTGGGATGGTCCGCTCGTATCCAGCAGACTGCTCGAGGTGGAGGCATGGACGGCGCTCCACGCGCGCGGAAAGGCAGGTCTCGGGGGGCGACTGTCGCTACTGCTCGCGCGGCTCTCCGTCCTCGAGATGGAAGAAGAAGTTCTCGAACGCGCGACTCGTCCGTTCCAGATGCCAGTCCGCGCACTGGATGCCATTCACCTCGCCACGGCCGAGTATCTGCGAGAACTCGGCGAACACGTCTCGATCGCGACGTACGACGGGCGCATGGCAGCGGTGGCGAGAGAAATGGACTTCGAAACGATCCCGTTGGATTGACCCCTACGTTTTCTCCCGCCGCTTCTCGGCGGCTCGCCAGTTCCGCTCTTCCTCCTCCGTCTCCAGGATCAGTCCCGGCACGGGGACGGGCTCGAGGTTCTTGTCGATCGCCACGTAGGTGAGGAGGCACGTGTTGGTGTGGCGAACCTCGCCGGTCAGGATGTCCTCGGCCTCGATGTGGACGCCGACCTGCATCGACGTGCGCCCCACCCAGTGGACCTCGCAGGAGAGCTCGACGAGATCGCCAATCCGGATAGGAGAGCGGAAGTCGACGCGTTCGATCGAGGCGGTCACGGCGTGGTTCCCCGCATGGCGCGCGGCGGAGACGTAGGCTGCCTCGTCTACCTGCCGGAGGATCCAGCCGCCGTGGACGTTTCCGAAGAGGTTCCGCGACTCGGGGGTCGCGAGGAGCGCCAGCATGACGCGGCTCGCGGAGACGGGTTTGGGGGGGAGCGACGGGTCGCCGCCGCGGGGCTCGCTTCGCGTCGCCTTCTTGTCGCGGGGATCGGCGTTCATGGCGCGCAATATTGCTGCGCGCAGCCGGACGCGCGACGTTTCCGGCCCATCAGGAGGGATCGACGATGGATATGAAGACGCTGGACGGCGGCACGACCACGCTCGCGACCGAGGCGATCGACGCCTTGCGCGCGGCGTTCCGCGGGCCGCTCCTCTTCCCCGCCGACCCCGGCTACGACGAGGCGCGCGCGCTCTGGAACGCGATGATCGATCGCCGTCCGGGCCTGATCGCGCGTGCGACCGGCACGGCCGACGTCGCCGCCGCGGTCGGCTTCGCGCGCCAGCACGGGCTCCTGTCGTCGGTCAAGGGTGGCGGGCACAACATCGCGGGACTCGCGGTCTGCGACGGCGGGCTCATGATCGACTGCTCGCTGATGAAGGGCGTGTGGGTCGACCCGGCCGCGCGGACCGCGCGCGCCCAGCCGGGCTGCACGCTCGGCGACCTCGATCGCGAGACCCAGCTCCACGGCCTCGCCGCGCCGATCGGCTTCGTGTCGACGACCGGCATCGCCGGTCTCACCGTCGGCGGCGGGTTCGGCTACCTGTCGCGGCAGCGCGGATGGACCTGCGACAACCTGATCTCGGTCGAGGTCGTGACGGCCGACGGCGAGGTCGTGCGCGCCGGTGGCGGCGAGCGCGAGGAGCTCTTCTGGTGCCTGCGCGGCGGTGGCGGGAACTTCGGCATCGTCACGTCGTTCGAGTACCGGCTCTACCC
>DASRVB010000139.1:0-50942 GCA_035687725.1 Gemmatimonadota bacterium
CGACCAGGAGGTCCATCGACACGACGCCCACGCCAGCCACCCCCCTGGCCGGCCGGAAGCCGCTGTCGCCGCGCGGGAGGCCGCCTTGGGCGCCCAGCATGCGCGCCAGCGACGGCCCGTCGAGATCCGCGTCCAGGGCGCCGACCGCGCGGCCGCCCGCGGCCAAGGACGCGGCCACGTTCGCGCTGATCGCGCTCTTCCCGACGCCCCCCTTGCCGCTCCCGATCGCGACCAACCGCCCGACTCCCGCGAGGCGCTCCCTGAGCCGCCGCCGCTGGTCGACCACCTGACCGACGACAGACTCGGCTCCGGGATCGGCGACCTCGTGGTACGTCCGTATCCGGCGCGGCACGGGATCCTCGCTCACGGCGCCAGCTGGCTCCCGTCCTCGTCGAGGACGGTGAGGGCGTCCACCGGGCACGCCGCGCAGGCGCGCACGATCCGCTCCCGCTCGACGGCGTCCGCCTCCGAGCGGAAGACCACCACGCCCTCCTCGTCCAGCTCGAAGGACTCGGGGGCCGCTTCGATGCAGTCCCCGAAGCCGACGCAGAGGAGCCGGTCGATCCGCACGGTGAGCCCCGCTATGCGGCGCTCGACGACGCCGGCGTCACTCACCGGAGGCGCCGGGGATGGAGAGGGGCTGAAGCGCGACGATCCGGAGCGGCCCGCCGGTGCCGCCCCCGATCTTCATCGGCAACGCGACGACCGTGGCGCCCCGCAGAACGACGCGATCGAGGTTCGCCAAGTTCTCGAAGATGGGAATGTTCGCGGCGGCGAGGACCCGGTGCGCCCGAAACTCCGTCGATTGACCCCGATCGATGGAGGCGGTGTCGATCCCGACCGCCCGCACCCCGCGTCCGACGAGCCACGCCGCGCCCTCCTCGGAGAGTCCGGGGAAGTGGAGGTCGGCCACAGCCTGCTGGCCGCGCTCTGCGGTCCCCAGGTAGCGCTCCCGATCGGGCCAGCGCTCGCCCCACCCCGTTCGCAGGAGGACGATGGCACGGGCGAGAATCGAGCCGTTGGCGGACTCCCACGCCTCGAACGCGTCGACTCCGATCTCGAGATCCCGATCCGCGGCCGCAGCCGCGGTTACGTCGACCACGACCGCCTCTCCGATCAGGTCCTCGAGCGGGATCTCGGCCGAGGTGCGCCCGCTCTCGGCGAAGTGGATCGGCGCGTCGAGGTGGGTGCCTCCGTGCTCCGCCGCGCAGAAGGACTTGGCCGCGTACCAGCCCGCCTCCGTCTCGCCCTCGCTCACGACATTCAGCGCGAAGGCCTCCGCCGTAGGCCAGTAGATCGTCGAGTCGTCGAACGCATAGGAGAGATCGACGATCTCGGTGTCCGGGCCCGGAACGGGCACCTCCTGGGCGCGGGCCGCGAAGGCGCTTCCCAGAATTGCGCAGAGCGCTGCGCCTGACGCGGTTCTCGGGCACATCCTCGGCATGGCACGGTGAGCATGGGAGCCTGCCGCTTTGCTAGTGTGGTGTCGCAGAAGTCTCATGTAGCACCGCTAGGGTACCCCGGCCGAACCGCCGTTTCCAGCCCCCGGTGATCAGATGGTCGGCGCCTGGACGGGTTCCAGCAGGCGGCTCATCTGCTCGATCACGCCGGGATCGATATGCAGATCCGCGGCGGCCATGTTGTCGTCGACGTGCCGCGTGGAAGTCGCCCCGGCGATGACGCTCGTCACCTCCGGACGCCTCAGGCACCATGCGAGCGCCAGCTGGGACATCGAGCATCCGGCCTCCGCCGCCAGCGGAGCCAGCCGAGCGACTGCGTCCAGCACCTCCGCGCGCCAGTAGCGGCGCATGAACCCGCTCTGCGGACCGGCTGCCCGGCTGCCTTGCGGGATGTTGGCGAGCGAACGGTACTTCCCGGTCAGGATCCCCTGGGCCAGGGGCGACCAGACGACGTTCCCCAGACCCAGCTCGTCGGTCGTCGGCAGCACCTCACGCTCGATCGACCGCTGGAGTGCATTGTATTCCGGCTGGTTGCTGGCAGGGGATCTCCAGTCTCTCGCCCGGCACAGCTCGACCGCCCCGCGGATCTGGGACGCCGACCACTCGGAGACTCCCCAGTACAGGATCTTCCCCTGGCGGGACAGGTCGTCCATGATCCCGCAGGTTTCCTCCAGGGGCGTTTCCTCGTCCCAGCGGTGGCACTGGTAGAGGTCGATGTAGTCGACACCCAAGCGGCGCAGCGACTGGTGGCACTGCTCGAAGACGTGCTTTCTCGACAGTCCCCGGTCGTTGGGACCGTCTCCCATCGGGAAGTACACCTTCGTTGCGAGCACGAACGTTTCGCGGGGATACGCCGACAGGGCTCGCCCCACGACCTCTTCGGCCCTCCCGCGGTCGTACACGTTCGCGGTGTCGATGAGGTTCACGCCGAGCTCCAGCGCCCGCTCGATGCAGCGGCGTGCGGTGGTCTCGGCGACCGCGCCGCCGTAGGTGAGCCACGAGCCGAGACCCACCGCGCTCAGCCGGACTCCGGACCGTCCCAGCCTCCGGTACTGCAATCGAATTCCTCCTCTTCGAGTGGCCGAAGTGCACTCGCCCCAGAGTACTCGCTTTTGTATTCTCTCGTCTCCGTACGAATACCTCCGCAGGGACGCCATGGGAAGAAGAGCCCGATTGCCCCAGGTCGCGTGGGATGCCGTGCGCGCCCGTGCCGGCGGGACGGCGGCGATCGCCTCGCGCCGGGATCGGCGACTGGCCGAGATGCTCGCGCGCGCACGGCGGACCCCCTTCTATCGGCGCCACTGGTCCGGCCTCCCGGAGAGCGCTGGCCTCGCGGACCTCCCTCCAGTGAACAAGGCGGAGTGGGTGGAAGGGTTCGACGAGTCGGTCACCGACCCGGCGATTACGCGCGAGGCGGTCTGGGAATACATGCAGGACCGCGCGCGCGTGGGACACCCGTGGCAGGGTCGCTATTCCGTCTGCCGCTCTTCGGGGGTCGCCGGGAAGAAGTCTCTATTCGTGAACGACCAGTTCGCGATGGACGTGTACTGGGCGCTCTGGCTCACGCGCGGATGGATGCCGTGGCTGGGCGCGCGTGGGGCGGCCCGGCTGGGCCGCCGGGGCGGTCGCGTCGCTGCCGTAATCGCGACGAACAGCCACTACGCCAGCGCGGCCATGGTGCGGCGGCCGAGCCCGCTCGGGGCCTTTGCCAATGCCCGCTCGACCACGCTCTCGATCCAGAAGCCCGTTACGCGCATCGCCCGCTCGCTGGACTACTGGAAGCCGGCCGCGCTCGTCGGCTACCCGACGGCCCTCGATTGCCTCGCGGTCGAGCAGCTCGCGGGACGACTCTCCCTCGACATCGTCCTCGCGGTCTCGGTGTCGGAATGGGTCGAGCCGACGGCTCGCGACCGCATCGAGGCGGCGTTCGGGTGTCCGCTGCGCGATTCCTACGCGGCTTCGGAGTTCCTGGCCCTCGGGTTCGAGTGTCCGGAGGGCTGGCTCCACGTCAACGCCGATTGGGTCGTCCTGGAGCCGGTGGACGAGGAACTCCGCCCGGTGCCCGCCGGCGAGACCAGCCACACCGCTCTCGTCACCAATCTCGCGAACCGCACCCAGCCGGTAATTCGCCACGATATCGGCGACCGGGTGACGGCGCGCCGGGACCCCTGCCCGTGCGGAAGCCCGCTACCGGCGGTACACGTCGAAGGGCGGCAGCACGACACGCTCTTCTTCCGGTCCGGGGACCGGGAGGTGGCGCTCCTCCCCATGGCCCTGATCGTCAGCTTCTTCGGTTCCGTTCCCGGGATCGGCCCGGGCACCCAGATCGTCAAGACGGCCGAAGACTTGCTGTCCTTGCGTGTGAACTTTTCCGAGGGAGCCGACCGCGACGCTGCGTGGGAGGAGATGGCACGCCGGGTACGATCCTACCTGCAGGCCCACGGGCTGCCCCACGTTTCCGTCGAGCTGTCGCCCATCCCGCCGGGCAGGGATCCCAGAACCGGCAAGCTGAGCAGAACGTGGTCGGAAGTGCCGGCGTCCGTGCCCTGAGCTCCGGACGTTCCGGCAGCGCCGGGATGTGGGATGTCCGGATCAGCCCTCCGGCGTCTCGCATCCCTCCCGACGGCGAGTATCCGCGATGTGGAAGACCTTCCAGCCGTCCTCGCCCTTGAAGAGCTGGAACGCGTCGACCCCGCAGTGGCTGAACTCGTCGCCCGCGTAGAACGCGTACTTCATCCAGGCGGTCGCCAGGTTCCCGTCGACCCGCACTTCAGCGTCCCAGATCCGCTCGTCCCAGACCTCTTCGTGCGGGGTTCCGACCGCCTGCACGAAGTCGTCCAGCGACTCTTCGCGGGTCAGCGTGGGGACGCCCTCCCGAAGGGACACACTGGCTCCGGTCGCGGTCGGGTGCAGCAACGCCCGCATGGCGGCGCTGTCGCCGGCCCGCATAGCGTCGAACATCTCCTCGATTACTGCCATCACCGCGGCCTCTTCGCTCTCCTGGGCGGCCGCCGGCCCGGGCGCCGCCGCCATGGCCGCGATCAGTGCGAATGCCATCGTCACACGAATCATCGATTCTCCTCGGTTGAATGGATCGGCGGTCGTCCTGACATCGGCCGCTCTCCCCTGACGGCTCGCGCACGGCGGGGATTCAAAACCGACTATATTCCTGCGGATCGCCCCCGCAGCAAAATCACAGGTAACCCAGGAGAAAGCGCATGCCGCGATTCGTCGTAATGGTACCGGTCCTCCTACTGCTCGCCTCGACGCCGGTGGCGTATTCCCAGAGCTCCTACCGCACGATCCTCGAAGCCCAGCTCGATGCCGTCCAGGACCGGATGTCGACGGAAGGCTACCGGGCCGACACGAAGGCTGCCTTTACGGACATGATCGTCGGGGTCCTCGAAGCCGGCGCCGAAGTCGGTCTCGAGATCGAGCTGGTGTCGGGGGTCGAGTACATGATCATGGGCGTGTGCGACGCGGACTGCGACGATCTCGACCTGACGCTGACCGACCCGGACGGGAACGAGATCACTAGCGACGCGCTGAACGACGCCTACCCGGTGCTCCTCTTCGCCGCTCCGTCCGGCGGCGCGCACATCCTCTGGGTCAACATGTACGACTGCTCGGTCTCGCCTTGCAGCTTCGGATACAAGGTGTTCCGCAAATGAGGCGGGCCCGGCGCTTGCTTCGTGTCTGATCCCATGGAGGACGGCTCGGTCCGGTGAGGGAAGACATCCAGGGCGTCCTGCGCGAGGTGTTCGGGTTCGACGCGTTCCTTCCCGGCCAGCGCGAGGTCATCGAGGCGGTGCTGGCCGGCAGGGACTGCATCGCGGTCATGCCGACAGGGGGCGGCAAATCGCTGACGTTCCAGCTGCCGGCGCGGATCCTGCCCGGCACCGTCCTCGTCCTTTCCCCGCTGATCTCCCTCATGAAGGACCAGGTCGACGCGCTGGCCGATCTCGGCTTTCGCGCCACACGGATCGACTCCACGCTCGAGAAGGACGAGCGCCGACGCCGGCTCGAGACCCTGCGAGCAGGTGGGTACGAGATCGTCTATCTGGCGCCCGAGGCGCTGGAAGGCCGCCTCAGGGAGCTCCTCGGCGAGTGCCCGCTGTCGCTCATGGTGGTCGACGAGGCGCATTGCATCAGCCAGTGGGGGCACGATTTCCGCCCGTCCTACCGGCGGCTCGCGGGGCTCCGCGAGAGCCTCGGCGACATCCCCGTGCTCGCGCTCACCGCGACCGCCACCCGCCGGGTCGCCAGCGACATCCTGCGCCAGCTCGGCATGCGGCGCCCCGCGGGCTTCAAGGGCTCGTTCTTCCGGCCGAACCTGTGGCTCGGGGCGCGGAAGAAGGGCGGCGGAGGCAACACCCGGCGCGAGATCCTCACGCTCGCCCGCCGCCACGCCGGCGAGAGCGGGATCGTCTACTGCATGTCGCGGCGCACGGTGGAGGGCATGGCCGAATGGCTCCGCCGGCAGGGCGTGTCCGCCGTTCCCTACCACGCCGGGCTGCCGGAGGCGGAGCGGCACGCCAACCAGGAGGCGTTCGCGCGCGACCAGGTCGACGTGGTGGTCGCTACCATCGCCTTCGGCATGGGTATCGACAAGCCAGACGTGCGCTTCGTCATCCACCGCGACATGCCGAAGGACGTCGAGTCGTGGGTCCAGGAGCTGGGCCGCGCGGGACGCGACGGACTGCCGAGCGAATGCTTCCTCTTCTACTCGTGGGCCGACGTCAGGCTCCACGAGCGGTTCCTCGACGCCATTCCCGACCCCGATCAGCGGGCCGCCAAGCGCAGGGCCACGGTCGAGCTGTTCGAGCTAGCCGACTCGCGCGCTTGCCGCCACCGCGCCATCGTGGGGCACTTCGACGAGGAGATCGCGCCCTGCGGAGTGTCGTGCGACGTCTGCACCGGCGTCGCGGTCGAGGATCTCGCGCGCGGGAGGACCGCGCCCGCCGGCACCGGAGCCCCAGTGGCGCCCGAGAACCCGGTCGTGTTCGAGCGCCTCCGCGCGCTGCGGCGCGAGCTGGCGGATTCCCGCGGCGTGCCCGCGTACGTCGTGTTCCACGACTCGACCTTGCGCGAGATGGCCTCGCGGCGGCCGCGGAACCGCAGCCAGATGCTGAAGGTGACCGGTGTCGGCCCGGTCAAGTTCGAGCGATACGGCGACGCCTTCCTGGAAGCCCTGAACGACGCGGACGGTGAGGCGTAGTTGCCGCGATTGTCCGACGTCGAGCTCCTCGAGCGCCTGGTCGCCTTCGACACCACGAGCTCGCGGAGCAATCTCCCGCTCATCGATTTCGTCTGCGAGTGTCTGGACCGGCGCGGCCTTCGGATCCACCGGATGCCGTCGGAGAACGGCGAGAAGGCCAATCTGGCCGTGGTAGCCGGTCCCGCGCGGGAAGACCGCGAGGGCCTGACGCTCTGCGGCCATACCGACATCGTGCCGGCGCTGGAACCCGGATGGGAGTCCGATCCCTTCGAGGCGACGCGGCGGGAAGACGCGATCGTCGGCCGAGGCACGGCGGACATGAAGGGATTCCTCGCACTGGCGATCCGTACCCTGCTCGAGACCGACGACGAGCGCCTCGATCGCCCGCTGGCGCTCCTCTTCACCTACGACGAGGAAGTCGGCACCCGCGGCGCCCGGAGGCTCTTCGAGTCCGGTGGTCCGCCCGAGCCGCTTCCCCGGCGCACGATCATCGGCGAGCCGACATCGCTCGTCCCCGCGCGGCTCCACAAGGGCCATCTGCGGGTCCGCATCGTCGTCGAGGGGAAGGCCGCCCACAGCGGGCTGCCCCACCTCGGCCGAAGCGCGATCGAGCCCGCCGCGCGGGTGGTCCTGGCCCTCGGCGAGCTGAGGCGCGCGCTCGAAGCCGAGCGCCCGGCGGGAGCAGATGCGTTCCCGCAGGTTCCCTTCGTGGCCCTGAACGTCGGCCGTATCGACGGCGGCGCGGCCGCGAACGTGATCCCCGACCGGTGCGCGATCGAGATCGGCGCGCGGCTCCTCCCAGGGATGGACTCCGGAGAGTTCGTCGCGCGTGTCCGCTCGGCGGTCGAGCGCGCGGCCGGCGACGCGACCTGGCGACTCGAGACGGCGGGCGAGAGCCCGCCGGCGAAGCTCGACGACGCATCCGACCTGTGGGAGTGGCTGTGCGGCGAGGCGACCCTGCCGGCGCATCCGTCGTCAACCGCCGCGGAGAGCGTGTCCTTCGCCACCGACGCGGGCTGGCTCCAGCGCCTCGGGTTCGAGTGCGCGATCTGGGGCCCGGGGTCGATCGAGGTAGCCCATCGCGCGAACGAGTTCATCCCGCTGGCCGATCTGGCCGCGGGGCGCGCCACGCTCGCCCGCGCGGTGGATCGCTGGTGCGCGAGGGACGCCTGACGCCCGCGGCCGTCCTCGAGGCAGATGTCACGTGGACCGGATCGCGATTCGAGAGCGGGATCCGGATCGCCGTCGACGAGACCGGGCGCATCGAAGAGGTCGGGGCCCTCGACGCCACGCCCACCCAGCGGCTCCCCCGCCGCGCGCTCCTCCCGGGCCTCGTCGATGCCCACTCCCACGCCTTCCAGATAGGCCTCCGGGGGCGCACCGAACGATTCGCCTCCGGAACCGGCAGCTTCTGGACCTGGCGCGACGTCATGTACGAGCTCGTGGTAGCCCTCGACCGTGGCGAGTTCCGCGATCTTTGCCTGCGCGCCTTCGACGAGATGCGGGACGGGGGGATCACCACGGTGGGTGAGTTCCACTATCTCCACCATGCCACCGAGGAGCGGGACGCCTCGTTCGACGCGATCGTTCTCGAGGCGGCGGCGGAGGTCGGTATCCGGCTCGTCCTCCTGCAGTCGTACTACGAGACGGGCGGGATCGGCCGGCCGCTCGGGTCCGCGCAACGCCGGTTCGCGGTGGGATCGGTCGCCGAGTACTGGGACCGTTTCGACCGCCTGGCCGAGCGCATCGACCCCGCGACCCAGTCGCTGGGCGTCGCGCCTCACTCGATCCGCGCGGCGAGTCTCGACGACCTGGCCGCCCTTCACGCGGAGGCTCGCCGGCGCGCGCTGCCTTTCCACATGCACGTCGAGGAGCAGCGCGGCGAGATCGAGGAGTGCGTGGCCGCGTACGGCGAGCCGCCGATGGCGCTGCTGTCGCGGTCTCTTGCCTCGCTCGAAGGCGTCACGGCGGTCCACTGCACGCACACGTCTCCCGAGCATCTCGCGGCCTTCGTCGAGGCGGGCGGGTCGGTCTGCGTCTGCCCGCTCACCGAGGCGAATCTCGGGGACGGCATCCCGGATCTCGCCGGCGCGGGGGGCTTCCCGGATCGCCTCTGTCTCGGGACCGACTCCAACCTGCGGATCGCCATGAACGAGGAGATGCGCTGGCTCGAATACGGCCAACGACTACGGCGGGAGGAACGCGGTGTCCTGGTCGACGCCGACGGTCTCGTGGGTCGCTCGCTCCTGAATGCAGCCACGCGGGGAGGCGCCGCCGCGCTCGGGGTTCCGGCCGGAGTGATCGCGCCGGGGTGCTGGGCCGATCTCACAGCGCTTGACCTCGACGCGCCGGAGCTCCGGGGCTGCGACGAAGGCGAGCTGCTCGACGCCTGGGTGTTCGGAGCGGGCCGCGCGATCGCGGCGACCTGCGTGGGCGGCCGGTGGCGGGAAACCGGCGGGAACGCCATCGCCGGCAGATGAGCATCGCCAGTCAGACGATCACGGATCTGCCCGTCGACGTGCACTGGCCTGGCTAGGACCCCGACGGCCAAGAACGGTCGAGCGAGCGTTCCCGCTACCTGATCCGCCTCGACGACAGCGGACGACCTCGCATCCGCTTCGCTCTCGCGCTGGCGAGTTCCACCTCTCGCTCGATTAGCGGAGGATGATCAAAACGGTCCGGATGCAAGGCGGGCGACGAGGCTCTTCCGAGGCGTGGTAATTCCCACGCCGCAGGAAGAACGAGGAGCCCAACGCCGCAGACGGGCCGTTTTCATCATCCGACCTACGGCAAGGCGTAGCGCTGGCGCACCCATTCGTGAACGTCGGCCAGCTCGGCATCATCCAGGGCACGTTCGTAGACGATGACCTCGGCGACCCAGCCATCGAGGATCGTCCCGTACGACCCCTCGCGCGCGAGCTTGAGCGGCGCGGGATTCGCGGTCCGCGTCGTCGAGGTCAGGAAGGCCCCGTCGATGAAGAGCTCTGCCAGCGCTGAGGACTGGCGCATCGTCTGCGCCAGCCATCTTCCCGCCGTCACGCTCGGGCCCGTGGCGTACTGGCCCGTGTAATTCCGGTAGCGCCCCACGTACGGCCCCATGAAGAAGCTGAACCCGCCGTTCAGCGCATGGCCCGAGGCCGCGGCGCGCGACGCGTAGACGACCACGATCGTCAGTGGCGCCCCCGGGTCGGCGGCGGTCGCCATCCCGTCGTCGGCGGCGTCGAACTGCACCGCCGGCAGGCCGTTGACGACTCCGGCGCGGTACACGGGTCGCTTGGAGGCCACGGTCTGCGATGCATGGTTGCCGGCGCCCGAGCGGTCCGGCCACGTGACCACAGGCGCCCCTTCGGCGAGACCTGTCAGGGCATCCGATTGCAGCCACAGCACCAGTCCCGGCAAGGACGCCGGATCTTCGAACGGTCCCGGATCGGGAGGCGCTTCCACCGAGACCGACTTGGTCACCGAGTCGCTCTCTCCGTCGTCGTCGGTCACGGTGAGAGTCACTTCGTACGTCGCGGCGGCGGCGAAGTCGTGCGCGGGATCTTCCTCCGTCGACGTCGCTCCGTCTCCGAACGTCCAGCTCCGTGCCGTCACGGTTCCGTCGGGATCCACGCTCGCATCTTCGAACGCGCACGAGAGGTGGGTGCACGTCCATGTGAAGCCGGCGACGGGCGGTTCGTTCGGCGCGGGCGGCGGGACGTAGCGATCGTGGAGCCATGCGTGGACGGCGGCCAGCTCGGTGCTCGAGAGCGCGCGGTCGTAGACCAGGAGCTCGGCCAGCGCGCCGTCGAGGACCTGGCTGTACGTGCCCTGGCGGCCGAGCATCAATGTCCCCGGGTTCACCGTCCGGTTCGTGCTCGTGACCATGCTGCCGTCGATCCACAGCTCGGCGTTCGAGCCCGTCTGCCGGAAGCCCTGCACGACCCAGCGGCCCGGCGTCACCGCAGGCCCGTTCAGGAACTTGCCGGTGTACGCCCGGTACCGGCCGACGTAGGGGCCCTCGAAGAAGCTGAAGCCGCCGTTCAGCACGTGACCGGTCGCGCCCGCGCGCGATGCGTAGACGGCCAGGATGGTGGTCGTCTGCGGCGGATCGACGGGCGTCTCCATCCCGTCGTCCGCGGCGTCGAACGACACCGCCGGCAACCCGGCCACCTGTGCGGCGCGAAACGTCGGCCGCTTCGACGCCGAGGCCTGAGTGGCGTGGTTGCACGAACCCGAGGCGTCGGGCCAAGTCGCGACCGGATCGCCGTCGGCGTGACCGGTCAGCCCGTCGGCGCGGAGCCACAGGGTCAGTCCGGGGATCGCGCCCGGCTCGCCGGGGCCTCCTCCCGGGGTCGGCACGCTGGCCGACACGCTGCGTGTCGCCGTCCCGATCGCGCCGCCGTCATCGGTCACCCGCAGCGTGACGGCGTACGTGCCGCTGCACATGTACGCATGCGTGGGGTTCTGCGCGCTGGACGTGCCCCCGTCGCCGAAGGTCCAGCTCCAGGCGACCACGATCCCGTCGCTGTCCGAGCTGAGATCGGTGAACGCGCACTGCCCGCCCGTGCAGGAATGCGAGAAGTCGGCCGTGGGAGGCGGATTCGGGGGCGGCGCGGGCAGGTCGTTGACCGCGCGCCACACGTTGATCCGTCCATGGCCGAACCGGTCGTCGACGCCCGGATCGCCGAGGTCGTCGGCGGTTGACTCCATCCGCTCCAGCACCTCGGCGCCGGAGAGGCCCATCGCGTAGAGGAGCGCGCCCAGGCCCGCGGCCTGTGGCGTCGCCATGGAGGTTCCGGCCTTCAGGCAGTAGTCGACGTCGCTCGAGAAGCAGGTCGAAGCGATCTGGCTGTACCCGCTCGCGTTCTCGGAGTCTCCGCCTGGTGCGGCCAGCCGCACCTCGGGCCCCCAGTTCGAGTAGCTGGCGAGCTCGTCGCTCCAGTCCGTGGCGCTGACCGCCACGCACTCCGGAAAGGCCGCAGGCCAGAGCACGCCCTGCTGTCCGCTGTTCCCCGCCGCGCAGAACGGCAGCGCGCCGTGGTCGCGGGCGTACTGGAGCGCGAGCTGCTCGGTCTGCGAGGGGTCGGTGCCGCCCAGGCTGATGTTGAGGACGTTGGCTCCCTGGTCCACCGCCCACGTGATCCCGGCCGCCAGCGCGGAGCTGGGGCACTCGGCGTTGAGCCCGAAGAAGGTGGGCGTGCATACCTTGGCCACTACGAGCCCGATGTTGGGTCCCCACGCCACTCCCGAGAGCCCCGTGGCGTCGCCCCCCCGCGCACCGGAGATCCCTGCCACGTGCGTGCCGTGCCCCTGATCGTCCGACGCGTCGGGGTCGTTGTTGTAGAAGTCATGCTGCGCTACGACGCGGCCGCTGAGGTCCGCGTGCGTCGCACGGACGCCGGTGTCGAGGATCGCGATGCGGGCGGAGCCGGAGAACCCGGCGCCCAGCTGGTTAAACGCCTCCAGCCAATCCATGTCCGCGTCCGCCGCGCCGGTCGTCGCCAGCACGTCCCCGGCGCCGGAGCGGATCGCGCCGTCGTTGTGGAGGTCCCACTTGTATCCGAACAGAGGATCGCCCGGCAGGACGCAGCCCGGGCACGTCGGGTCGTCGAGCGTCCGCAGCCAGTCGGGCTCGGCGAACTCCACGTCGGGGCGCCGATCCATGGCCCGCGCCACAGCCATCTCGCGGCCGGGCTTCACCCGGAGCAGCCGGATGCGCTGGGCGACCGTGCCCTCCAGTGAGGCTCCCTGCGCGCGAGCGAGGGCGGCCTCATCGGCGCCGGCACGGAAGCGGACGAGAACGCGGCCCGGCACGTAGCGACCCGCGCCGCCGGCGGCTTGCGTCAGCTCGCCCGACGGCGAAGGCTCGGGCTCGGTGGGCGTCTCCGAGCAGGACACGATCCCGAAAGCGACGACCGAGAACGCCATCAGGCGCAGCGGCGCAGGACGAAACCGGGAATTGCGAGATGGAACGTTGCGGGTGGGCATCTCCCCTCCTGAATCGATCCTAGGGGGAGAACAGCCCCCATTATGGCAGAATCCGGCCGAACTGTAAAGGGGGTATCGGTAAGCGCGCTGACAAACCTTGGAGTCGCGGAGGGGTACAATGCTTCGAGGCGACCACAGAGGTCGTCACGGGCCCAAGCGAAGGAGGTCGTACGATGGCGCAGGTGAACTACAATCAACCCGCGGAGCCCCGGGGCGGCGGGGATGGGCATGGGGGCATCTACGCGATACTGGTCATCATTGCGATCCTCATCGTGGGGGCCGTGCTGTACTTCTCGGGGGTCCTCGGCGAGCGCACGGCGGAGGAAGACATCGACGCCGACATCGACATCGAGGCGCCGGAAGTTCCGGACGTGGACGTTCCCAGCGACGTGGAGATCGAAGCGCCGGAAATCGACGTGCCCGACACCGTCACGATCGTTGACTGAGGCTGCGGACGGAAACCGGGTCGCAGGTCAGCGAGCTCGGGCGGGCTCCATGCGCCCGACCCCGCGGCGCGTGAGGTAGACGCGCTCGACGTTCCCCGCGCGACTCGAGCTCGCGAACGGAAAGAACCAGAACCACGGACGACGGGGGTCGTGATCGGGGATTACGCCCTCCATCGTCTCGCCCCATCTGAGGGTCACCCGCACCGCCTCCCCGGATTCCACAGCCGGGATCTCCTCATGAGGCGGCACGTCTTCCTCGCTCAGCGGCTGCGACCGCCACACTGCCAGATCGCGCACGAGGAAGGCCACGAGGACTTCCTTCATGTCGACGTCGTGACGCTGCACCTGATGGCCTGTCAGATCGACTTCCCGAAGATCGATGCGCGCCCGATTGGGATCGAACCGATCGACAACTCCCTTAAGGCGCGTATCGTCATCGAGGACGAGGACGACCTTGTCTTCCCTGGGTTCTTCCTTCATGTCGCCTGTTCCGCGGGAGTTTGGGGTTTCCCCCAATATGACCCTGTCCGCCCGCGAATCAACCGGATGCGGGGGTCCAGAGGACCCCGCCATCAACCGGATGCGGGGGTCCGAAGGACCCCGCCGTGGAGCTATTGGAGCTCCGCCGAGTAGGCGACCGCCGGGAACGCGAGGCCATCGTTGCGACAGACCACGGTCGGGCGATTCCCCTTCCCCCTGGCCGGGACACACCCATCCGGGTCCGAGGAGCTGTCGCAGAGGGTGCGGGTAACCCGCACGATGCCGCGGCTGAACCGGAACGTCCGACCGTCCCATGAGGCCACCGGCTGCACGACCGAGAGATTGCGCTCGCCGCCCGCCTCGAATTCCCACATGTAGTTGTCGGATCCCGACGTCGAGAACCACCGCAGCAGGCTCTGGTGGTTCCAGGACGCGGCACCATTGGCCCTCAAGTCGACGAGCGCGAAGTACAGCCGTGGCCGAGAGGAGGCATGGTCTTCGAAGAACTCGTCCCAGAGATCCTTCGCGACCTGAGGCACGTTGCTCGGATCATAGGGAGACGCGACGTCGGCGTTCCAGATGCAGTGCGCCCAGTTCACCTGCCCGCTGAGCGGGAGCCGATTGGTGCCGATAGCGCCGCCGTCGGTGTCGACCCTGATCGCGCTCGGGAACGGGGCCAGGAACGGGGTGTCGAACGACGCCGAGCTCCCCTTGGTTTTGGCTCCTCCCGACCCTACCGCCGATGTATATCCACCCGACAGGACGATGCCCCGCTGACCGCCACCCCCACCACCGGCTCCCACCTTCCTTCCGGAGGGTTCGAGGTCGCGGAGGGGGGAAATCGGATCCGCGCCCTGGCAAGCGGCCAGGATCCCGAGTGCGATACCGCAGAGGGCGACAAGCTGTCTCATGACATACTCCGGATGGGGGGAAAGTCCCTGAACAGGGGAACCGTCTCTTGTACCACGGAGCCGCGGCTTCGGTCAAGCGAATCGTGGTGGGGAAAAGGTACGAGATCATCGTGTCATCGAGTGGAGCCGTCGCCAGCCGTGGAGCGCCAGCCAGTGGACCCCGCCGAGGAGAAGCGCTCCGGCGAGAACTCCGGCTGCGACGGCGTCGCCCTGGATCTCCGCGCGTACCAGCCCGCGCCATCCCACGCCAGGCCCGCGATCGCCACCAGCACGACGGTTCCCATAAGGAGCAGGCTCGCCGTCAGATGGGTCGGCCGAGGCGGCATTGGAGCCTATGTGAGCACGTTTCTTGCAGAGTGGGACGCCGAGGTTGACCGATGAGAGTACGGACGGAGATCAGCCCCGTGGATGTGCAGGCGGGGAGCGTTGAACTATCCCCCCTGTCCGTCGCGAATGGCGTCACTCGCCGTGCGCCGGCGCGCGCTCCCCGGGGGCCAGGGGAGCCCGATTTCGGGAGGTGGCGGTGATCGGCACCATTCTGCTCGTGGAAGACTCCGAAGACGACGTGGAGCTCACTCGTCGCGCGCTCAAGAAGAACAATCTCACGAACCCGCTAGTCGTCGCCCGGGACGGCCAGGAGGTCCTGGACTATCTGCTGGGCGGCGACGACGACCGGGGCGCCGCGCAGGATCTTCCCGCCATCGTCCTCCTCGACCTCCAGCTTCCCAAGGTCAGCGGACTCGAGGTTCTACGGAAGCTGCGGGCGGCCAAGCGGACGAGCCTTCTGCCGATCGTCATCCTCACCTCCTCGAAGGAGGAGCGCGACCTGGTGGACGGATATGCGAGCGGGGCCAACAGCTACATTCGCAAACCCGTGGATTTCGATCAATTCATCGAGGCCGTCCGACAGCTCGGGCTGTACTGGCTGGTCCTCAACGAGCCGCCTCCGCATGTCGAGTGATCGATCCCCGCTCCGGGCGCTGCTCGTCGAGGACAATCCCGACGACGCCGCGATCATCCTGCGAGCCCTGAGTCGGGGCGGGTTCGACGTCGAGCACGAGCGAGTCGAGACGGCGGCGGGTCTCCGCGCAGCGATCAGCCGGCGAGACTGGGACGTGGTGATCGCGGACTACACCCTGCCCGCGTTCACCGGACCGGAGGCGTTCGTCCTCGCCCGGCGACAGGGGTCTCATCTGCCCTTCATCCTGGTCTCGGGAGCGGTGGGCGAAGAAACGGTCGCAAACGCCATGAGGCAGGGCATCGACGACTACCTCATGAAGGACAACCTCACGCGCTTGCCGAGCGCCGTGGATCGCGCCATTCAGTCATGCGAGGAACGCAAGCTCAGGCAGGAAGCGGAGCGCTCGCTGCGTCACCGCGATGCGATCCTCCTCGCGGTGGGGGTGGCCGCGAATCGACTCCTCGCGGCGGACGACTGGCGCATGGAGATCGAGGAAGTCGTCGCGCAGCTCGGGAAGGCGGCCGAAGTCAGCCGCGCGTATCTCTATTCCTTCCGATCGAACGACCACACGCTGGCCACCCAGGAGGTGGAATGGGCCTCGGAGGGGATTACTGCTCGAGCCGGCAATCCCGAATTCAAGGACTTCGACCTGGAGAACCAGGGCTTCGATTCCTGGGCCCGGGAACTCCACGAAGGCAGACACGTACACGGCCACCGCGAGGATTTCCCGGCTCCCATCCAGGAGCAGCTCGAGCGGTGGGACGTGGCCTCCCTGGCGATCATTCCGATCATGGTGGAAGAGAGACTCTGGGGCACGATCGGCTTCGACGTATGTCATGCCCCGCGGGACTGGTCGGCGGTGGAGATCGAAGCTCTCAAGATCGCCGCCGACACGGTGGGCGCGGCGATCAAGCGAATCGAGGCGCGTGCGCACCTCCAGCGGCGCATGGAGCACCTGAACGCCCTGCGCACGATCGACCGGGCGATCGCAGGCAGCCTGGACATCAAGCTCACCCTCGACGTCGTCCTGGATCAGGTGACCGGTCAGCTCGGCGTCGACGCCGCCCGCATCCTGCTGTGGAATCCGATGACGCAGCAGCTCGAGCACAGCGCCGGTCGCGGAATCCCGGATTCCGCCTCCCGGTCGGTCGCCCTGCGAATGGGCGAAGGCCATGCTGGCCGGGCGGCGCTCGAGCGTAGACCCGTCCATGTGCCCGACCTCCGCAGCTTCCCTTCTCCGGACTCGTCGGCGGAGCATTCCATTCCCCGGGGATTCATTTCCTACTATGCCCTTCCTCTGATCGCCAAGAACGACGTCAATGGCGTGCTGGAGACCTTCTGCCGGACGGCGCCCGAGGCGGACGACGAGTGGCGCGAGTTCGCCGGGACGCTCGCCGGTCAGGCGGCGATCGCGATCGACAACGCGCGCATGCTCACCGAGCTCACGCGCTCCAACACTGAGCTGCGCCTGGCTTACGAGACGACCCTCGAAGGGTGGTCACGGGCCCTCGACCTCAGAGACAACGACACGCAAGGTCATACGGCGCGGGTCGCGGGCCTCACGGTGCTCCTCGGCCAGGCGCTGGGCATGGACGCCGAGGAGATCCTCCACCTGCGGCGCGGTGCACTGCTCCACGACATCGGCAAGATGGGGATTCCCGATTCGATCCTGTTGAAGCCCGCTCCCCTGACCGACGAGGAGTGGGAGGTGATGCGGAGGCACCCGGTTTACGCCTACGAGCTCCTGTCTCCGATTGCATATCTGCGTCCGGCGCTCGACATACCGCACCTGCATCACGAGCACTGGGACGGCACAGGCTATCCGCTGGGTCTCAAGGGCGAGGAGATCCCGCTGGCCGCGCGCGTGTTCGCGGTCGTCGACGTGTGGGACGCGTGGACCTCCCACCGCCCGTACCGGGACCGCGTGAGCGACGAACAGGCACGCGAGATCATTCGCGAGGCCGCGGGAACCCACTTCGATCCGCGGATCGTCAAGGCGTTCCTCGAGCTGGACCTCTCGGGCGCCGAGCCGGCTCGCGCCAGGTCCATGCGCTAGCGGGGCCTACCCCGGAGCGGGACCCGGGATCGAAACCGGCTGCCGACCGATTTCCGCTCGCAGCGCGGCTTCCGCAGTACGATAGGCCTCTTCGATTTCCGACAGGGACGCGGTGGCATCCGGCACCACGCCCGCCCGGGCATGCTCCTCGAGCCGCCCGCACGTTTCTGCCAGCGCGCGGGCGCCCAGGGTCGCGCTCGTTCCTTTGATCGTGTGCGCGCTCCGTCGGACCGCTTCGAGGTCGCCTCGAGTCACAGCGTCGCGAAGCTCCGCCAGGATCCCGGGCGTCTTCTCGAGGAAGACGGCGACGATCTGATCTACGGGCGCGGTTCCCCCCAAGTCCTCCCGAAGCTGAGCCAGGACCGCGTCGTCCAACGCTCCACGATCGACTGGCCTGCTCTCCTCGATTCCGCGGTCCACCGGGTGGCTCTTCCCCAGCGCGCCGCGGAGTGCGTCGAGCGTGACGGGTTTCACCAGGTAGTCCTCCATTCCCGCCGCGAGACATTTCTGGCGATCGCCCTCCATCGCTTCCGCCGTCATGGCGATGATGCGAGGGCGGTGGTTCACGGGCCACCGCGCGCATATCTCGCGGCTCGCCTCGAGGCCATCCATTCGCGGCATCTGGACGTCCATGAGAACCACGTCATAGGGTTGCTTCTCGAGCCGCGTCAGCGCTTCCTGTCCGTTCGCGGCGATGTCCGCGGAGTGGCCGAGCTTCTCGAGGAGACGGACGGCGACGTTCTGATTGATAGGATTGTCTTCGGCGATCAGGATCCGGAGCGGCGTCCAATCCGCCGCTTCCTCGGGACCAGGTGCGGCATCGGCTGCCCGGGCGCCGAGCGCCTCCAGCAGCCGCTCGCGGAGTTGCGCCAGCTTGAGCGGCTTCCAGAGGACCGCGGAAAATGCCGCCTGCTCCTCCGCCGACAGTGGCTGCCCGACCGAGGACAGGAGCAGCATGACCGGCGCCCTCGCGCCCCGGGTCTCGCGGATCCTCCTTGCGAGCTCGGCGCCGTTCATCCCGGGCATCTGGTAGTCCACCAGGACCACGTCGAACGGATCCCCGCGCTCGATCCACCGCAGGGCCTCGCCCGGAGAAGGCGTCTCCCGAGCCAGCATGCCCCACCTCTGCATCTGGAGCTTCAGCACCAGCCGGTTGTTGCGGTTGTCGTCCACGATGAGCACGCGCCGGTGCCTCAGCCAGGGCAGCTCGTCGGCCTGCGCGGCATCGACCGGCGCCTGCACCTCTTCGGCCACGATCGTGAAATGGAACGTCGAACCCTTCCCCGGCTCGCTGTCCGCCCAGATCCGTCCGCCCATGAGCTCCGCGAGGCGCTTGCATATCGCCAGGCCCAGCCCCGTGCCTCCGTATCGGCGCGTGGTCGATGCATCGACCTGGCTGAACATCTGGAACAGCCGATCGAAGCGCTCCTGCGGGATGCCGATGCCGGTATCGCGGATGGAAAACTGGATCTCCCTGCGCGTGCCCTCCAGCCGCCGGGTCGAGACCGTCACACCGACCTCGCCCTCGGGCGTGAACTTGATGGCGTTCGCAAGCAGGTTCATGAGGATCTGGCGCAGCCGCGCGGCGTCGCCGACGATCATGCGCGGCGTGGCCTCGTCCATGAAATAGGTGAGCTCGAGGTTCGCGCCTGTGACCTTGGGCGCGACCAGCTGCAGCGACTCCTCGACGCACTCGGCGAGATCGAACGGCGCTTGCTCGAGCTCCAGGCGCCCGGATTCGATCTTCGAGAAATCGAGGATGTCGTTGATGATCGTCAGCAGGTGCTGCCCGCTCATGCGTACCGTCTCGGCCATCTCGCGCTGCTGGGGATCGAGCTCGGTGGTCGTCAGGAGATCGGCCATCCCGATGATCGCGTTCATCGGCGTTCGGATCTCGTGGCTCATGTTGGCGAGGAAGTCCGACTTGGCCTGCGTTGCGGCCTCGGCCACGATCTTGGCTCGGGCGAGCTCGGCCTCCGCCCGCTTGCGCTCCATGAACTGCCCGACCTGTCCGCCGACACCCTCGAAGAGCCTCAGCACGGCGTCTTCGGGAGCGCGCCTTTCCGGGCTGAAGAACTCCATCACTCCGAGGAAACCCGACGGGCCGATGATTGGAAAGCCGAAGGCGCCATGCAGGTCGGCTGCTTGTGCGGCGGGTGCGCGCGGGAAGTTCGAATCGTCGACGACGTCGACGATCCAGGCCGCCCGCTCCGAGCTCCACACGCGGCCGGGAAGTCCGATGCCGCGCTTGAACCGGAACTCCCGGCTCACTTCCGCCAGCTGATGCGATCTCAGCCCGGGCGCTTCCCAGATCTCCTCGCTTCGCAGCACATCCTCGTCGGGATCCACACGCCAGCGGATTCCGAGAACCCACCCCAGGCTGAGGCAGACCGCCTCCAGCACCCGCGGCATCGCCTCCGCCAATGTCTCCGACTCGACGAGGACGCGCGTCGTCAGGTGCTGCGCCGCCGAGTGGCGCTCGCTGATTCTGCGGACGCCGTCCGCGAGAGCGAGCGATCGGGCGGTGAACCCGACCATCGTCACGAACGCGAAGACCGCTACCACGACGGCGATGGCCGTGCCGTACTGCCCGCTGAACAGGTCCGCGCGCTGGCCACCGATCAGGAGCCAGCCGAGGAGGACCGGCAGGAAGATGGCGACCGGCAGGATGCGGCGTGCGAGGATCCCGCCCGGATCGTCTCCGATGACCACCGCCACGAGGCCGCGGTCCGCCCTGGCGCAGGCCAGGCCGATCCCGAGCGCCACCAGAGCGGCGGCGGTTCCCAGGGCCATCGGGATCTCCTCGCCGAATCCGTACATCGAGTTCACCCCGTAGGCGTAGCCCAGGAGCGACACACAGGCGATCCCGAACGGAACGCTGGCGACCAGCTCCGCGTGGGTGTCACTCTCGGGCCGGACGAGGAGGAGCAGGGCCACGCCGTAGAGGAAGAGGCAGAGAGCCGTGTTGGGCGCGATGCGATTGCCCGCGAGCCGATCCGCGAACAGGAGCTGATCGATGCCGGGGTTGTCCCCGGCCAGGTATCCCAACAGCGTGACCGCGCCCACCAGCGCCACCATGGCCGCCGCCACACGGCTCATTTTCCACAGCGCGAACACGGCCAGGGTCAGGGCGATCGCGGTCACGGGGTTCATAGAGACCTGGCCCGGGAGGCCGCCCTTGAGCGGATCGATGTCGAGCGCCCAGCCGACGAAGACCAGCGCGACCAGCACCAGGATGAAGACGCACGCCGCCCGGCTCAGCGTCACGAGACGGCGCGCGCGATCGACCTCGTTCATGGGAGCGAGGGAGCCTCGCCTCCGCGGCGCAGTAGCCAGGCCTGGACGCGCGAGCGCACGTGGGCCGGCCGGAAGGGCTTGGTCAGGTAGTCGGTCACCCCAGCGGCGAACCCCGCCGCCGTGTTCTCCTCTCCGGACTGGGACGTGATCAGGACGATCGGAACGTCGCGAAGAACGGGATCGTCATGATTCCTGAGGGTGCGAGTGACGTCGATGCCGTCGGCTCCCGGCATCTGCCAGTCGAGCAGGATCAGGGACGGGTGCTCGCTCGCCGCCAGGCGCAGCGCGCTCTGGCCGTCGCTGGCCGTGACGACCCGGAAGCCGTCCGGCTCGAGCGTAAGCGCCAGGAGATGGACGATCGTGGGGTCGTCATCGACGACGAGCACGGTCTGCGCCCCGGTGCTGCGGGCCGATGCCGGAGCGCTTTCCGCGCGCCGGATCGGGGCGGCGCCCTCCGCAAGGTGGATCGCCTGCCCTTCGGCCGCCGCGAACACCTCGATGTGGCTTCCCGCGGCACGGGCCCGCTCGCGGCAGGTTTCGACGAGTCGATCGAGCGCCTCGTCGTCGCGCAGAGGGTCATGATGAAAGAGCGCGAGCCGCCGGGCGTCGGCCGCGACCCCGTAGTCGGTGGCCCATTCCGCAGGCGTATGGCCCCATCCCGTCTTCTGGGCGTACTCGTCGATCGTGTATTGCGCGTCGTGGATCACCAGGTCCGCGTCGGTCAGCAGATCGACGTGGCGCCGGTCCTCGATGTGCGTCGGCGGTTCTCCGGGCCGGGCGACGGGGTTCGGCGCGTGAGGCTCGTGGTCGACCGAGTACACGAGTGTGGCGCCCCCCGACTCCAGCCTGTAGCCGAGCGCGAGCGCCGGGTGGTTCAGATACTGGGTTGTTACCTGGACCCCGTCGATCGCAAAGCGGCCCTCGCCGAGGTCGTGAAAGCGGATCACGGCGCCCATTTGCTCCAGCGTAACCGGGAAGTAGTTGTACTCCATCTGTCCGGCGAGCGTCTGCTCGAGCTTCTGTCCGAGCTTCCCGGGCGCGTAGATGTCCCAGCTGTTCCCCGGGACGAACAGCGGCGCGAAGAAGGGGAATCCCTGGATGTGATCCCAGTGCGTGTGGGTGATCAGGAGGTGGCCGTTCTGGGGCGGCGGAGCCGACAGTAGCGCTTGCCCGAGGCCATGCACTCCGGTTCCGCAGTCGAGGACGATCAGCGTCCCGTCGGCCGCCCGGACCTCGACGCAGGACGTATTGCCCCCGTAGCGCAGCGTGCTGGGGCCCGGCTTCGCCAGCGACCCCCGCGTACCCCAGAACCGCACGTCCATCCCAGACCCTCGACAGAGCGACAGCGAGCGACGACCCCGTTTCATCCTAACGAGCGGCCGTTTCCGCGCAAGCGTGGAGGGCGACGCCGCTCCCAACGGGATCTGTCGGATACGGAGGCGATGCGGTAGCATTCGGCGCCTCGACGCGTGATCCGAACCCCGGAGCGAGCCCCATGGAGATCCCGATCGACCTGTTCCTGCACGTGGACAGGCATCTCGCCGAGCTCGTGGCCCGGCACGGTGCCTGGGTCTATGGCATTCTTTTCCTCGTCGTCTTCGCCGAGACGGGGCTCGTCGTCACGCCGATCCTGCCAGGGGATTCGCTGCTGTTCGCAGTGGGAGCGTTGGGCGCCCGGGACGCACTGGACGTGGTCGTGGCCTCCTCCCTGCTGGCGGCCGCCGCGATCCTCGGCGATACGGTGAACTACGCGGTAGGCCACTACCTCGGGCCGAGGGTCCTCGTAGCACGAGGACGCGAGGGCTTCTGGGACCGGGCGCTCAACCGCAAGCACCTCGATCGCACGCACGAGTTCTTCGAGCGGCACGGCGGCAAGGCCATCGTCCTCGGGCGCTTCGTGCCGATCGTGCGGACGTTCGTACCGTTCGTGGCAGGCGCGGGTTCGATGCGCTACTCCAGCTTCATCATCTACAATGTCCTCGGCGGCCTCGCGTGGGTCGCGATCTGCGTAGGCGCCGGCTACGCGTTCGGCAACGTGCCCGTCGTCAGGGACAACTTCTCGCTCGCCGTGATCGGGATCGTGGCGGTGTCGCTGTTGCCGATGGTGGTCGAGTTCGTGAAGAGTCGGAGAGACCGCAGCGAGACCCATTCGTAACCGTGGGCGGCAGCACAGCCTCGTGATCTCCGGTTCGCGCATCCTGTTCGCTGTTGCGGGGCTGACGGCTGGCGCCCCACCATTGCCCGCAGCCGCCCAGGCCGGAGAGTCGACGTGCGTCGTTCAGCGGATCACCGACGGCGATACGATCCGCTGCGGCGACGAGCGCGTGCGTCTCCTCCTGATCGATGCCCCCGAGGAGAATCAGGGCCCCTTCGGGCGCGCCGCGCACGCCTTCCTCGAGGCGATCCTGCCGGCCGGATCCCATGCCAGGATCGTCACCGACGTGGAGGCACGCGACCAGTACGATCGCCTGCTCGCATACGTCTACCGGCCGGATGGCCGCATGGTCAACCACATGATGATCCGGCAGGGATTCGCGGTCCCACTGGTCGTGCCGCCCAACGTTCTGCACGTGGACGAGATCCGGGCCGCCGCCGATTCCGCGCGCGCTGCGAAGCTGGGACTCTGGGCGATCGATGCCTTCGCGTGCTTGCCGGAGGACTTTCGAGACGGGGTCTGCGCCCCCACGGCAACGCCCGAGCACATTCTTCCGCTGGCAGGAGGCTCTAGCGCGGGATGCGCTTCGTCCTACCCCGAAGTGTGCATCCCTCCCCCGCCTCCCGATCTGGACTGCGGCGACATACGATTCCGGCGATTCCGTGTGACCGGCTCGGATCCTCACCGCATGGACGGCGACCATGACGGCATGGCCTGCGAAGGAAGCTAGAGGAACCGCAACAGCCAGCCGGCCAGGAGATAGAGGCCAACGGCCAGGAGGAGCGCGCCGTCGAGGCCCACGGACAGGGCGATCAAGGGGGCTGCGGCGGCGCCGATCACGGACAGGAATCCGTTGACGCCCCAGCACCAGGGGATCCAGCGTGGCGCGCGGTCGGCCACGCGCTGAAACCCCAGGGGAAACGGCTGTCCCATGGCGAAGGCGAGCGGGGCGAGGAGCAGTACGGCCGCGACCATGCGGAGCGCGATCGGCGCGGCCGCCGCGTGATCCCAGAGCAGCTCCTCCAGGAAGCGGGTCACGAGTGCCAGGACCGCGATCGCGACGAATGGGGCCCGCCATCCGGTTCGCCCGGCTACCCGCGGTGCGAGCGCGCTTCCGAGCCCGGCGAAGACGAGAAACGAAGCCAGCACGGCGGTCATCGAGTACGTCGGCTCGGCCAGGAAGAGGACGAGTCGCTGAATGGCCGAGATCTCGAGCACCATGAAGGCCAATCCGAGGAGCGCGAAGTAGGCGAACAGCGCCGCGCGGCCGGGGCTCCGACCGGTGGCCGGCACCGCGACAGGGCGGCGCTCCTCCCGCCCGGCAGGGGCCGACCGCGAGAGCGCCACGAGTGGCAGCAGAATCAGAACGGCCGCGATCGGAATCGCTTGCAGGAGCACCAGCCACTGAGCGATGATCCCCCACTCGAGATACGGAAGCGATAACCGCCCCTCGGAGCGCAGGAGTCGCACGAGGTGCCCGGCCCGCAGGAAATGATGAAAGAAGGGCGCGGAATCGGTGACGGGCTCGACGTCGAACACGTAGCTCCGGACGAATCGCTGGGGCTGAGGCCCGAGCAGCCCCTCCGCGCTCAGCCGGTACCAGTCCGGATCGAGCAGGTTGTACCGGTTGGCGAGTCCGGGCGGCGCGCCCGGGGCCCAGCTGAGATCGAACCAGCGCTCCTCGCACCACGATCGCAGCGCCGCGACATCGCCGGGTCCTAGCGGGCGACGGGAGACGACCAGGGTCGCCGTACTCCATCCTCGGATGAGGGCCACGTGCCGGCCGGCCTCGAACCCTTCGTCGTCGAGCACCCGTCGTGCCGTGGCGAGAAGGCGCGGTACGTCGCGCGGCGGATCGAGGACCCAGCGCGTGATCGTGAGAACGCCGTCGTCGTCGAGAGTATTCCACAGGTCCTCGAATCCCTCGACCGTGAACAGGTAGTCGGCGCCCGCGGCGGACATGCCGGCTGCGCTTCCTCCGAGCGAGCCCGGCTGTCCCACCACCACGCGGTCGAACCGCTCGCTGCTGGCGTGGAGCCAGCCCCGCGGGCTCTGCCGGAACCGGCGTACGCCCTCCAGCAGCGCGGGGTCGAGCAGCAAGTCCAGCCGCGCGTCCGGATCGACGACCGCGACGGACCGGGCCCCGGCTGCACGGGCCAGCCAGGCCAGGCCGCCGCCTCCCATTCCCACGAGCAGGACGTCGAATCCCGAGTCGGGAAGCGCGAACGCCACCGCCGTAGTCGTCATGGACCAGAGGGCCGTGTCGCGGGCGGCGGCGCGCGGGCCGATCGTCTGTCCATCGAGGTAGAGGACAGGTCGCGGGGGCACGGCCTCGCGGAGGGCGAGGCTCGCGCCGGGCAACGAGCGAAGGACGGGGCTCTCGATCATCTCGAGGCGCCCGAGCGGCCCGTCGTCCCGCGCCAGCACGCGCGCCTGGGGGAGCCGCAGGGCGAGCGTCCCCTCCTTGTACTGGGACGCGGGGATCACGGGCGGCGGCAGGAACGCCGCTGCGACGATGCCGGCCCCAGCGGCCGCGACGCCCCATCGCGCGAGAGGGACGACCGCCAGCAGGCCCACCACGGCGATCGCGGCGGGCAGCCGCTCGGACGGTAGCGAGCTCAGGAGCGCGAGACCCAGGACAGCGCCTGCGCCCGAGCCCAGAAGGTTGGCCGCGTAGACCCGTCCGACCGACTCCCGCCCGATCAGAAAGGCCAATCCCACCGCGGCGCCGGCCAGGAAGAAGGGCACCGCCAGGACCAGGTACGTGAGGGTCAGCAAAAGAAACTGCCGCGGCACCGCGATCAGCTCGAAGGCATCGAACGGGATGCGGGCCACCAGGCGATAGGCGAGCTCGTACGCGACCGCTGCGAGAAGCGCCACCAGACCGTACGCCCGCTGCTCGCGGCCTGCGATCCATCGGCGCCCCAGGGCCAGCGCCGAGCCGCTCGCGCCGAACCCCAGGAGCGCGAGCGAGATCACCATCGCGGCGAAGTGGGCCCAGTGGGTGATCGCGAGGAGCTGGACGAGCGCAACCTCGTAGGCGAGCACGGCCGCCGAGAGAAGCGCCAGGGAGAGGAGGAGCCGCGTCAGTGCCCCACGAGCGGAACGAAGCGCACGGGAAGGAGCGAGCGTGTCGTGACCGAACCGTCGGGGCGCTTCTCCACGAGGACCAGCTGCTGCACCTGGAACTGCCCCCCGACGGGGATCACCATCCGACCTCCGGGATCGAGCTGCTGGACCAGGGGCGGTGGGATGTGCCCCGCCGCCGCGGTGACGACGATCCCGTCGAAGGGCGCGTGCTCGGGCCAGCCCTCGTACCCATCGCCCTCCATCACGACAACATCGCTGTACCCCAGGTCGCGCAGGCGTTCCGTCGCCTGCCCGGCCAGGCCGGGGAGGATCTCGATCGTGAAGACGGAATCTGCGAGGTGGCTCGCGACCGCCGCCTGGTAGCCTGACCCCGTGCCGACCTCCAGCACCTTGTCGCCGGGCTCGAGCTCGAGAAGCTCGGTCATGAGCGCGACGATGTACGGCTGGCTGATCGTCTGTCCCTCGCCGATCGGCAGCGGACGATCGCTGTAGGCGAGGTCGCGCAGGTCGGATGGGACGAACTCGTGCCGCGGGACTGCCAGCATGGCGCCGATGACGCCTTGGTCGGTCACGCCCCGGTCCTGGATCTGCTCGCGGACCATACGGACCCGCGCTTCGACATGCTCGGACCGGCCGGCCTCCTGGGCGTGGGTGCTCGCCGCTGTGGCGAGGGCGCCGGCGATCCCCAGCAAACCGGACAAGCGCGCCAGTGACATGCCCGCAAGGTATACCGACCCATGGATCCTTGCCCTATCGTTCAAGGCCCGCAGGAGGGGGTGTGAGACACCGTCTCGTCGGGCCTGGAAGGGAGCCGTTGCGTTGGGAGAGGTCGGCCACGAATACTTGTGCCCGATGGCCGTCCGCGCGCCTGCGGGGACGGACGCTGACCACCCACGTGTGCGGAGGAAGACGTGATACGGAATCGGTCGCGTTTGTGGAAGCCGGCGCTCATACTCGGGCTGTCGCTCGGCTTCTGGGTACCCTCCTCGACTGCCCAGTCAACGGACCAGATCTGGAGCCAGCTCAGCAGCCAGTCTACGCGGGCTTCGAACGAGGGCTTCGCGAGGTTCAACTACATCATCGGGTACCTGGACCACGACACCGAGCCCGTAGACAACTGGCCCGTGTACCTGTCTGCAGGGAGCTCGTATCGGATCGTAGGCGTCTGCGACAACGACTGCACGGATGTCGACTTGTCGCTGGAGGATGCGAAACGAACCGTGCTGGTGAGCGACCTGCTCGAGGACGACATCCCGATACTCAATTTCACCCCGAGTACGAGCGCCACCTATTGGATCCGACCCACGATGGTGGCCTGCAGCGTCAATCCTTGCGGCTACGGGATCGCGGTCTTCGTGCGGTAGCGCGTCGCTTTCGTGCGGTAGCGCGTCCTTCCTGAGACCGTCACGTGGCCCTCGTGGTGGGCGCAGGAGGATTCGAACCTCCGACCCCCTGCTTGTAAGGCAGGTGCTCTGCACCGCTGAGCTATGCGCCCACGAGTGGTAACTGAAATTATAGCAGAGGCCTGAGGTGACGGGTACCGAAAGCGCTCTGGTCGGTGAGCGAGTTTGGTGTGCGGTTCTCAAGAGCGTCGACCGTTCCCATGAAGTGGCTGTTGAGGGCCGACGATAGGGCCAGCTTTCCGAGCGAGCCAACTGCGCACGAGCTCGATGTGATGGTCTACCGAAGGGGTGCCGTCGAGGGCGGGGCCGTGCTGGATTCTCGGCCTCGGTGGCCGATCAGGTTCTTTTCGAAATCTT
The DNA here is from genome assembly GCA_035687725.1 of Gemmatimonadota bacterium. Lineage (GTDB taxonomy): Bacteria > Gemmatimonadota > Gemmatimonadetes > JACCXV01 > JAHWKZ01 > JAICNR01. The sequence continues at coordinate 27,805 of DASRVB010000139.1, forward strand.
TTCCTCGAACAGCTTCCAGTAGATGCCCGCCAGTCCGCGGTGCTCGACGTCGAGCTTGCTCAGGATTTTGTGGACGTGCGTTTTGACAGTTCCGATCGCGATCCCAAGCTCGGCCGCGATCTCGGAGTTGGTCCTGTGCTTTCCGAGCAGGGCGGCGACGTCGCGCTCACGGTCAGTGAGCGACTCGCAGCGGCTGATGTCGACCTCCTGATCGACGCAGAGCTGTGACAGGTACTGCAGGCGACGCAAGGCAGCCGCTGTCTCTTCCGGATCGAGTACGACTCTGCCCTTGCTCGCTTCCTGGAGCCGGCGAGCAATGGCCTCAGGCGAATCGGTCGGTCGGATGACGATCGTCGCCCCCGCTTCCAGTAGGTCCAGGCGAAGAGCCGGCTCCGTCGTCAACCCCGCGATGACGGACGAGGGGTTCCTTCTCCGCACCCGTCGGATCGTGGAAATGCGATCCACCTGAAGATGGCCGTCTCCGACCACGAAAATCCGGTGCCGATCCACGTGAGACTCGAGAGCCTCCCGAGTGCGAACGGGGTGCAGCTCATGTCCCAGCAGTTCGGCCGCTTGTCGGAGAGGTGACTCCTCGTCAGGGGAGACAAGAGCGTGGATTGCAGGCTTAAGCGGGATCACCAACCAGTACGATAGTCATCCTGACAATTGAGTCAATCCTCGATAGAGTGCTCCGGGGCCACGCCCCATCTCCTGTCAGGTGACGCTCAGGTTGACCCTTCGCCGCCACGCCTCCTCTTTCCCATGGGGTTGCGACGATTCAGCTTCTTCCATGGGGTTCCCCGTATGATCCGCCTGATTTCCCCACGATGCCTACACTGCCCGCCCTGCCCACGTGGGACAATGTACACGGGAGGATCACCCGGCGCAGAGAGCGGCGGGGCACGCCGACTACTTCTTTATGATTCCGATCGGCAGAAGCACGCAGTAGCCGAGGACGAGGAGGATCGGGGCGATCGTCTCGCTGCCGGTCGAGAGCAGGAAGTATCCGATCGCGATCGATACCGCCGCAGCTCCCAGCCAGATCGCGTTGGTGCGCGAGAACGACAGCGTGGGACGCGCGGGCGCGACTGCCCTGGTGGCCACCCCCGACTTCGTAGACGCGGCCGACCTGGTCGCGGCCTTCGCGCCGGTCGACGAAGAACCCTTGTCAGTCGCCGCGGTTTTCGGTGCCCTGGTCGCCATGGGGAGGCCGAATGTAGAGGCGCCCTGCGGTCGCGTCAATGGCGGAACTGGCGCATCCGCGTGAACACCATGGGGATACGGGCCCGCTCGGCGGCCGCCACCACCTCCTCGTCGCGCCGCGACCCGCCCGGCTGGATGATCGCGCCGATCCCCGCCCCCACCGCACGCTCCACCCCGTCCGGGAACGGGAAGAAGCCATCGGAGGCGAGCGCCGCCCCGGTCGTATAGTGCCCGAGCTCACGGGCGTATTTGACCGCCAGCTCGACCGCGCCCACACGGTTGGTCTGTCCCCCACCCACCCCTATCGTCGATTCCCCCTTGGCCAGGACGATCGCGTTCGAGGCGACCTGACGGCAGACGGTCCACGCGAACAGCAGGTCGCGCCACTGCTCCTCGGTCGGCCTGATCGATGTCGCGACCTCCAGCGCCGTGCGTGCGTCGCCTTCGGGAAGCCACGCCAGATTCGGCCGTTGGACGAGGAGCCCTCCTCCCACGCGGCGCACCTCGAGCGCATCCGGATCGGAGCCCGGGAACGGCCCCGCGAGTAGCCGCAGGTTCTTCTTCTTCGCGAGCGCCCGCCGCGCCGCAGAGTCGAAGTCCGGCGCGTAGACGACCTCGAGGAAGTGCTCGGCGAGGAGCTCTCCGAGCACCCCGTCCACCAGCTGGTCGAGCGCGACGATCCCGCCGAAGGCCGACACGGGATCGGCGGCCAGCGCGCGCCGATATGCGTCGAGCGCGCTCTTCGCGACTGCCGCCCCGCAGGGGATCGTGTGCTTGACGATCGCGCAGCAGGCGCGCGACGGATCGAGAGCATGGAGATCGCGCGCCACGCGGCGCGCGGCCTCAATGTCCAGGTAATTGTTGTACGAGAGCTCCTTGCCCTGCAGGATCTCGACACCGACGAGATCCTCGGACAGCGTCGAAGCCGCGCGATACACGGCGGCCGGCTGCTGCGGGTTCTCCCCGTAGCGTAGCTCACCGGCGAGCTCGCCGCCCCACGTCCAGCGCTCGGGCCATCCGGACTCGTCGCGCGACAACCACGCCGCGATCGCCGCGTCGTACCAGGCCGTCAGGCGAAACGCCTTCGCAGCCAGGCGCCTGCGCGTCTCGTCGGTCAACACTCCACCGCTCGTCCCGAGCTCCTCGATCAGCGCCACGTAATCCCCCGGCTCGCAGACGACGGCGACGTGGCGCCAGTTCTTGGCCGCGGCGCGCAGCAGTGCGACGCCCCCGATGTCGATCAGCTCCGTGCGCGCGGCTTCGTCCTCCGCACCCAGCTTCGCGGCGTCCTGGAAGGGATAGAGGTTGACGACGACGAGGTCGATGGGCGCGACGGACCGAGCAGCGAGGTCGGCGAGGTCCGCTTGGTGGTCGCGTCGCGCGAGAATCGCGCCGTGGATCGCGGGGTGGAGCGTCTTGACCCGCCCGCCGAGGATCTCGGCCGCTCCCGTCACCCCCTCGACGGTCTCGACCGCGAGCCCGGCTCCGGCCAGCTCCGACGCCGTGCCGCCGCTCGCCACCAGCGCGATGCCGTGCGCGTCGAGCGCCCGGCCCAGGTGGACCAGCCCCTCCTTGTCCCACACCGAAAGAAGCGCCTTCTCAGGCCTCATCGCTCTCCTCGATCCATGCGCGCTCTCCCTCCACGCGGAGCCGCCCCTCGGCGGCCGCGATCACGACGGCGGGCAAGAGCCGATGCTCGACCTCGAGCACGCGCCTGGCCAGCGTGGCCGGAGTGTCCCCCGGCTCGACCGGCACCTCCTCGCGCGCGACCACAGGCCCCCTGTCGTACTCCTCGTCGACCAGATGCACGCTGGCCCCCGAGACCTTCTCCCCCGCTCTCAGCACGGCCGCGTGGACGCGGTCGCCGTACATCCCCTTCCCGCCGTGTGCGGGGAGCAGCGCCGGATGGATGTTGAGGATCCGGTTCCGATGGCGGCGCACGACCTCGTCCGGTACCCGCTTGAGGTATCCGGCCAGGACGATCCAGTCGACCCGAGCATGGGCCAGGATGTCGAGCATGCCTACGGCGTCGCCGTGACCCACGACCGCCGTTTCCACGCCGCGGCTGCGCGCCCGGTCGAGCGCGGGGGCGTCCGACCGATCGCTCACCACGAGCACCACCGCTGCGTCCCGCCGGCCTTCGAGCGCATCGAACAGGGCTTCGAGATTGGACCCCCGGCCGGAGGCGAAGACCGCGACCCGGATCATCGGCGCTCCAAGCTAATCTCGCCGGCGACGCGCTGCCCTTGTCGGCGCCGAAGTCGCCTGTTATTCACCGTGTCGAGGCGGGCTCGCCGCTCACAAAGGGGCGCGTGGTGCCGCTTCCGGATTCATAAGGAGGTGGAAGCATGTGGAAGGAGTTCAAGGAATTCGCGCTCAAGGGAAGCGTTCTGGACATGGCGATCGGCATCATCATCGGCGCTGCATTCGCCCCGATCGTGAAGTCGCTCGTGGACGACATCATCATGCCGCCCATCGGACTGCTTCTCGGCGGGGTCGATTTCACGAACCTGTTCGCGGTGCTCCGGGAGGGGACGCCGGGTAGCCCCTACTCCTCGCTCGAAGCGGCCAAGGCCGCCGGCGCTGTCACGGTCAACTACGGTTTGTTCGTGAACACGCTGATCACGTTCCTGATCATCTCGTTCGCGATATTCCTGATGGTCAAGGTGATCAACCGCTGGCGGGCGGGCGAGACCGAAGAGCCGACGACCCGGGAGTGTCCGCAGTGCCTCACGACGATCCCGATCAAGGCGCGGCGCTGCTCGGCGTGCACGATGGAGGTCGTTCCGGCGTAGCCGGCTGGCGACCTCGTCGATCTCCGCTTCCGTCATTCCATGGCTGCGGGCGGCCTTGTCAGCAACCCGCCTCCCGCGTCACCTTGACGCGATCCCGTCCGCTGTCCTGCGTCCCCGGAGCCGGAGGAACCGATGCCCGAAGATCTGCCGACCGAGGTTGCCGACCCCCGTGCCGCTACCGTCGGTGGCCCGGCCGGGTTCTCGCCCATGGATCGGAGCTGGTTCGGTCATCCGCGCGGACTCGGGACCCTCTTCTTCACCGAGATGTGGGAGCGTTTCTCGTACTACGGAATGCGCGCGCTCCTCGTCCTCTTCATGGTGGACGCGACAACGGGCGAGAATCCCGGCCTCGGGTTCAGCGACTCGCAGGCCGGCGCGATGTATGGCCTCTACACCGCTATGGTGTACGTGCTCGCCCTTCCCGGCGGCTGGATCGCCGACAAGCTATGGGGTCAGCGCAAAGCGGTGTTCGTCGGCGGGTGCATCATCGCATCCGGCCATTTCAGCATGGCGATCCCCACTCTCGCGACCTTCTACCTGGGTCTCTGCCTGATCGTCATCGGCACCGGGCTACTCAAGCCCAACATCAGTGCGATGGTCGGGGACCTCTATCCCGAGGGCGGCGCGCGCCGCGACGCCGGGTTCTCGATCTACTACATGGGGATAAACCTGGGCGGGTTCCTGGGGCCGCTGCTCTGCGGGCTGTTCGGCGAGAGCTACAACTGGCATCTCGGATTCTCGCTGGCCGGGATCGGAATGGTCGCGGGACTCATCCAGTACCGCATGGGTGGGAAGTTCCTGGGCGATGCGGGAAGGCTTTCCATCGGCGACGACGCCGCCACCCTCGTGAGGCGCGCCGGCAACTTCTACAAGACACTCGCCATCGTGGGCATCGTCGTGATCGCCGTCGTCGCCCTCGCGGTGACGGGAGTGATCACCATGGCGCTCGAGACCGTGGCCCAGAGTCTCGGGGTCGTGATCGTCGCGACGGCTGTCCTCTACTTCGTGTTCCTGCTGGTGGCGGGCGGACACACCACCCAGGAGAAGAAGCGGCTTCTCGTCATCTTCTGGCTGTTCATCCTGGCGGCCATCTTCTGGTCGGGCTTCGAGCAGGCCGGCTCGTCGATGAACCTGTTCGCCGAGCGGATGACGAACCGGGTCATGATGGGGTGGGAGGCGCCGGCGAGCTGGCTCCAGTCCGTCAATTCCTTCTTCATCGTCCTCCTTGCCCCGGTCTTCGCGGCCGTCTGGACCTGGCTGGCGCGACGGAACGCCAACCCTTCGATCCCGCTCAAGTTCGCCCTCGGCCTGCTCGGACTCTCCGTCGGGTTCTTCGTTCTGGCCTGGGGAGCCGCCAACGCCACCGACGGGAACCTGGTTTCGCCGGCCTGGCTGGTGGTCACGTATTTCCTGCATACCTGCGGCGAGCTGGCCCTCTCGCCCGTCGGCCTTTCGTCTATGACCAAGCTGGCGCCGCAAGGGCGCGTGGGGCAGATGATGGGCATCTGGTTCATCGCCTCGGCGCTCGGCAACCTGATCGCGGGCCTGGTCGCAGGGTCGCTCGAGACGCTGGCGCCGGCGGCCCTGTTCTCGAACGTGGCGATGATCGTCGGCGGCGCCGGCTTGGTCGCTGTCGTGGCGAGCCCGTTCGTCAAGCGCCTGACCGGCGGAGTGCAATAGCGGCGCGGCTCCCCTCCGGAGCCTAGACTGTCACCGGTTTCACGCCGGCGTGCAACGCCCGCCGGCGATTCGTACCCGCAGAGGAGGACGGAGTGCCCGACAGCGTCACGATCATCGACAATCGCACCGGTGAGCGATACGAGCTTCCAGTCATGTACGGAACGTATCCCACCTACGGCGCCGCGATCCCAGCCGCGACCCTGAGGACGATCAAGCAGTCCGAGGACGACTTCGGGCTCATGACGTACGACCCCGGATACACCAACACGGCTTCGTGTAAGAGCTCGATCACGTTCATCGACGGCGAGCGCGGAATTCTTCGCTATTGCGGGTACCCGATCGAACAACTCGCCGAGCGCCGGTCGTTTCTAGAGGTCGCGTATCTTCTGCTGGAGAGGGAGCTGCCGGACGGGGACCAGCTCAACGACTGGACGTGGCACGTCACGCACCACACGATCATTCACGAGAAGATCAAGCGCTTCATGGATGGCTTCCGCTACGACGCGCATCCCATGGGAATGCTGGTCAGCACGGTGGCCGCGCTATCGACGTTCTATCCCGAGTCACGGCAGATCCAGGACCCCGACATCCGCCACAAGCAGATCGTGCGGCTGATCGCCAAGATGCCTACGATCGCCGCGTTCGCCTATCGCTACAGCGCGGGCATGCCGTACGCTTATCCCGACAACGACCTGAGCTACACCGGCAACTTCCTCAACATGATGTATCGCTCCACGGAGACCCGATACAAGCCCGACCCCGTCCTCGAGCGGGCGCTGGACGTCCTGTTCGTCCTCCACGCCGACCACGAGCAGAACTGCAGCACGAGCACGATGCGCGCCGTGGGGAGCTCCCACGCGGATCCCTACGTCGCGGTGGCGGCCGCCTGCGCCGCGCTGTACGGCCCGCTCCACGGCGGCGCCAACGAGCGCGTCCTGCGGATGCTCGAGGAGATCGGCAACGTCCGCGAGGTGCCGAAGTACGTCGAGCGCGTGAAGCAGGGCGAGTTCCGCCTGATGGGCTTCGGACATCGCGTGTACAAGAACTACGACCCGCGCGCGAAGATCCTTCGCGAGCTCGCCGAGCAGGTCTTCGCCGTGACGGGCAAGAATCCGCTCATCGACATCGCCGTCGAGCTGGAGAAGATTGCACTGGAAGACGACTACTTCGTCTCCCGGAAGCTCTATCCGAACGTCGACTTCTACTCGGGGATCATCTATCAGGCGATGGGCTTCCCGACCGCGATGTTCCCGGTGCTGTTCGCCATCGCCCGCACGGCGGGCTGGCTCGCCCAGTGGCAGGAGATGTTGGTGGACGAGGACCAGCGGATCGCCCGCCCCCGGCAGGTCTACACTGGATCCGACGAGCGGGACGTAGACTGACGTTCGGCCCTTCTCCCCTCCAGCTTGACTCCGGAGATCCAGATCGCTCCAGGCGCCAGAGCCAGATCTGGGATACCGAAGTCGAAACCTGGCTCAGCCAGATAGACGTTCAGCCCGGTTGGCAATGCGTAGACCTGGGATGCGGCGTCATGGGAATCCTGGAGCCGCTGAGCCGTCGAAGCATGCCTACCGGACGGGTCATCGCAGTCGAGCCGCGGCCCGCCCTGCTTCTCGCCGCGCGCGAGTTCGTCGCGCGGGCGGGCCTCGATAACGTGCGCTTGCTCGACACATCTCCCGATCGTACGACCCTGCCCGAAGCCTCCGTCCATCTGGTTCATGAACGCTTTCTCCTATCCGGCGGCGCGAACGCGAGCGCGCTCCTCGGCGAGATGGAGCGCCTGGCGCGCCCCGGGGGGATCGTGGCCCTCGAGGAACCCGACTCCGCCGCCTGGCGCTGCTATCCCGACCACGAAGCATGGAGCAGACTGAGGGAGGCCCTCCGGGCCACGTACGCCGTGGGCGGAGGGGATCTCGATGCGGGTTGCACGACGTTCATGTTGCTGAGAGATGCCGGATTCGAGGACGTCCGGATTCGCGCGGCAACGATCGCGCTCCAGGGGATTCACCCGGCCAAGCGTCTCCTCGTGGAGATGGCGGAAACGCATCGCGAGCGAATCCTCGAGGCCGGCTCGATGGAAGAGCAGGAGCTCGAGCAGGCACTGGCGGATTGTGACGGAATCGCCCGCGATCCATCGACCATCGTGATCAGCTTTCTCGTGACCCAGGCCTGGGGCCGGAAGACGGGACGTTTCCGCCTGTAACAACTCGCCGACGTGTCAAAAGACGAAGCCCCGCCGCCGATCTCGGCGACGGGGCTTCTGTTTCGTCGGTTCAGGTGCGCGGCCTTAGGGCTGGCAGGGCCCGCCAGCGACGTTCGGAGGAACCAAACAGAAGAAGACATCGTTCGATCCGCCACGCGGCGGGGTGTCGGGGGCCAAGGTCACCGACGAGAACGCAGTGTAGCCGCCGCCCCCGCTCGTCTTGTAGGCCTTCACCGTGTAAACGACCGACGCGGGAACCTTGGGGTTCATCTGGCAACTCGAGGCCGAGGGATCCTCCTCGTCGGGTATGCTCCCGCAGCTGCAGGGCACGCCGTTCCCCTGGTCGTCGAAGGGTGCGCACTCGGCCCGGATCGTCGCCTCTTCGTCCTCGTAGAGCTCGCAGGTCGTGCCCTCGGAGGTGTTCTCGTATTGCGTAGTGAAGTTGCAGATCACCCCTCGCGCCCTTGGATCCATGTCGCCGACCACGACCGGGCTGAACGACGTGAACTTCGTCCCGAGTCCCGCGGCGTACGCCGGCGTGGCGCGAATCACCCACTGAACCGGCTTCGTGATGCCGTTGATGAATGCTCCCAGGCCCGTAGGTGCTATAGTGCAGCTGATCAGTCCCGGCGCCGGGGATTCCTCGCCGAATTCGCACTCTTCTCCCGGTGGGCAGTGCAAATGCCGGAGCCTTCCGGTCTCGAACGCTTCGCAACTCTCCACCGTGATCGTAGTAAAGGTCCCGTCGGCGTCGACATCGAACACGTCCTTCTGACAGTCGTTATCCGAATTGCCCGGGCAGTCACCCAGGAAGCTGGTCGAGACCGGACGCGAGGAGACGAACACGAAGACGCCTTTCCCGCCGTCCACACGAAAACCGAACAGGTCGTTCGGCAACTCGCCCGTGCCACCGCCGGCGAGAGGCCCAGCCGCTACCCACGAGCCGTCCGTGAGGTCGGTGGGTGCATCCGGCACCAGGCACTCCGGCGGGCCAGGGACCAGGCCGGCGAGAGAGCACGCTATGGCCATGTACTCGATCACGGACTCTTCCAAAGAGGCATCGCCAGCAAACGTCTGCAAATCTTCACCCAGGTAGTCATTATAGATCGCGACGATGATGGCATTGACGGTGGCCTCCGCCTGGGCGGTCTTGCCCCTGTCCAAAGCTGCGAGCGCCGTCTTGCATTGCTGCAGTCGGGTGCGCTCGATCGAGGAGCTCGTGTACATGCCCTCGGTGCGGCTCGTGAACTCCGGTGACTTACACGCTCCGGCCGTCAGCTCGACACCACGACCGGGCTCCGACGGGAGGTTCTGGTCCCCCTGACACGCGAGCAGGAGGCCACACACTACGAACGGTACCAGACTGCCGAGACGGGGCACGGGGGAGCCTCCTGGATGATCGGAAAAGTTGCCTACGAATGATCTTAAGGGCTAGAATATCAAGTATTTGGTAGAGATGTCAACCTCCCGTCCCAGGTTCTGCACGGAGTGCGGTGCCGCGCTCCCCGAGGCTGCCAAATTCTGCCCCGAGTGTGGCACGAAAGCATTCCCGTCTGCAACTCCGCCGCAGTCGCCCGCCGAACCGGCCCAGCCCCTACTTCCCGAAATCCCGCCGGAACTCCGGTCGAAGTTCGAAGCCGCGCAGAAGGAGCTGCGGGGCGACCGCCGCGAAGTCGTGGTCCTGTTCGCGGATCTGAAGGGCTTCACGTCGATGTCCGAGCAGCTGGATCCCGAAGAGGTGAGCCTCATCATGCAGCGCCTGCTCGGCGAGCTCTCCGATGCGGTCCATCGCTATGAGGGCTACGTCGACAAGTACATCGGCGACGCGATCATGGCGCTCTTCGGCGCGCCGCTGGCCCACGAGAACGACGCCGAGCGCGCCGTGCACGCGGCGCTCGACATGCTTCAGGTGGTCGCACGCCGGAACGAGGAGTCGGACCAGCCTCTCTCGCTCCGCGTGGGGCTCAATCTCGGCGACGTAGTGGCCGCGGACATGGGATCCGAGGGGCGCGTGCAGTACACCGTCATGGGCGACACGGTCAACGTCGCCTCCCGCCTCGAAGGCGCCGCCGATCCGGACTCGATCCTGATAAGCCACTCCGTCTACGAGAGAATCGCGCACCGGTTCGACACCGAGGAAGTCCCCCCGGTAACCGTGAAGGGAAAGTCCGAGCCTCTCCGGGTATACCGCGTCTCCGGCTTGCGCGCCGCCGTCGACGATCGGGTCTCCAAACGGAGTCCCTTCGTCGGTCGTGACAAGGAGCTCGCTACCCTCGGCGTATTCCTGGATCGTATCGCCTCCGGCGAGGGCCAGGTGCTCATGATCGAGGCCGAGGCGGGGGCCGGAAAGAGCCGACTCATCGCCGAGGGAGTCGCGCGGTCGGAGGCGGAGGAGTCCGTATTCGAGATCGGCTTCAACCAGATCCAGATTCCCGGCCAGCTCTCCCCCGTCGCGGAGCTCTTCCGCCGTCTGCTCGCCCTGGGGCCGCAGGACTCGATCGGATCGGCGATCGAGCGGGCAATGAAGCTCCTGGAAGGGTATGCCGAGGAGCACAGGCATGGGATCTTCGGGCTGGCCCGACAGGCATTCCCTCTAGCTTTCGTCGACTCCGAGACCGACGAGGCATCCGACCCGCGGGCGGCCCGCCAGAACCGCTGGATTGCCCTGGCCGCCCTGATCGCAGCCTGCGCAGCACGAAATCCGACCGTGATCGTCATCGAGGACGTGCACTGGGCCGACGAAGAGGGGCAGGAGTTCCTCGCATACCTCATCCCCGCCCTGGCGCGCAAGCCTGTCGGCTTCATCCTCACCGCCCGGATGGGTGGCCGACCCGACTGGCTGATGCCGGAGGCCACGACTCTGCGCCTGGAGGCGCTGGGCGAGGATGCCGCCCAGGCGATCCTCGGCGGATTGCTCGACACGATGCGGCCTTCCGTGCGCCGCGAGATCCTGCGGAGAAGCCAGGGCAATCCGCTCTACCTGGAGGAGCTGGCGCGCTCGCTGTCCGCGAGCGTCGAAGACACCGCGCAGTCCGTGCCGGGAACTGTCCAGGGCCTTCTGCAGTCCCGCATCGATCGGCTCGAGTCTCCGGTGCGACTTGCCATCCAGATGGCCTCGGTGCTGGGAACCCAGTTCCCCGTCGGGCTTCTTCATCGCATGTACGCCCTGGATCCTCAACCCGTTCCGTTCGACTCGGTCCTTTCCTGTCTCGAGGAGCAGTCATTCATCGAGGCGACGGATACGGAGGACGTTCGACGTTTTCGACATGCCCTGATGCAAGAGGTTGCCTACGGCGGAATTCTACAGAGACTGCGGAAGATCCTTCATGAATCCGCCGCGCAGCTGGGCGAAGAGCACTACGCCGATCGGGTGCAGTCCGAGGCCCCGTTCTTCGCACACCACTACTGGGAAGCCGATCTTCGCGAACGGGCGGCGCCGCACCTTTTCCGGGCTGCGATGAAAGCAGCGGGTCAATACGACCTCCCCGGCGCGGAACGATGGTTCGGGCAGCTCTCGACGGTCCTCGCAGACCACGCCGAGGTCCTTCCAGAGCTGTCCGATCGAGCTTCCGTGATGATCCAGTACGGGGCTGTATTGCTAGACCGTGGCCATTATGATGCCGCTGATGCCCAGTTCGAGCGGCTGGAGGCACTGGGATCGGAACGGAAGCGCGACGAGTGGGTGGGGCAGGCATTGCGATTTCGTGGGCAGATCGCAGCCCTCCGCGGCCAGCTGGGCGACTCCCGCGTGTTGTTCGAGAGTGGTTTGGAACGCGTTCCTCGAACGGAAGAAAAGATCACGGCCGATCTCCATACGGCCCTTGGCAGCGTTCTCTACTACAGCTCCGACGCAAGCGGAGCCCTGTCCGAGTTCGAGACAGCCCTCGGTCTCTACGAGCGCCTGGATGACCGCCTCGGCAAGGCGAAATGCTACATGAACATGGGCAATGTCCTGGATGATCTCAGAAATGATCGCACGGCAGCCGAGTCGTCGTATGAAAAGGCACTTGCGCTGATCGAGGAAGTCGGGGACCGACGTTTGAAAACGGGGGTCTTGCTCAATCTCGGAACGCTGGCGCTAGGACGCGGGGACTATGACGACGCGCTCGCGCGCTTTCTCCACGTGGAAGCCGTGGCCGAGGAGATCGGATGGTCATATATGCGGTTCTTGAGCTTGCAGAATCAGGCCAGCTGCAGACTCTCGCTGGGCCAGATAGGCAGGGCCATCAGCCTGCTGGAGACATGCATCCGCGAGGGAGAGACGATCCTGAGAGGCGACGACCGGATACGCGTGCGTGTGCTTTTGTTCGAAGCCTACCTGGCCGCTCTCGATGTCGACCAGGCCCGGGAGAGGCTGGCAGAAGCCCGGCGAGTGGCAGCCGAAATCGGGATGGAAGAGTTGGAAGATATCCTCCTGGTCTGCGATGGCCGGCTCCTGGTGGCGGGCAACCATTGGATCGAGGCGTCGCGGGCGTTTTCCAATGCGCTGGAGACTGCGACCCGACTGGGACACCCGGCGGTCCAGCCGGTAGTTCGTGCGCATCTCTTCAGGGCGAGATACAGGCTCGGGGAATACGCCGAGCCCCCCTCCTTGGAGGATGTGGATCAGAACCCGGATCGCGCGCTGATCGTGTACCTGACGGCGGAAGGAGACGCTGCCCGGAAATCCTCCAGGGAAGCGGCACAGAAGCTCGAGGAGGCCGGCCAACTGGCAGGCGACCTCGGGGTCGTGGCTCTGGAACGGGCCGCCTTCGAGCGTGCAGCAGAGGTCTGGGAAGCGTTGGGAGAGGAAGAAGCTCGAAGTGCGGCCTTGCGTCGGGCAGCGGTCGCCATGTCGTCTCTCGAGGCCAATCTGCCGAACGATCTGCGCGAAGCCTTCACCGCCCACCCGAAGAACGAAGCCCTGCGGACGCTGGTGCCCGCCTGACGATCAGTCGCCGGCGTCGACAGGACCGTCGAAGAGCTTGATCACCGGGATCACGATCCAGCGGCCCGACATCCCTGCCTCGCGCACGAAGCTCTCCCCCGCGTCGAAATCCAGGACCAGCAGCTCTTCCGGATCGACCAGGTCCAGCTCCCGGCCCTGAAGGACGACCTTGAAGCCCGACGTCGAGCAGCTCGGGCACATCAGCTCACCCGCGATCGGCCCCTCACCCGGCGGCTCGAACCCGTCGGTGGCGAAGATCTCCCCGCTCTCCAGCATGATCGCCGCCCCATCGAGGACGACCCGCAACTGCCCGTAGCGCCCCGCTGGGACTACCACGTCACCGGCGATCTCCTGTGCGCTGTCGATCAGCTCGAGGAGGTCGATGGGACCGGTCGGGCCGTTGAACAGGATCACCCGCCCGCCGGCACCATCCTCGTCGCCTTCTCCGCCCTGCAGGTAGATCTCCGCTATGTCGACCCAGGCATGCGCGATGTCGCCGGGAGCGTCCGTGAGAAGCACGGTGACGGACGTCGGATCCGGCACGCCACCCGGCCCTCCGCGTCGTCGCATCCCACGAACGCGATCGCGGCAGTCGTCGCCCACACCGCGAGGCCTCGGAGCCGTCGTATCCGCTGCGACCCGAACTCCATCACCGCCCTCTACCGCCCGCGGACGATCCCCATCATCACCGTTTCGTAGTGCATCCCCTTGATCGAAAGCTCGAACGCCTTCACGAGATATACACCGGGAAACCGGTGGGCGCGGCGCGCATAGCTGTAGAACTCGCGGTTGAGCACGTACAGCAGCTCGGCGTCCTCGCGCGCGACCCGGCGCGCCTCCAGTCCCTCGCGCATCCGCTCGACGATCCCCCCCACGTCGTCGAGCGACCACTCCGGCCGCGCTCGAACGAGGGCGTCGCGCGCGCGCTCGATCATCGCCGCCAGCTCCCGCGCCCGATCCTCATTGAGGTGGAGGGTGCGCGCCTCGCCGGCCAAGGCCGCGAGCCTCCGCTTGAGATCCGCGGCCGCCCGTCCTGCGGCGCGATAGCGAGCCAGGTCGCTCCTCGCGGCCTTCCACAAGAGGCGCAGGTACTCGCGCCGCTCCCTCGATATCACTCCCTGCTTCCACAGCGACCGCAGCGCGGCCTTGACGTCGCTGCCCGAGACGTGCTGCCCGCGGAAGATGTGGGGGTTCAGTCGGTCGATGAGGTCGCTCGCCCGGTGGTAGATCTCCCCCGGGCCGAAGAGGCTCTCGAGGATGCGATGGTAGTTCGTCTTCATCGCTTCCGGAGTCATGTGCTTGGGAATCAGCTGCACGTCGTCGTCGGAGTTGTTTCCGGAGAACTCGCTCTCCAAGAGCCTCCCCTCCTCGCGCAGGCGCTCCGCCAGCGGGGTATGCGGAATGGGTGTCAGCATTCCGGTCATTGCGGTGGGGATCGCGACCTTCTTGGCGAAGTCGGCGATCGCGTCGGCCGTCGCGGGTGTATCCTCGTCACCGCCGAAGATGAACCCGGCCATGACTTCGATCCCCGCGTCCTGGATCAGCCCCACCGTATCGGCGATGTCGACCTTGAGGTTCTGCTTCTTGTTCATGTTCTTCAGCGCCGTCGGATCGGGGTTCTCGATCCCCAGGAACACCTCGTTGAAGCCGGCCTGCTTCATGAGCGGCAGCAGGTGTTGGAGCTTCGGGCTTCCGAGATCCAGGCTCGCCTGCGTGTAGAACGAGAACGGGTAGTCGTGCTCGCGCTGGAAGCGGATCATCTCTTCGAGGATTCCCTCGATGGCATCGGGGTTCCCGACGAAGTTGTCGTCCACCGTGAAGATCCCGCCGCGATGCCCGAGGTCGTAGATGATCCTGAGCTCGTCGCGGACGGACTGCAGGGTCTTGGGGCGCGTGAACCCGCCGTTGAACTGGATGATGTCGCAGAAGTCGCAGCGGAATCGGCAGCCGACCGTCGTCTGCCCCATCAGCGCGCGATAGTTGCCGATGTCCACGAGGTCCCAGCGTGGTGGTGGAGTGTAATCCAGCTCGCGGAAGATCGAGCGATCGTTCAGGACCTTGCGCGACCCCGGTGGCTCGGCAGCGATCGCATCGGGGATCAGAAGCACCGGCCGGCCCGTGCGATGACGGCCGAGCTCCGGGTCGTCGAGGATCCGGCAGATGGCATCGACCCACTGCCCGCCTTCGCCCCACACCAGGACGTCCAGGCCCTCGTTCAGGACGGCGTCCGACGGGGTGTGAGGATCGAGCAGGTGATCGCGATAGGAAGATGGATAGGGCCCGCCAAGAACCCACGGCGTATCGAGACCCTTCGCGGGACCGCTCACGAGCTCGACGAGCGACGGCTTCTGGACCGACATGGCTCCTGTGAACACGGCGTCCGCGTCGGCGATCCGGTCCCTGAGCTCTTCGTCCGGGAGTCGTTCGACGTTGAGATCGATGAGCTCGAACTGCCAGTTGTCGGGCATGAAAGCGGCGAACGTGATCAGGCCGAGAGGCGGGAAGGCGGCCTTCCTGCCGATCATCGGCATGATGTAGCGATAGCTCCAGAACGAATTCGGCGGGAATTCGGGGGCGATCAGGAGCCCCTTCATCGGTCGATCCGAAACAGGATTCGGTAACCGGCCTTGCGACGGAACCGGCTGTAAGCCCTCTATCTCGAGTAGCTGCATCCCGAGAACATCACCCGCCGTCGGTCCCGCCGCAAGGTACGACCCGTCATAGCGCTATGACACGACCTGTCTTGCGGTCGAGGAAATAGCCCGCGCCGAGGTACACGAACCTTCGCTCGGAGGCTTCCCTCCCGCGATCCTCTTCCTTTCGCGTATTCCTTCGCATTCGAGCCCACCTCCCTATCCGCAGCCCGCATACACTTCCTATCCTATCCGGCAAATCCCCTTCCTGCTGTTCGGGATCGAACGCGGTTCGATGCCTTACGACGGCGCCCTACAGATAGCCGGGTTCACGGGCCCGCGCAGCAGCCTCACGTACGCGTGCGTAAGCCAGGTCCCTGTCGCCTGCGTCGGCCGCCGCGACGGCTTCCCCCAGGGCCTCCCGCACGGGTTCGGTGGCGGGCTGGACCTCCGGTGCGAGCAGCGAGCGCGCGAGCCCGACAGCGCGCTCGAGATCCCCCTCCTCCAGGCTGACGGCGAGCAGGGGCCAGGTCACGATCCAGGCGAGGACGCGATACGCCCCGCCCATCTTCTCCCCTTCCTCGTGAGCCCGGCGGGCTCGATCGGCGGCCTCCGGGAGATTCCCCTCCCTGAGAGCCGCCCACGCCAGATGCGACTCGGCCGCGGCTACGTACTCGGCCATGCCGCTCGCCGCCCCCGCTTCGAGTGTGCGATACGCCCAGCGCCGAGCTCCAGCGACATCCCCGCGCTTGCGATGGATCAGCGCGATGTAGGCAATGCAACGGGACTGGAGCGTCGCGTATCCCACTCGCTCGGCCTCGGCCAGGAGCTCGCGCAGGTGGCGCTCCGACTCGTCCAGCCGATCCGCCCACAGGAGGCTGAAGGCGTAGACGAAGCGTACGTCCGCGACTTCGAGCCTCGGTTCGACGTCGAATGTCGCATCGAAGCCCGCGCGCGCGTGCTCGACGGTCTTCGCCGACGCCACGTACCGTTCGCGCCGCAGCCCGAGCAGCGCCATGGAATTGAACAGGAGCGCGCGTTGAAGCGCCGTGCCCCGCGCTTCCACGACCGGCGCCGAGCGCTCGATCTGCTCGGCCAGGACGTCCGCCGTCGACGTGAAGTACTGGAGCATGATCCTGCCGAGCTCGATCGCCGCGCGCTCCTCGTTCCACTCCGGCGAGGGATCTGCGGGCGGCTCACCCAGCTCCTCCACCGCGCGATCGAAGAACGCGAGGGCTTCTTCCCGGCGCCGCTGGATCTGTCGGCTGCTGCCGGCCTTTCGCATCAGGCGCCCGCGTGCGAGGCGCTCCTCCGGCGGCCGGTCCGCGAGCGCCCGCTCGAAGGATTCGACCGCCTCGTCGTGGCTCCCGCCGAGCTCGAGCACGTCACCGATCGATTCCCGGATCCGTGTCCGCAGATCACGCGCGCTGTCGTCGTCGGTCAGCGTAGCCAGCCGCTCGAGCGCGCGGCGAAACGCCTGCAGGGCTTCCTCGTTCAGGTGCGCGCGGCGCGATTTCTCGCCGGCCCGGAACAGGTACGTGGCCGCTCGAGCGGCGTCGTCCGTTCGGTCGTAGTGGTAGGCCAGACGCTCCACGTGCTCCTCCAGCCGGTCGGCGTACAGCTCCTCGATCGCCTGGGCGGCGGCGAGGTGTAGCGCGCCGCGACGCTTTTTGAGGAGGCTCTTGTAGACGGTGTCCCGCGTGAAGACGTGCTTGAAGGAGTACTCCTCCTCGGGAACCACGCGATCCAGAAACACGAGATCGTGCTGCTCGAGCTGCCACAGGGCGCGGTCGAGATCCAGCTCGGCGCCGACCATCTCGTCCAGGAGATTCTTCGAGAACACTCTGCCGATCACGGCCGCCGACTGGAGCGCGCGCCTCGGTTCGTCGTCGATCCTGTCTACGCGGGACTGGATGATGCTCTGGACGGTCGTGGGCACGTCGTCGACTCGCAGGCGATCGGCCACCGCGACCCCCCTCTCGCCGACCGCGATCTGTTCGGACGCCAGGAGCGATCGCAGGACTTCCTCGACGAACAGGGGATTCCCCTGAGCCTTCTCGAGGATGGCGCCGAGCGCCGATGAGGGAAACTCTTCGGTCCCGAGGAGCGCCAGCACGAGGCGCCGCGTCTCCGTCTCGTCCAGCGGTCGCAGGCGGAGCTCGGCATATCGACCCCGCGCGTGCCGCTCGATGAGCGGGACCAGGTGCCTGGAGGCATGTTCCTGAACGGGGCGCTGCACGCAGACGAGAACCGAGCGCGAGCCGGACAACCCCTCGACCAGCCGGGGCACGAGCTCGAGCGTCAGGCTGTCCGCCCAGTGGAGGTCGTCGAGCACGAGGACGATGGGATGCCTGTCGGCGAGAGCCCGCAGGTACTCGACGACGGCGAGGAAGGTCCGCGCCTTGACCTGCTGGGGCGGCAGGTCGCCGAAGTCGAGCGCGCGTGGATCGGGGATCGAGAGGAGGTTGAGGATCGGCACCAGGACCTCGTCGATCCGCTCGGCGGCCAGTGCGTCGCCGGCCAGCCCCGAGATCTCCTCGGCCACCGGCTCGACCCTCGCGGCGACTCCGGCGCCCGGCGGGAACCGCTCCCTCAAGAGGTCCACGATCGGGGCATAGCTCGTCGAGGCGCTCGACTCCAGGCAGCGGCCCTCGAGCCACAGCCACCCGCCGTTGCCGTTCGGACCGAGCGCGAGCCTTCGGACCTCGGTCAGGAGTCTCGACTTTCCGACACCGGCCTCGCCGATCACCGTCACCGCCTGCCCGGCGCCGGCGCGCGCTTTCCCGATGGCGTCGGAAAGCCTGCCGAGCTCCTCGTCGCGGCCGATCAGCGCCGCGCGCAGACCCTCCACGCCGCGTGCGACCTCCGGACGTGGCCGCTGCCGGAGCGCGGCCCACGCCGCGACGGGCTCGGCCAGCCCTTTGATGCGGGTCTCCCGCGGCTCGAAGTCGAATGCTCGCCGTGCGATCCGCCACGCGCTCTCCCCCACCAGCACCTCTCCGGGCTCGCACCGTCCCTGAAGCCTCGCCGCGAGGTTGACCGCCGGGCCCATCGCCGTGAGCTCGCGGTGGACGTCCGAGCCCACCCGGCCCACGTACGCGTCTCCGGTATTGATCCCGGCGGTGATCTCGAATCCCCGGGTGCGGGCTGCGTCCCGCATCTCGAGCGCCGCCCGGATCGCCCGGACGGGATCGTCCTCGTTCGCCCGCGGAACCCCGAAGAGCGCGAGGATCCCGTCGCCGAGATAGCGGTCGATCCGCCCGCCCTGCCGAGCCACGGCGCTCGACATGACTTCCAGCGCCTCGCTCACCCGCTCGAGCGCCGCCTCGGGATCCAGATCGTGCGTGGTGGCGACCGAACCGCTCATGTCGGCGAAAAGGACGGTAACGAGCCGCGTCTCGTCCTGGCGGGACGCCGCCACAGGCAGGGTGGCGCCGCATTCGGGACAGAACCGGGCACCGGGTGCGACCTCGGCCTGGCAGCCCGGGCAGATCATCTCAACCCGAGATCGGCGGGACGAGTTCCTGAGACGCAGGCGAAGACGCGGCCGCGGGGAGCGTGAACCGGAAGACCGCTCCGCGTCCCGGCTCCGACTCGGCCCAGATCCGGCCGCCCTGCGCCTCCACGATCCGGCGGCAGATCGCCAGGCCGAGCCCGGTTCCGGGAGCGCCGTGGTCGACATTCAGGCGCTCGAAGATGACGAACACCTTCTCCGCGTCGGCCGGATCGAACCCGCGGCCGTTGTCGACCACGTCGAAGCGCCACATCGGACCCTCCCGACTGGCGGAGATCCGGATCTCTGGCACCCGACCGTCGTGCCGGTACTTGATGGAGTTCGAGAGGAGGTTCTGGAACAGGCCGGTCAGGCGCGTCTGGCCGACCGCGACACGCGGCAGCGAACCGACTTCGATGCGCGCATCGGTCTCCCGGATCGCCGACTTGAGTCTCTCCACCGCGTCGGCCACCGCCTGGCTCGATTCGGCCTCTCCGGCGGAAGGCCGATCGGCGGTGGAGTACTCGAGCAGATCGTCGATCAGCTCGTTCATCCTGCGCACCCCCGCGAACACGAAGCCGGCCGAGCGACGGATCTCGGGCTCATTGATCTCCCGCAGCCGGTTTTCGATCAGCTGGACGTTGCTGACGATCGTCCGCAGGGGCTCCTTGAGGTCGTGGGATGCCGCGTACGACAGCACGGATAGCTCCCGGTTCGACCGATGCAGCTCCTCCATCCGGCGCTCGAGCTCCATCTCGTCGCGCTTCCGGTCGGTGATGTCGTGGCAGGTCCCGATCATGCGTCGCGGGAGCCCCGATTCGTCGCGGATGACGTAACCCTTGCTCTGAAGCACGCGGACGTCGCCGTCGGGCCGAACGATGCGCTCCTCGAACTCGAACTCCTCCGTTCCCTCCAGCGCCGCCCGGATGGAGGAGGCGGCATGATCGCGATCGTTCGGGTGGACGCGCTCTATGTACGACTCGTAGGTGATCTCCACGGATTCCGGCTCCAGTCCGTAGATCCTGTACAGCTCGTCCGACCAGGCGACCTTGTTCGCCAGAATATCCCACTCCCAGCTGCCGATGTGCGCCACTTTCTGGGCGTCGTTGAGGACCGAGCGGCTCTTCTGGAGCTTCTCGACGGCGTCCGCCAGCGAAGCGGTCCGCTTCCTGACCTGCTCCTCGAGCTCGTCGCGGCTGCGCAGGAGATCGAGTTCCACCCGCTGGCGCTCGCGCGTACCCGCCGCAAGCACCAGGACGGTCAAAGTGATCACGGTAACGAAGAGCTGGAGCATCAGCAGCGACTCGTTGATGGAACCGTCCGCGAAGGGACCGCCTTCCTGGAGCGTCCCGAAGAGCGCGATAAGGGAGGTAGCCACGGCGGCGCTGGCGGCGCCACGGCGTCCGAACCGCAGGGCTGCCCAGATCAGCGGAGGCAGGACGGCGAACGAGGCCGGCATGCTGCGATGGAACACGAACCAGGCGGTGACGCCGAGGATCGAGGCCAGCGCGACCGCCTCCAGGGGCTTGCCGGGAACGGGTCGACGTCCGGCCTTGCGCGACCAGAGGACGATCAGTGGCGTGAAGATGAGCGCTCCGCCGAGGTCGCCGAGAAACCAGGTCAGCCAGACTTCGAGCATCTGGGACTGCTCGGCATAGCCCCCGGCCCACAGACTGAACAGACCGACA
Organism: Gemmatimonadota bacterium; assembly: GCA_035687725.1. Lineage (GTDB taxonomy): Bacteria > Gemmatimonadota > Gemmatimonadetes > JACCXV01 > JAHWKZ01 > JAICNR01. The sequence goes on from DASRVB010000139.1 coordinate 48,427, forward strand.
GTGGCGCTAAGCGCCGTCGCCGGCAGGACGAGGGCGGCGAAGCGGAGGACTCCCCGTGGCCGCTCGAACGATGCGCTGCCCGCCGCGAAGCGATTCACGAGCTCGGCCGCGACCACCGCCTCGAGCGTATTTCCGATCGCGATCCCGGCCGAGGTGGTGATAGAGCCGGTGGTGGTGACGTTGACGAGGAAGGCGGCGAGGGCGACGGCCGGCCAGATCCGAAGGCCGAAGAGGAGCGCGGCGGCGATGGCGATCCCGCTCGGGAGCCAGAACGGGCTCGCGCTCTCGTTCACCGAGGCCAGGGCCAGTCCGAGCTTCCCGGCCAGGAAATAGAGGAGCGATGCGGTGGCGAGATCGAGCAGGTATCGCCTGGCGCTCACGACGCTGGGCAGACCAGGGGGCCCTCCCTCTCCTCGAGCATTCTCCGCTGACGCGACCGTGACTTTATTCTACGTTCGGCAGCCGCTGGAGGGGAGAGCGGGGAATGTCTCAGAGCCCCGGCCGCGCCAGATCGATCCGGTACTCTCCGGTTTCGGTACGTTGCGCCGCGGTTCGGAGTTCTTCTCCCGACCGGACGAGAACGGCGGCATTTCCGACGCGAATGGTGATCGCGGGGCCGGCCAAGGGGAGCCGGATCGCATAGCTCGATCGCGCCCCATCATTCGCGATCGTCACCCGGTCGGGTCCGGATTCCAGGTCGACGGGCTCTCCCACAACGCGGATCTCGACCTCGGGCGTATCGATCAGCTCGACCAGCACGACTCCCGACTCCTGGCCTCCGGCGAACACGATCTCGAAGGGCGCCGTCGGCTGGATCGAAAGCCCGGAAACGGATCCGGGGCCGACGGACTCTACCTGCGCTTCCGGAACCGGGGCCTCGCGCTCGAGCCGATCGATCCACTTCCGCAGAGGAGAATCGGGGAGCGCGTAGAGAATGCCCGCGCCGAGAACGCAGGCGATCGAAGCCGCAACCAGGAGCCGCGCGCCCCTTCGCGACCCGGGCGCCTCGAACGCCTGCCAATCGAAGGGCGGCGCCTCGTGATCCAACGCCTCCAGGAGGCCGAACACGCGGCGCTCCCGCAGCCGGGATTCCTCCAGCGCCGCATTGCACACGGGGCAGCTGGACAGGTGCTCCCGCGCGGCGAGGCCTCGTTCTGCGTCCAGCTCTCCGTGCAGAACGCGCTCGAGGGTTTCTGCGTCAAGGTGCATGCTCAGCCTCCTCGTAGGCATCCTCGAACGCCCGCTTGGCGCGCGCGAGGAGCGTGCCGACGCTCGTCTCGTTGAGCTCGAGCACCTTCGCGAGATCCCGATAGCTGTACCCTTCGGCTCGCAGGAGGAGCAGCTCCCGCTCCCGGGAAGGGAGCCGGTCGAGCGCGTCGCGGACCTTTGCCTGGAGCCGGAGGGCTTCGAAGCGCTCCGCCGGCGACGGACCGGAGGCCGGTCGCAGATCGCCGGCGTGTCGGGCGGTCAGTCGCGCCCGCCGGCGGGCCGTCGAGCGCTCGTTCCGGAACAGGTTCAGCGCGACGGTCACGAGCCAGCGATCCGGTTTCTCCGGCAGGAACCCTCTGCGGAACAGGCGGACGAACGCCTCCTGCGCGATGTCCGCGGCGAGGTCCGGATCTCCCGACAGACGGTCGAGATACCGGAAGATGGAGGCGTAGTAGGCATCGTGTACCTCGCGGACGAGCTCCGGGAAGGGCAGGGATCTCCGCTCCCCCGGGGATTCGATCACCGTCGCGGTCGAGCTTCCGAGCGACATTCGGTACAGGAGCCGACGAGTGGGCGAGTCCGTGACATGGCGCAACGCAGGCGGGAGGTCGTCGCCGGGATCAGAATCGCCAGCCCAGTCCGAGCGTGAGCGGAGCCCTCGGTCGCATCTCGATGGGAGCGCTCTCGCCGCTCGCGGGATCGACGAGGTAGGTGAGGACGTTCGCGCGGCCCAGCAGATTGCTGCCGGTCGCGAAGGCCTCGACACTTCCCTCCCGCCGGCCCAGCACGAAGTGCCAGTGCTTCCGCAACGAGACATCCAATCTGTTGTAGGCCGGCAGCTTGCGAGCCCCCAGCTCGCCCAGTTCCTCAGGGGTGCCCGCGAACTCGCACCCCAGGTCGAGCAGGTTGCAGGCCTCCCACTCCAGGAGCCCGATGGCGTCGCTCCCCCGCCGGCCGAACTGCCCTATCCAGCCTACCCGGATCGAGAGCGTCGGGGTCGGAAACACGATCGCGCCGAGCCTCGCGCTTCGGCTGGCCGCGTAGCCGGGTGTCCAGCGCTCGCTTCCGGCGCGCAGCTCGACCCGCTCGACGCCGGCGGATCCGGTGACCGCGTAACGCGCAGATCCGATCGAGAGGCCGGCCGCGGCTCCCAGGACCGTGCCCGAGCCGCGCCGGACCGTTGCGCTCGCGAACGGCTGCCCATCTTCCGGGTCCAGCATGGCGAGGTCGTCGAGCGAGCGCGCGTACGCCTCGAGCTCGACTCGCGTGCCGGCTCTCGGAAGCGCCACCATCCCCACCGCTACGTA
>DASRVB010000140.1:0-4928 GCA_035687725.1 Gemmatimonadota bacterium
GCCTGCGCACCTCGCGCCTGCCGGCGCAGGAGTCCCACGAAGAACGGCACGCCGATGAACGACGTCACGACGCCGAGCGGGAGCTCGTTGGGCGCGACGACGACCCGCGCGAGGAGATCGGCGAGCGGCAGGAACGTGGCGCCCGCCAGGAACGCCGCGGGCAGCAGGAACCGGTGCTCGCCTCCCCACACGATCCTGACCGCGTGGGGGACCACGAGGCCGACGAAGCCGATCCCGCCCGCGACGACCACCGATCCGGCCGCGAGGCCGCTCGCGATCAGGTAGGCCGCGCGCCGCACGCTATCGACAGGGACGCCGAGGAACGCCGCCGTCTCCTCGCCGACCGCGAGCGCGTTGAACGGCCGAGCCAGTGACACGAGCGCAGCTCCCCCCACCGCGACCACCGCGGCCATGAACGCCACCGCTCCCCACGTCGCGCCGGCAAGGCTCCCCATCATCCAGAAGACCGCCGAGCGGAAGGCGTCCGCCTGCTGGAAGCTGAGAAGGAGGAGGATGCAGGCCGTGAAGAACGAGCCCGTCACGACCCCGGCAAGGAGGAGCACGCGGACGTCCAGGCCACGGTCGACGCGGCTCCCGATCCGGAGGACGAGCGCGATCGCGAGGAGCGCGCCCGCGAGGGCGGCCGCCGGCAGACCCACGCGCGAAATCGCCAGCCCGCCGGCCACGATCCACGCCACCGCCCCGACTGCCGCGCCGCTCGAGACCCCGAGGACGTACGGCTCGGCGAGCGGGTTTCGCAGGAGCGCCTGGAACCCGGCTCCCGAGAGCGCCAGCCCGCCGCCGACGAGGGCTGCGAGAACGGCGCGCGGGAGCCGGAGCTCCCGGACGATCGTAACCGCCGCCGGATCTCCCGAACCACGGATCGCCGCCAGCACTTCGGCCAGGTCCATCCCGACCGCGCCGTAGCGCATCGACAGGAGGATCGCGGCGACCGCCGACACCCCGAGCCCCGCGAGGGCGAGACCATGCGGCATGCCCGGCGAGCGGGTGGTCCCGTCGTTCCTCATCGCGACTTCTCCTCGATCGCGGCCAATCCCTCACGCAGGACGCGCGCGGCGCGCCCGAGGTCGGGGCCGGGCCGGGCAAGGAGATCGGCGTCGATCTCGACGATTCGCCCCTCCCGGACCGCCGCGAGGTCCCGCCATCCCGAACGGCGGGCGAGGGCATCCCGCGCCGGCAGATCCGCACCGACGGGCAGGACGATCGCGTCCGGGCTTCGCGCCATGACGGCTTCGAGTGCGACCGTCGGCCAGTCCTCCGACAGCTCGGGGAACGCGGGAACCGCTCCCGCGATCTCGATCGCCTGCCCGATGAAGGTGCCTGGCCCCGCAGTCCGGGGCGGGTCCTCCGCGATGAGGTAGAGCGCCGTCGGGCGCGGCCCGGTCGGAACGTCCGCCACCACTGCCGCGAACGTGTCGCGGAGCGCGGCCGCGATCGAGTCGGCGCGGTCTGCGGCGCCGAGGAGAACGCCGACCCGCTCGATCGTGGCGAACATCGCGGTCGTGTCCTGGATCTCCGCCACGTAGACCGGGATCCCGGCCCCGCGCAGCCGCGGCACGAGCACACGGTCGTCGCGCGCGTTCCAGGCGATGACCAGATCGGGCCGGAGATCGACGATCCCCTCGATGCTCGGATCGAGGCCGCCACCGAGGCTGGGAAGCCCGGCGAGCTCCGGTTCGAGGTCGTACCGGGTGCGGGCGATCAGCCGGTCGGCTGCCCCCAGGGAGACGATCGTTCCCGTGACGCTGGGGACGAGCGAGACGATCCGCTGCGCGGGAGAGGGCAGGGCGAGTGTGTCGCCGGCGTCGTCCACGACGCGCACCCACGCGGCATCGCCGGCATCCCGCGTGCGCTCTTCGGAGCGCGAGACATCCTCTCCTTCGGCGGGCGCGCGGTCGCACGCCGGGACAGACGCGAGCGACAACGCGATCGCCCCGAGGAGAAATGTCTTGCAAGAACGGTGCATGAACGGTCCTCCCGTGTCCCAAACGAAAACGCCCGCCGCTTCCAGGTTCGGGAGGGCGGGCGGACGGTCGGGAGGCCCCGAGCGTGTCGCCGGACCCCTCCCGCGAAGGGTCGCGTGCAACGGGCCTCGAGGCAGGTCTCCTGGCTTGGCCGGACCGGCGTGGCCGGTCGGGCATCACAGTGGCGGGGCCGCTGCGGATTCGCACCGCATTCCCTATTCTCCCCCGAACGCGGGCGAGCCGCGTGCGAGAGCACCTCGAAGCAGGAACGGCGTTACGTCATGTCATTCCTCCGATGTCGGTCCAGCAGAACGATCTTGCATCACATCGTGAAGCGACCGAAGTCCTCCGGGTTCATGCGACGCAGGTATTCCTTCAGATCCTCCGCGTCGTGCTCGGTGGCGCCCTCTTCTCCGGACTGCCCCAGATCCTCGGCGGTATGGTCGAGCAGCTCCTCCGAGGCGAAGATCGGCGCGTTCAGACGCAGTGCGAGCGCGATCGAGTCGCTCGGGCGCGCATCGATCGCGACCACGTCCTCGTCGCCGTTCTGGACGAAGACCTGGGCGTAGTAGGTGTTGTTCTTGAGCGCCCCGATGACGACCTGGGAGAGCGTGCCATGCAAGGCGCGCACGAGCGTCTTCATCAGGTCGTGCGTGAGGGGGCGGGAGAACTTGACCCCGGCCAGCTCGGTCGCGATCGCGCTCGCCTCGCTGGGCCCGATCCAGATCGGAAGGTACCGTTCGCCGTCCTTTTCCTTGAGGATTACGATCGGAGACTGAGTCGACGAATCGATCCCCAGGCTCGCTACGCTCACCTCTACGACGTCCGGCTCCACGGGGCTCCTCCCTGTCCAGGGTGTTCGGCTACGATACCGTACCCCGACCGCCCGGATCAAGTGCCCCGATCGAGTGACGCTCGATTCCCCGCGATCGCAGGCCGCCGGCTCAACCGCCCTGCTCGCCTTCATGGTCTCGAAGCGCCTTCAAGTACGCCATGAGGTCGTCGAGCTCCTGATCGGAAATCTCCTCCTCAGAGAAAGAGGGCATCGATCCGATCCCTTGCCGGACCTGAAACTTCTTGAGGAACGTGGGAAGCGCTTTGTCGTTAAGCGAAGGACCGAGGCCGGCCTCGCCGCCGGGGTGACACTGGTTGCAATACTTCATGTACGTCGTTCTTCCCTGATCAGCCTCGCTCGACAGCGTCAGTGGCCCCATCAGGGGCTCGCTCCTACGTGCCTGGCCGCAGCCGACGGTCGAGCCCACGGCAATCAGCAACGCGGCGATTCTCCCGACGCTCATCGGCTTCCGGAACGGGTGATCTTCCACAAAACGCCCGTTTCCTTCCGGGGCTCGGGTCCCCGCTCGGTCATCGTCATCACTCCGAAATCGACGACGTAGAGAGCGGTGCCCGAGGGATCGAATCGGGCCGCGACGGGACGCTCGAGGCCCCCGGACCCGAGCCACGAGGCGGGGCCGTTCGTGTCCCCCTCGTTGACCGCGAAGTCTTCGACGACGCCGGTTTCCACGTCGACCCGCACCACTTTGAATCCCACCGGTGAGAGGACTTTCCCGACGGGAGGAGACATGTCACCGAGCAACGCTACGAACGCCTGGCCGACGTGGCCGAAGGCCGCGTTTCGCGAGAAGTCGAACCCGTCGGCCGAGGAATGGACGCCGAATGCAGCGACGGGGTCCGGCGGGTCTGCCGGAGCGCTGGCGAGCACCGGTCGGATGTCGTCGTCGAAGAAGGGCTGGCCTCCCGCGAAGTCCGGCCAGCCGTACCAGCCGCCGCGCTCGATCCGCCAGAGGTAATCGCCTGATCCGAACACCTTGCGGCTGCCGCGCTCGTCGTAGCCGTTGTCGGTCACGTAAAGCCTGCCGTCGGGGCCGAAGGCCAGCCCGAACGGGTTGCGGAGCCCCCAGGCCACGAGCTCGATCGCGCCGCCTTCGGGCCGGACGCGGAGGATCGCCCCGTTGCACGGCACGCGACCGCGCACGACCTGGCCCTCTGTGGTCGACGTGCCGAAGGGCGAGAAGGCACCGGTGGTGGCCTCACCGCCGTTCAGCGGGTCGGCCGACTCGAAGTTCACGCCGGTCAGGGTGACGTCACGGCAGGGAACGTCGTGGAAGTCCGGGTGACGCTCGAGCCAGCCGAAGCTGGCGTTGTCCTCCCCGACGACCGCGGAGTTCGTGGCCGTGCCCTGGCCGAAGTAGATCCAGCCATCCGGACCCACGACGGGACCGTTGGTGTGATGATCACCCACGCTGGGGAGACTGTCGGCGATCGCCGTGATCTGTCCGTCTGCCGTGACGCGTAGTACCCTGCCGCCATCGAACGCCCCACCCTCGGCCACGTAGAAAACGCTCTCGTGGCCGACGACGCCGTTCCACGGCCCGTTTCCGCCCCCGCTCGCGATCACGCGCGTGCCGCCACCGGGTTCGACGCGCAGGAGCCGCGGCGTGTCGGTGACCTCCCCATACGAATAGCCCGATTCGACGACGTAGATTCCGCCCGCTTCGTCGAACCCGACGCCCGTCGGGAACGTGAGCCCCGTCGCGAGCGCTTCGATGGCGTAGCCGTCGGGGAGAGCGATGTCCTCGGAACGGATCGGGCGCGAACCTTCGAACTCGGTCATTCCGCCGCCCTTGGACCCTCGCATCCAGTAGCAGCCGCCGATTACGAACGCGGCCACCAGGAATGCGAACACGGCGCGTCGCCAGGAAATCCGGGTCTTGGTCGGCCCGCTTCGATCGTACACTTCTCATGGTCCCTGTCTGTCAGGTGCGTGACACGAAACCGGGTATGGCTGCGGATGTCCAAGGCGGATAGGATCTCGGCGTGCGTCGCGCGCTCCTGGCTCCGCTCCTCGGTCTCGTCGCGGTTTCTCCCGCGGTGGCTCAGGAACCCGTCGTAGAAGCCGAACCGCTCGTCGTTACACTCTCC
>DASRVB010000141.1:0-5253 GCA_035687725.1 Gemmatimonadota bacterium
GGCGGCGCCCTCCCACCGCTCCGCGAGGTCCAGCGTCGCCCGCACGCCTTCCGCGCCCCATTCGAGCAGCTCGGCCGGGGCCTCGCGATCCATCAGCACGTTGCCCATGCCGACCCGGAGCCCGCTCGCGGCGGCCGCTTCGAACGCCCGCTGCGTGGCCTCCGCGTGCACGGTCGAGAAGACGGCGGCGGTGCCGGTTCCGGCGGCCGCCAGCGCGTCGAAGAACCGCGCGGCTTCGCGAGCAGCATGCTCGCCGTCGGCGAACGCGGACTCGGCGGGGTAGACGTGTCGGGCGAGCCACGTGAGGAGCGGGTCGCCGTAGCGCGCCCGGACCGGCAGTTGGGGGAGGTGCACGTGCGCGTCGACGAGGGCGGGCAGGATGAGCGCGCGGCCGGCATCGATGGCGGCGCGCGGATCGAACTCCACCGGCCAGGCGCCCGCGCCGGCGATCGTCCCGTCTGCACCGATCGCGACGAACCCGTCTTCGAATGCCTCCGCGCGGGTCGCGTCGACCGGACTCAGGACGCGCCCACGCAGGAGGACCCCGAGAGCCGCCCCGCTCAAGGCTCCAGCACGGCGCCCTTCTCCGCCTCGGCGCGCCGCAGGACCGCGACGAGCGCGCGCGGGTCGACGGTGCCGAGGAGCGCGCCGTCGCGAACGACGAGGAGGAGCCGGTCGGGGAGCTGGCTCAGCCGCTCGACCAGCTCGGCAGCCGGCGCGGAGGGCGATATGAGCTGGCGCTCGTCGGGCGCAGTGGCGACGTCGGCGGCGGCCGCGTCGGGACTCTCACGCGCCGCATCCTCGAGCGCGCTCCGGCTGACGACGCCCACCAGTCGCCCGTCCCGCTCGATCACCGCGAGCTCGCCGGCCGACGGAACGGCGCTCGCTTGCGCGAGGCCGACGCGCACGCTCTGGTCGCCGCGGATCGCGGGCACGCGGTCCGTCATCACCTCGCGTACGGTCACGCCCTCCACCGCATCCTTGAGCCGCGCCAGGCGGATGCTGCGCGTGGCCGCGCTCCACAGGAACCACCCGATCAGGACCTCCCACAGCCAGCTCCAGTTGCCGGTCGTGAGCACGAGCAGCGCACCGACCGTCATGAACAGCGCCGCGATCACCTGCCCCGTGCGCGCGGCCCCGACCGTCGCGCGCTCGACATCGCGGGTCCGCCACCAGAGAATCGCGCGCAGGATCCGCCCGCCGTCGAGGGGAAAGCCGGGGATCAGGTTGAAGACGGCGAGGGCGACGTTGATGACGCCCAGCCACCAGAGGCCGGCCCGGAGCGCCGGCGGGATCACGGCCTCGGCGGCCTCGCCCACGACAAGGATCCCGGCGCCGAGGGCGAACGACAGCGCGGGGCCGGCGGCGGCGATCAGGAACTCCGACGCCGCGTCGCGCGGCTCGTCCTGGAGCTTCGCGGCCCCCCCGAAGATGAAGAGCGTGATCTCGTCGACATTGGTGCCACGCGCGCGCGCCACCAGCGAGTGCGAGAACTCGTGCGCGAGCACGCTGCCGAAGAGCGCCAGCGCGAGCCCGGTCCCGAGCGCCCACAGGACGATCGGCTCCGCGCCCGGCAGCTGCTGCGGCAGATAGCCGGTGGCCAGCGACCACGCGACCAGCAGGAAGATCAGGAACCAGCTCGGATCGAGAGTCACCCGAATCCCCGCCAGCTGGAACACCGGGATGGGAGCGCGCGCCATGGACCAAGGTTAGGTGGCGCCTTCCAGCGCGGCTACATTCGGTGCCGTGAGCGAACGCCGTCAGAGCTCGATCGCCGTGCGCGGAGCCCGGCAGAACAACCTGCAGGGCGTCGACGTCGACTTCCCTCGCCCGCGGCTTTCCGTGATCACCGGCGTCAGCGGGTCGGGCAAGTCATCGCTGGCGCTCGACACCATCTACGCCGAGGGCCAGCGGAGATACGTCGCCTCGCTCTCGACGTACGCGCAGCAGTTCCTCGAGCGCTTGCCGCGACCCGATGTGGACTCGATCGAGGGGCTGCCGCCCGCGATCGCGATCGAGCAGGCCAATCCCACGATGAACCGCCGATCGACGGTCGGGACGGCCACCGAGGTCTACGACTTCCTGCGTCTCCTCTACTCGCGCGCGGGCACGGTCGTATGTCCGGATTGCCGCACGCCCGTGCGCCCGCTGACGCCGAGCGCGGTCGCGGGGTCGCTCGCCGGCGAGTCCGCCAGGGGTTGGTACGTCACGTTCGCATTGCCCATCTCCACCGCGCTGACCCATGACGTCCTGGTCGAGAACCTGCGCGCGCTGGGGTTCGTGCGCCTTCTCGCGAACGGAACCGAGCTCCACCTCGACGAGATCGAGGGGATCGACCTGGTACGGATGGCGCCGCTGTTCGTGGTCGTCGATCGCCTCGTCGCAGGATCGGCGACCTCGCGGCTCGCCGAGTCGATCGAGCGCGCGTACGCGGAAGGGGAAGGCGAGGCGGTCGTCTTCGAGCGCGGGGCCACGCGACCGGAGGAGGGCCGCCGCTTCAGCCGGCACTTCCGATGCGACGGCTGCGGGCGGACATTTCCGCGCCCCCGCCCGACGCTCTTCTCCTTCAACAACCCGTACGGCGCCTGCCCCGAGTGCGGCGGGTTCGGGAACCTGCTGGAGTTCGACCCCGAGCTGGTCGTGCCCGACCCCTCGCGTTCGCTGAAGGAGGGCGCGATCGACCCGTGGACGAAGCCGCGCTACGCGGGCCGGCGCGAGCGCCTCCGCGCGCGCGTGCGGGCCGCCGGTATCGCCTGGACCGCCCCCTGGTCGGATCTCCCGGAGGACGCGCGCCACGCGCTCCTCCACGGCGGGCGCCACGGCGGCCAGCGGTTCGAGGGCGCGATCCCGTTCCTCGAGGACCTCACGCGCAAGAAGTACAAGGCCTACGTCCGGTTCTTCCTGCGCCGCTACCAGTCGTACCGGGAGTGCCCGGGCTGCGTGGGGTCGAGGCTCCGCCCGGAGGCGTCCTGGGTCGAGGTCGGCGGCCGGGCGATCACCGAGCTCGTCGCCTGGCCGCTGCCCCGGCTCGCGGCGTGGCTGCACGAGCTCGGTTCCGGCGACGCTCCCGCCGAGATCCTGGGCCCGATCCTGCAGGAGCTCGAGCGTCGGGTCGGGCTCCTCCTCGACGTGGGCCTCGACTACATGACGCTGGACCGCCTCACCCGGTCGCTGTCGGGCGGGGAGGCGCAGCGGATCGGGATCGCCAACGCGCTCGGGAGCCCGCTGACCGACGGGGTCTACGTGCTCGACGAGCCCACGGTCGGCCTCCACGCCCGCGACACGGGCCGCGTCGTGGCTCTGCTCCGCGACCTGACCGCGCGCGGGAACACCGTTCTGGTCGTCGAGCACGACCTCGACGTCGTGCGCGCCGCGGATCACGTGGTGGAGCTGGGCCCCGGCTCGGGTGCGAAGGGGGGGATGCTCGTCTTCGCCGGCACACCCGATGCCCTGGCGGCGGCGCAGACGCGCACCGGCGCGTGGCTCCGCGGCGAGACGACCCTGCCCGAGCGCAAACGGCACCGGCCGGCTGGCCCCTGGCTCGCCGTCCGCGGCGCGCGCGAGCACAACCTCGACGACATCGACGTCGAGATTCCACTGCGCGCGATGACCGCGGTGACCGGCGTGTCGGGATCCGGGAAGTCGACGCTCGTGCACGACGTCCTGTACCGGGGTCTCGCCGCGCGCCTGGGGGAGGCGGCGACGCGTGGACATCTCGGCGAGGCGGTGGGCGAGCACGACGAGATCACGGGCGTGGAGTGGCTGACCAAGGTCGCCCTCGTCGATCAGTCCCCGATCGGCAAGAGCCCACGCTCGAATCCCGTGACCTACGTCCAGGCCTTCGACCCGATCCGGCGGCTCTTCGCCGCCACGCCGGCCGCCCGCAGGCGGGGCTTCGGGCCCGGCCATTTCTCCTTCAACACGAAGGAGGGCCAGTGCGCGGAATGCCGAGGCGACGGCCATCAGCGGATCGAGATGCACTTCCTGCCCGACGTGTTCGTCCGGTGCGAGTCGTGTCATGGGACGCGGTTCCGTCCCGAGGTGCTGGAGGTCCGGTGGCGCGGCCAGTCCGTCGCCGACGTACTCGCGCTGACGGTCGAGGAGGCGGTGGGGATCCTGGAGGGCGAACCCGCCGCCGCGCGGGCGCTCCGCGTGCTGCGTTCGGTCGGCCTCGGCTATCTTGCGCTCGGACAGCCGGCGACCACGCTCTCGGGCGGGGAGTCGCAGCGGCTCAAGATCGCGCGCGAGCTGTCGCGCACGTCCGCCGGACGGCGCAAGGCGCCGGCGCGCGGAACCCTGTACCTGCTCGACGAGCCGACCACGGGCCTGCACGGCGACGACATGCGCGCGCTCGTCCGGGTGCTCGACGAGCTGGTCGCGCGCGGCAACACGGTCGTGATCGTCGAGCATCATCTGGACATGATCGCGCGGGCCGACTGGGTCGTGGACCTGGGTCCCGAAGGGGGCGCGGGAGGCGGCCGGGTGGTCGCGACCGGCTCGCCGGAGGCGGTGATGGAGAACCCGGAATCGCATACCGGGCGGGCGCTCGCCGCTTGCCGCGCGGCGCGGGAGGAGCGCCTGGTTCCGTGTCCGTGAGGGCGGCGATTCGCGTCGCCGCCGTGCGCGTGGCGGTTACGTGCTTGGCGGTCGCGTGCGTGGCGTGCTCCGACGGAGGCGGCCCGGTGGGCTCGCCGGGCGGGCGCGACGGCCTCGATCTCGTCTACGCCACCCCGCGACTGCGCGTCGTGCCGACGGATGGACCGCGCCGGGTGCGGATCGGGCTCATCGTCCGGCGGGAGGGCGTCGACGGCGGCTCGGAGCCGTTCCCCGACGCCCGGCTCGTGATCGCGCGCGAGGAGGGGAAGGGCGTCCCCGCGGCGGAGGCCGTCATCACCGGGCCCGAGGGCCTTGCTTCGGTCGACGTCGAGATGCCCCCGACCCCCGATCTCACCCGCATCGTGTTCCGGATGGAGGAAGACGCGGGCTCGTACCTGCCGTTCGACATCGTCTCGGCCCCGGTGGTCGAGACCGACCTCGCGCCGGGGCAGATCGTCGACCGCCTCGACGTCCCCAAGAGCGGCGCGATCCTGCGCTTCCGGCTCGACGCCGACGCCGATGTCATCCTGATCCCGTACGAGACCGATCCCGACCGCTCCGGCGCCGCGTACCGGATCCTGTTCCAGGGGACGACCCCGGGACCCGCGGCCGCGGCGTTCGGCGCGGACCCGCCGCGGCTACCCCAGGCCCTGGCTC
>DASRVB010000142.1:0-2416 GCA_035687725.1 Gemmatimonadota bacterium
TGCGGCCGCTCCTGACCGTGGCCGCCTTCCGCGCGGCGGGCGGGAGCGGCGACGCGATCTATCCGGTGGCCGCGGCGGTCGAGTTCGTCCACACCTATTCGCTCCTCCACGACGACCTCCCCTGCATGGACGACGATCCCATGCGCCGGGGGATTCCGACGGCGCATCGCGTGTACGGCGAGCGGGCCGCCCTGGCCGCGGGCGCCGCCCTGCAGCACCTGGCGTTCCTGTCGCTGGCCGAGGCCGCGGCCGAAGATCCGGACCCCGATTCGGCCGACCTCCTCGCGGCGATGGTGCACCGGCTCGCCGCGGCGGCAGGGCCGGAAGGAATGGTCGGCGGCCAGTTCCTCGATCTCGTCGCCGAGGGGTCCGCGCCCGATGCCGCGGTCCTCGAGGCGATTCACCGGGCCAAGACCGCAGCGCTGCTGTCGGCCGCCTGCGCGCTGGGCGGGGAGGCCGCCGGAGCCGAGCCCGACGTGGTCGACACGCTGGCCGAGTATGGGACCCACCTGGGGTTGGCGTTCCAGATCGTGGACGACCTCCTCGACGTGACCGGTGACCCGAGCCGTACGGGGAAGAGCTCCGGCGGAGACGCGGCGCGGGCCAAGGCGACCTACCCGGCGGTGCATGGAATCGAGGGGACCCGCGGACAGGCCGAAGCGGCGGCGGAAGTCGCCCGCCGCGCGCTGACGGCCCTGGCGGACCGGGCGGGCGTGGACGTCCTCTTCGAGACTCTCGACTTCGTCGTCGATCGAATCCACTGACCGTACACGGAGAACCCGAATGGAATCCGGTGGTTCCGTAATCTGGCGCGCGCTGTTCGTCGCAGGCGGACTGCTGTACTTCGTCGGCGCGTTCAACCATCCGCGAGGCATGACGATGGCCGACATGCTGGTCGATCCCGCTTGGATCGCTTCGCATGCGGGTGTTTTCGTAGGCGTCCTCCTCATGACGATGGGGCTGATCTCGTTTCGACGGTCGGTGCCCGTCTCCCAGAGAACGGGTCGCTGGCTCCTCGCCACGATCGTCCTTTCCGTGCTGGAGACGATCGAGACGGGGCTGCATACGATGGCGTACGTGGATGCCGACGCGCTGGCGCCAGGCGCCATGGAGGCCGGCCTGTCCACGCCCGTCCTGACCCTCCATCTCTGGTCCGCCATCCTGGTCTACACGCCGTTCGCCATCGCCCTGATCGGCCTGATCCTGACCGGGCAGCGGGAGCGGGCGCTGGGCTCGTCCTGGATCGGCTGGCTCGGGATCGTGGGCGCGGCTGCGCACGGCTCCGTTATGTGGCTGGCGATCGTCCTCGGGGTTCCCGGGACTGGGCTCCTGTTCCCGATCGCCGCACTCGCCATCTCGCTGTGGTTCGTGCTGGCCGGCGTCTGGCCGACACGCGCCCCCGTTCCTTTGGCGGCCCCCGGGATGCCGCATTAGCTTCCCTCGTCCCATGGCAACGCAGCGAATCCTCGACCGCATCCGGAGCCCCGACGACCTGAAGGGGCTCTCCCGGGAAGCGCTCCACCAGGTCGCCGACGAGGTCCGCCAGCGCGTGCTGGAGATCGTGGCGAAGCGTGGCGGGCACCTGGGCGCGCCGCTCGGAGTGGTCGAGCTCGCGGTCGCGCTCCACCACGTCTACGACACGCCCCGCGACAAGATCATCTGGGACGTCGGGCACCAGTGCTACCCGCACAAGATCCTGACCGGGCGGAACCCGTCGATGGACGACCTGCGCCAGCACGAGGGCCCGTCGGGCTTCTGCCGGATCGTCGAGAGCGAGTTCGACGTCTTCGGCGCGGGCCACGCGTCGACGTCGATCTCGGCGGCGCTGGGGATCGCCACCGCCCGCGACCTGGCCGGCGAAGATTTCAAGGTCGTCACCGTGACCGGCGACGGCGCGATGACAGCCGGTCTCGCGTACGAGGGGCTCAACAACGCCGGCGCGGCGAAGAGCGACCTGCTCGTGATCCTCAACGACAATCAGATGTCGATCGCGCCGAATCTCGGCGCCATGCACAACTATCTGACCGGCATGCTGACGAATCCGCTCTACAACCGCATCAAGAGCCAGATCTGGGACCTGACCGGCCACATCCCCAGGGTGGCCGACGACGTGCGGAGCTTCGCGGCGCGGATGGAGGAGAGCCTGAAGGGCCTGGTGACGCCGGGCGTCCTCTTCGAGGAGCTGGGCTTCCGCTACTTCGGGCCGATCGACGGGCACGACCTCGACGAGCTGATCGACACGCTCGAGAAGATCGAGCAGCTCCCGGGACCGCGACTCCTCCACATCCTGACCGTCAAGGGGAAGGGGTATCCCTACGCCGAGGCGGACCAGTGGAAGTATCACGGGGTCGGGAAGATCAACCTCGAATCCGGCAAGGTGGAGGGCCCGCCGGCGCCGCCCAAGTGGACCAAGGTC
>DASRVB010000143.1:0-4812 GCA_035687725.1 Gemmatimonadota bacterium
CGGTTTCGTAGGGTCTTGGCACTCGGGCGCTCCCTTCGGTCTATGGCGGTCCGCCCCCGCGTGGGGCGAACAGGGTGCTGGGAAAGGCCGGGAAGCTAGTCCGCAAACCCCTTTCCGTCAACGTCTTCCTGCCCCGGCGGGAACTGCTCCGCGCGGGACCCGCATCGCGGATCCTCCACCCGGCCTGGGTATCAGTTCGCGGGCCGGACCCTGTTTGCCCCTCTCTACCACCGGCGTACCTTCGTCTGCGAATCCACGCGGAGGTACGATGACGGCCGGATCGGTGATGAATCGCGTTCGCGAGCGCCTCGAGAAGACATTCGGGGGGCAGGTCGACGTCCGCGACCTGACCGGCACCGACAACCACTTCGAGGTGCGGGTTGTCTCGCCCGAGTTCGAAGGGAAGACCCCCGTCGAGCGTCATAAGCTCGTCTACGCGCCGCTCCGCGACTGGATCGAGGACGACACCGTGCACGCGCTGTCGGTGCGCGCCTACACGCCCGCGCAGCACCAATCCCTGATAAAGGAGCGTTAGTCATGCGACCCGAAGTGAAGGAGCGGATCGATCGCGAGATCCGCGAGAACCCGATCACGATCTACATGAAGGGGACCGAGATGTTTCCGCGCTGCGGCTTTTCGGCCGCCACCGTCGAGGCGTTGCGGCAGGCGGGGGCCGAGGGGAGCATCCACTCGATCGACGTCCTGGCGGACCCAGAGCTGCGGGATTCGATCAAGGAGTACAGCGACTGGCCCACCATCCCCCAGGTCTACATCGACGGAGAGTTCATCGGCGGCTGCGACATCACGCGCGAGCTGTTCGCGACGGGCGAGCTCCAATCGAAGATCGAGAAGGCGCTCTCGACCGCGGGCTGATCCCGTCGCGTGACGGGTCGACTTTTCTCCCCGATGTGATATGCTGAGGGCTGGCCCGGTTCCGATGACTTCCCGTTCCGCCAGTCTCCCCGCTGTGGCGCTCGCCGCGCTCCTCTTTCCGACACCTGCGCGCGGACAGGCGAGTCCTCTCGTCGACCCCCCGCCTCTCGCGCGCATCCTTCCGAACGACAACCGCGAGCCGGCCGGGAGGCTCGAGAACGGTGTGCTCACGCTTCGCCTCGTTTCGCGGGAGGGCATGTGGCACCCACACGGCTTCGATCGCGCCGGGATCCGGATCGGGGCCTTCGCGGAGGATGGCGGGCCGCTCGAGATCCCCGGGCCCTTGATCCGGGTGACAGTGGGGACCGAGGTGCGGACGACCGTGCGCAATGCGCTGGACGAGCCGCTCGCCGTCTTCGGCCTCGGCGCCGAGCGCGGCGTCTCCGGCGACAGCGTCCTCGTCGAACCCGACGGAGTGTCGGAGTTCGCCTTCGTCGCGACCGAGCCGGGCACCTACTACTACCTCGGAAGAACCGAGCAGCCCGGCGTTCCGGATCCCGCTTGGACCGGGAGCCTCCACGGTGCGATCGTCGTCGACCCACCCGGCGCCACCGTCCGAGCTGGCGACCGCATCTTCGTCCTGTCCTCGTGGTTCACCTTCGACACGACGAACTTCAGCGACCTGTCGAGCGACGCGGTGATCACAGCCAACGGCCTCGCCTGGCCCCACACCGAGATCGTGGAGACGACGCGGGGCGACAGCCTGGAATGGCGCTGGATCAACCTGTCGGCGCTCGATCATCCCATGCATCTCCACGGCTTCCACTTCCGGGTGGACGCCAGGGGTGACGGGGTGCGCGACAGCATCTTCCCGCCGGAGCGGCGCCAGCTGGCCGTGACCGAGTACGTCGGCCCGGGCCGCACGGCGACGACCACCTGGTCCCCGGACCGCGCCGGGAACTGGATCTTCCATTGCCACATGCTGAGCCACATGTCGACGATCGAGATCGTCAACTCTTCGTTCGTGGATCGTAGCAGGGGCCACGGCCACGACGCCCAGCACATGATGGGGATGCTCGTGATCGGCATCAGGGTGAAGCCGTCGGGGGATCCCGAGGACCCGCCGGCCGAAGCCCGACGGCTCCGCCTGATGATCCGGTCGCGGCCGGAGGTATACGGGAGATACCCCGGCTACGCCTACGTCCTGGGAGGCTCGCCGGAGGAGCACGTTCCGGACGCGCTGCCGGTGCCCGGCTCGATGCTCGTCCTCGAGAAGGGGGAGCGGGTGGCGATCACTCTGGTCAACGAATCCCACGAACCCGCCGCCGTCCACTGGCACGGCATCGAGCTCGAGAGCTATCCCGACGGCGTGCCCGGCTGGAGCGGCGCGGGCGAGCGCATCATGCCCTCGATCCCTCCAGGCGACTCACTCACCGTCCGATTCACGCCGCCGCGGGCGGGCACCTTCATGTATCACTCCCACTTCAACGAGATGCAGCAGACGAGCTCGGGACTGTACGGCCCGATCGTCGTGCTCGAGCCCGGCCAGACGTTCGATCCGGAGACGGACCGGGTGCTGGTATTCAGCGACGGCGGGCCGTGGTCCAGCTTCATCGACGCGGCGACGATTCCGCCGACCCTGCTGAACGGACAGATCGCTCCGAAGCCGCTCGAGCTTCGCGCCGGTACGACCTACCGCTTCCGCCTGATCAACATCCTGACCGAGACGCGCGTCCGCGTGGAGCTCCAGAGGGGAGCGGAGCCGGTCGAGTGGCGGGCGATCGCCAAGGATGGCGCGGACCTGCCCCCGGTGCTCGCGACCCTTCGGCCCGCGCGCCTCAGCTTCCTGCCCGGCGAGATCTACGACTTCGAGTTCACGCCCGGGGCCCCGGGCGAGATCGAGCTCGCGTTCGGCAAGGGGGAACTGGAGACCTTTACGCGAGTGCCCGTGCGGGTCCACTGAGCGATCCCTTCGCGCGTGCGTTCCCGGCGTCCGCTCCTATGGCTGCTCCAGATACATCAGCGACCCTGGCGTCGTAAGCGTCTCCCCCGTCTCGAGCAGGGTCTTCAGGCCCGAGAGGATCATCGGCCAGCCGCCGTAGAGCTCGTCGTTGGCTCCGTCGCGCAGCTGGTCGTGGGTGACGACGAGCCGGCACGAGTCCTCGACCTGCTCGATCTCCCAGGTCACCCGCGACGTGCCCTCGTCCTTCACGTCGTCGCTCCACAAGGCGCGCATGCTCTGGACGAGCCGGCGGGGCGGATCGACCTCCAGGTTCTCGCCCTCGACGATCGGGGGGATCTCCCCTTCGGCGGTCGGGCCGCCGAGCTGCCCCGGGACGCCCTCGTACCGGGAGCCCGGCTTCCAGTCGGAGATGACGCCGACGCCGAAGCTGTATTTCGCGCGCATCGCCGGATCGGTGATCGCCTGCCACAGGCGCTCCGGCGTCGTCTTGATGTAGATCTCGAAGACCTTCTCCATCGTTCGCTCCAATCTCTGTTTGAGGTCGCTCAATGACGCGGCCCACGGCTCCGCGTACTTGCTCACCCAGCGGTCGTGGACGAGCCGGATGGGGACGGGGTTGAGGAAGTGGAGCTTCTCGCGCCCACGCCTTCGCGGTACGACGAGGCCCGCCTCTTCGAGCACCTTGAGGTGCTTCATGACGCCGAAGCGGGTCATGGGGAGCCGCGCCTGGAGCGCGCTCAGATTCTGACCGTCCTCCCGGAAGAGCTCGTCCAGGAGCTCCCGTCTCGTCGGATCCCCGAGCGCCTTGAAGACCGCGTCCATGGGATCATGATATGTGACCTTATAGTCACCTGTCAAGATACGAGCCGACTTGACTAGACTAATGATCTAGTCTATTCTGGCTCCCATGATCCAGGTCAACATCCACGAGGCGAAGACCCACCTCTCTCGGCTCCTTCGAAGGGTCGCCGGAGGCGAGGAGGTCGTGATCGCTCGCGCGGGCCGGGCCGTCGCCCGGATCGTCCCCGTCGACGGGCCGAACAGACGGCGGCTGGGAACCGACGAGGGCGCGTTCTCGGTCCCCGACGACTTCGACGCCCCCCTTCCCGACGAGGTCCTGGCGGAGTTCGAATCGTGAAAGAGGCCGGCCCTCGGTTTCTGCTCGACACTCATGTTTGGCTCTGGATGGTCGCGCAACCGGACCGACTGTCGGCGCACGCTCGGTCACTCCTCGAGGACGCCCGGAACGTCCTTCTCTTCTCGGCCGCCAGCTCGTGGGAGATCGCGATCAAGCATGCGCTCGGGAAGCTCGTGCTTCCCGAGGCGCCCGCGCGGTACGTGCCGGCGCAGATCGAGAAGACAGGGGTGACGCCGTTGCCGGTGGAGCACAGCCACGCCCTCCACGTGGCCGACCTGCCTCCACACCACCGCGATCCGTTCGACCGGCTGCTCGTAGCGCAGGCGGAGATGGAGCGCGTTCCGATCGTCACCACCGACACGCGCTTTCGATCCTACGGCGTGACGGTCGTCCCGGCGTGACTCATCCGCGCCGCCGGACGACCGCGTGGAGTCCACCGGTCGGCCGCAGCGTGATGCTGGCCATGGGGACGGGGCGCTCGGCCCCCCATTCGATCCGGAACCGCTGCGCGATCGCGGCCATGATCAGCACCAGCTCCATGCGGGCGAATTCGCGCCCGACGCACATCCGCGGTCCTGCCCCGAACGGCAGGTAAGCGAGGCGCGGAAGGTCCCTCTCGAAGTCGGCGGTCCAGCGATCGGGGTCGAACGCGAGCGGGGCGGGATAGAAGCGGGCGTCCCGGTGAAGCACCCAGGGAAAGACGAAGAGGGTCGTCCCCGCGGTCACCGGCCAGCCCAGGATCTCGTCGTCCTCGAGCGCCTCGCGCCCGAAGGAATACGCCGGCGGGTAGAGACGCATCGACTCCTTGACGACGCGCTCGGTGAACGGCAGGCGCGGC
>DASRVB010000144.1:0-13625 GCA_035687725.1 Gemmatimonadota bacterium
TGGAGCAGCAGGGAATCGTGAAACGGCGGCGCAGGGATCTCCTCGTCAATCCCCAGCGGCTCGCGGAGATGGTCGGCGCGACGACGTGGACTTGATGCTCCGGCGTCCGAGGCCGATTATCCCATGTCCATGCAGCGAGCCGTCCGCTTCGAGCAACCACTCCTCCTGCGGATCAGCCACTGGCTAAACGTCGTCCTACTGGCGGGGATGATCGCCAGCGGGCTCCAGATCTTCCATGCCTATCCCGCCTTCGCCGAGCGTGGCGCGGAGTTCTGCTGCTGGCCACTGGCGGGCAAGCGGTTTCCCGAAGCCGTGCGGCTGGGCGGCTGGCTCGCCGGCGGCCTCAAGTGGCACCTGTTCCTCATGTGGGGATTCGTGGCCAACGGGCTCGTATGGCTGGGATGGCAGATCGGCAGCGGCGAGTGGCGGCGCCGGGCCTTCCTGCCGCGCGATGCGCGCGGCGCGTGGGAGATGGCCGCGTACTACGCGCGCCTGCGGCGGGAGAAGCCCGGGTACGAGGTGTACAACGGGCTTCAGAAGCTGGCCTACACGGGAACCTTCGCTCTGGGAGTGCTCGCGGTCGCGACGGGATTCGCGATCTGGAAGCCGGTCTCGCTACCGCTGGCCGGCTGGATGGGCGGCTACGTCTGGGCGCGCTTCTGGCACTTCCTGGTCGTATGGGCGTTCGTCGGCTTCACGCTAGGGCACCTGTTCATGACGCTGGTCGTCGATCGAGAGGCGACCCGCTCGATGATCCTGGGCCCGTACCGGGATCCGGCGCCGGACTAGACGCACCGTCGAGGCCCGCCTGCACGTGGCGCCAGCCGAAGCGCCCCTTGATGCAGAGGTGCCCGCTCGTCACGTCGTGGTCGAGCGGCGAGGTGACCTTGACGATCCGGTTGTCCTGCACGTGCAGGTCGAGATTGCAACCAACCCCGCAATAGGCGCACACCGTTCGCGTGACCGACTGGCGCGACTCGTCCCACGTCCCTTCCTCGCGCATGTCGAACTCGGTCTTGAAGATCAGCGCGCCGGTCGGACACACGCCGATGCAGTTCCCGCAGTACACGCACGCCGAGTCGGGCAGGACGACGTCGAACTCGGTCGAGATCCGAGCGTCGAATCCGCGGCCCGCGACCGCGATCGCGAACGTGTTCTGAGCTTCGACGCCGCACGCCTGGACGCACTTGTAGCACAGGATGCACTTGGCGTAGTCGCGCACGTACAGCTCGTCCTGCACCTTGGCCGGCTGCGCTACGCTCTCGGCCGTGGGGCCGTACCGATCGGGGTCGGCGCCGTACGTCTCCATCCAGCCGTGGATCTCGGCGCTCGCGAGCGACATGTCGACCGAGGAGGCGAGGAACTCGAGGACCATCTTCCGGCTGTGCCGGACGCGATCGCTGTTGGTGGACACGACCATCCCGGGCTCCGCCGGTCGCGAGCAGGCGGGAACCAGCGCGCGCGAGCCCTCGACTTCGACGACGCAGACCCGGCAGGTGTTGACCGGCGTCAGCGTCTCGAGGAAACAGAGCGTGGGGGTCGGGATGCCTGCCTCGCGGCAGGCGGAGAGCAGCGTCGAGCCCTCCGGAACCGAGACGTCGCGGCCGTCGATCGCGAGCGCCACGGTCCGGTCGGTCCGTTCGTGCGCGGCGCTCACCGGGGACCTCCGTTCCCGATCAGGCCGAGGCCGAGCGCCGAGCGGACGGCGAGGCCCGCCGTGTGCCCGAGCCCGCAGATCGACGCGTCGCCCATGCCGCGGGCGATCTCGTCCAGTAGCCTGGATTCGTCGCCTCCGGCGACCAGTCGCTCCAGCGCTTCCTGCTGCCGGACCGTTCCCACCCGGCAGGGGACGCACTGCCCGCAGGACTCGTGGCGGAAGAAGGCCGCGATCCGGAGCAGGATGTCCGCGAGATCGACCGTGTCGTCGAAGACGACCACCACGCCCGAGCCGAGCGAGGCCCCTGCCGCGCGCGTGCCCTCGAAGGTCAGGGGCAGGTCGAGCTGGTCGGGAGTGACGAACGTTCCGGCGGCTCCGCCGAGGAGCACGGCCCTCATCCCGGTACCGCCCGCCACACCCCCCGCGAGATCGAGGAGCTGACCAAGCGTCGTCCCGAACGCGACCTCGTAGAGCCCTGGCCGCGCCACTCTTCCCGAGACGCAGAAGAGCTTGGTGCCCGTCGACCCGTCGGTGCCGAGCGCGGCGAACGCGGGCCCTCCTTCCAGGACGATGTCGAGGACGTTGACGAGCGTCTCGACGTTGTTGACCACGGTCGGCTTGCCGAACAGGCCGCGGTCGGTCGGGAACGGGGGCTTGTTACGCGGCTCGCCGCGGAACCCCTCGATGGAATTGAAGAGCGCTGTCTCTTCGCCGCAGATGTAGGCCCCTCCGCCGCGGCGGATCTCGATGTCGAAATCGAAGCCTTCCCCCATGACGTCCGTCCCGAGGAGTCCCTGATGCCTGCACTCTCCGATGGCGTGCTCGAGGCGGGCGGTGGCGGTCGGATATTCGCCTCGGACGTACAGGTACGCGTTCTCGCAGCCGGTCGCGAAGCCTGCAATCGTCATCGCCTCGACGAGCGCGAAGGGGTCTTCCTCCATGAGCGCCCGATCCTTGAACGTCCCCGGCTCGGATTCGTCGGCGTTGCAGACGAGATAGTGGGGTCGCGCGGGCGCCGACGCGACGGCGGCCCACTTCCGTCCGGCGGGAAAGGCCGCGCCTCCTCGGCCCAGCAGGCGAGAATCCGTGACCTCGCGGATGACGCCGGCAGGACCGAGGTCGACCGCGCGGCGGAGCGCCTCGTATCCGCCGGCCGCCTGGTAGTCGTCGAGACTGGCCGGGTCGATGCGGCCGACACGCCGGAGGAGCCGAAGGCCTGCGGCGCGGTCTTCGACCTGTGGGATCCGAACGCTCCCGGAACGCAGCGGAATGGCCAGGTCCGTGCCTTCCCTGCCCGCCAGGTCCGCCAGCAGCCGCTCGACCGGCAGGCCGGGAGCGAGGCTGTCGACGGTCGCATTCTCCGCATTGGAGCGCTGGACGAACGCGGCCGGCGCCCGGTCGCACGCGCCCACGCACGGGCTCGGAATCCATGTGACCGCGTCGGTTCCGCCGGCGGGGCCCAGCACCTCCTCCAGGACGGCCGCGACCGGGCCCGCTCCGGCCATCCTGCAGACGATGTCGTCGCAGGCGTGGATGACGACCGGCGCTCGCGGCTCGGTCGGGAGGAGCGCGTAGAAGCTGGCCACCCCGTATATCTCGGCGGGCGGGAGCCCGAACCGCTCGCAGACGTGGTTGAGTCCGCCCTCGCTGATCCAGCCGACGGCGTCGACGAGGGCGTGGAATGCGGGGAGCAGGAGATGGCGCGGAGGGGGGCCTGCGCCCGCGGGCTCGGCGATCGAGGCGAGGAAGGCGTCCACGGCCTCGCGCTCGGCCGCGGTGGGAACGGCCGCCATGAGCTTCAGGTCCACGGCGAGCCCCTCAGCCGGCGAGCGCCGGCTCGAGCTTCTCGATCCGCACCGCGCTGGCCTTGAACTCGGCGGTTCCCGACTTGGGGTCCCAGGCGTCGATCGTGAGAACGTTGGTGTCGACGTCGTCCGGGAAATGAAGGGTCATGAACGCGAGGCCGGGGCGAAGTCCGGGATCGACCCACACCGGACCGTCGACCGACCCGCGCCTCGACGTCACGCGCACGCGCTCTCCGGGTTCGACACCGAGCGCCTCGGCGTCCTCGGGGGAGAGCTCGACGCAGCCGCCGCGCCGGATCGGCGCCGTGTAGCGCCCGCTCTGGACGCCGGTGTTGAAGGAGTCGAGACAGCGGCCGGTCGTGAGACGGATCGGATACTCGTCGGTCAGCTCGTCGACCGGCGGCTCGTACTCGACCGGGAAGAACGGAGCCGGCGGCCCCTCGCGCGGCTCCGCCCAGAGCCGCGCATGGAGAAAGAGCGTGCCGGGGTGGTTCTCGTCGGTACAGGGCCACTGGATGCCGCCCATCTCCTCGAGCCGGGCATAGCTCATTCCGGCGTGCATCGGCGAAAGCGATCTCAGCTCGTCCCACACTTCCTCCGCCGTCGGCTGCCCCCAGTCGTGTCCGAGCCGGCGAGCGATGTCCGCGAGGATCAGCAGGTCGTCGCGGGCCTCGCCCGGTGGCTCGAGGGCTTTCCGCACCCGCTGGACCCGCCGTTCGCTGCTCGTCACCGTGCCCTCGGTCTCGGCCCATCCGGCGGCGGCCGGAAGCACGACGTCGGCCATCTCGGCGGTCTTCGTCGCGAAGATGTCCTGGACCACCATGTGGTCGAGTCCCTCGAGGAGCCGGCGAGACTTCTTCGCGTCGGCCTCCGACTGCGCCGGATTCTCGCCCACGACGAAGAGGGTCCGCAGCTTCCCCTCTTCCATCGCCTCGAACATCTGGCTGATGTGCCAACCCCTGCGAGCGGGGATCTTCACTCCCCAGGCCCGCTCGAACTTCGCCCTCGCCACCGCGGCCTCCACGTCCTGGAAGCCCGGCAGCTTGTTCGGGATCGCGCCCATGTCGCCGCCCCCCTGGACGTTGTTCTGCCCGCGGAGCGGACACAGGCCCGAGCCGTAGCGGCCAACGTGCCCGGTCAGGAGTCCGAGGTTGATGAGCGCGAAGACGTTGTCGGCGGCGTTGTGGTGCTCGGTGATCCCGAGCGTCCAGCAGATCTGGGCCCGGCCGGCGTTGGCGTAGGCATGGGCGAGGCGGCGGATCTCCTCCGGCTCGACGCCGGTCACCTCCGCCCCACGCTCGAGCGTCCAGGGCTCGACCGACTCGCGGTACTCGTCGAAGCCGCTGGTCGCGCGCTCGATGAACGTTCGGTTCTCGAGGCCGGCCTCGAGTATCTCCCGGGCAACCGCATTGGAAAGCGCGATGTCCGAGCCCACGTCGATCCCCAGCCAATGGTGGGCCCATTGCGCCGAAGTCGTGCGCCGAGGATCGATGACGAACAGCTCCGCCCCGTTCCTGACTCCCTTCAGGAGGTGATGGAAGAAGATGGGATGGGTCTCGCGGGCGTTCGATCCCCACAGGAGGATGACGTCCGTCTCCTCGATCTCCTGATAGGAGCTCGTCCCACCCCCCGCTCCGAATACCGTCGCCAGACCGACGACGCTGGGAGCGTGTCAGGTGCGGTTGCAGCTGTCGACGTTGTTCGAGCCGATGACGGTGCGAGCGAACTTCTGGGTCAGGTAATTGAGCTCGTTGGTCGTCTTCGAGCAGCTGAAGAGACCGAAGGAGCTCGGCCCGTGCTCCGCCGTCACCCGCCGGAATCCGTCGGCGGCCCGCTCGATCGCCTCGTCCCAGGTGGCCGGCCGGAGCCGGCCGTTCTCGCGGACGAGCGGTCGCGTGAGCCGCGCGTGGCGGTCGCGCATCGCGCCTCCTTTCCCTCGCAGTCTACCGCGGCCTTCGGCGGTGAAGCAACACGATGGGTTTGCTACGCCGGCCGGAGTTCGGATACAATATCCTGTCCCCGCCTTTTCCAGGAATGCCCACCCGCACCAGGAGACTCGAGCATGTCGAAACAGGCGAAGCCGCTCTTCGCGGCCGTCCTAGCGGTCGCTATGATCGCCGGCTGTCAGCAGGAGCCGGCTACCGAGACAGGATCCACGACGGAAGCGGAATCCACGGAAGAAACCTCCGCGGTGGATCCCGCCGCCGTCCGGCAGGCGATCGAGGACGCGGTCGCGGGATGGGAGTCGGCCGCCCTGGCCGGCGACGCCGCGGCCCTGGCCGCCCTCTACGCCGAGGACGCCGTCCTCGCGCCCCCGAACGCCCCGAAGGCCGTGGGCCGCGCAGCGATCCAGGCGGCGTTTACCGAGATGCTGGCGGCGACGCCGTTCACGGCGATCGACATCGTGACGGACGAATCCGATGTATCGGCGTCCGGCGACATCGCCTGGGCGCACGGATCGTACACGAGCACGAACACGATGCCGGATGGCACGGCGTACGAGGACACCGGCAAGTGGCTTTCCGTGTACGAGAACTACGACGGGCAGTGGACGCACGTCGCGGACACCTGGAACAGCGACACGCCGCTGGCGGGCCCGGAGGAAGCCCCGAACCCCTGACCCGCCCATGGACGGTAGCGAGCGCCCGACGATCGGGAGGCCTATGCCGGACCGGCGAGAGTTTCTGAGGAGCGCGGCACTGTCGGCCGTGGGCCTCGCGGCCGCGGGCTGCGGATGGGACGGGGGGCCGCTGTGGCCCCTCCTCCGCGCCTGGGATCGCCCCAACCGCTGGCTCCAGCAGGCGCTCGTCCCGCCCGGAGGGCCGCACGCGCGGATCGAGACTCCGGGCAGCGAGAGCCCCTCGTTCCCGCAGTACTTCATCAGCCCGATGATGCCGCGGGTCGATCCCGCGGCCTGGCGCCTCGAGGTGTCGGGCATGGTGCGGCGGCCTCTCTCGCTCTCGCTCTCCGACCTCGCCGCGATGCCCCGCGTCACGCTCCGCCTCCGCCACTACTGCATCGAGGGGTGGACGTCGGTGGCGTCCTGGACGGGGGTTCGGCTCGCGGAGATCGCGCGCGCCGTCGGCGCCGACCCCGCGGCGGGCTTCGTCGATTTCCGCTCGTTCGACGCCGGCTACTGGTCGAGCTGGGACCGGGAGAGCGCGCTCCATCCGCAGACCCTGATCGCGATCGGACTGAACGGCTCGTGGCTCACTCCCGGCCACGGCGCGCCGGCGCGCCTGTACTCGAACCTCAAGTACGGCTACAAGAGCGTGAAATACCTGACCGACATCCGCTTCGTGCCGGAGGCGACGGGGGGATACTGGGAGGACAAGGGATACGACTGGTACGCAGGCTTGTAGCTCGCCGATGGCGAGTCGGGCGGACGACCTTCCGAGCGTCCATTAGCTTGGCGTCATGCTTGCCCATCGTCCCGCGAACGGCGACGAAGGCCGCGCACTCCGGGGGGGTCTCGATCGCCGCCTCGCCGCCATCTGGTTCGCGGATATCGTCGGCTTCACGACCCTCGCGGACAGCGACGAGGACGCGGCGCTCGAAGCCGTGAAGGAATTCCAGGGCGCCGCACGGGCAGCGGTCGAGGGACGCGGACGCGTGGTCAAGTTCCTCGGCGACGGCGCGCTCGCCGAATTCGCCAGCGCGCGGGCGGCCCTGGAGGCCGCGTTTGCGCTGCGGGAGGCGTTCCCCTCGTCGGGGTCTCGGGCGACGGCCATCCGGATCGGCCTGCACGTGGGGGAGGTCGCGGGCGCGCCGGATGGGGATCTCTACGGCGACGGCGTCAACCTCGCCGCCCGGATCCAGGCCGTCGCGGATCCCGGCGAGATCGTGGTCAGCGAGGACGCGGCGCGCGCCCTGCGGCACGGGCGCGGCTTCCGGTTCGACGCGCTGGGCTCGAGGACGGTCAAGGGATACCGGCATCCGGTGTCGGTCTTCCGCGCCCGCCTCGCGGAGCCGGGTGATGATGGCGCGCTGTGGGCCGGCGGCCGGGTCGCGGCGCCGGCAACGGCCGCCGAGCGCTCGATCGCGGTTCTCCCATTCGCGAACCTCTCCCGTGACCCTGGCGACGAATATTTCTCCGACGGCGTGACCGAGGAGATCCTCACGTCGCTCGCCCGGATCGAAGGTCTCAAGGTGATCAGCCGCACTTCCGTCATGCGCTACAAAGGGTCCAGCGCGAGCATGCGGGATATCGGCCGCGAGCTCGGCGTCGCCTCGATCCTCGAGGGGAGCGTGCGCCACGCCGGCAGCCGGGTGCGCATCACGGCGCAGCTCGTCGACGCCGCCACCGACGCGCACCTGTGGGCCGAGCGCTACGACCGCGACCTGGAGGACATCTTCGCCATCCAGACCGACGTGGCCGAACGGATCGTCGAAGCGCTGCAGGGCAAGCTCTCGCCGCGCGACCGGACGCGCCTGGCTGCCCCCGCCCCGGCGGACCGGGTGGCGTACGAGCAGACGCTCAAGGGCCGCTGGTTCGCGAACCGCCGGACCCCGGAGGACCTCGCGCGCGCGATCGAGCACTTCGAGCGGGCGATCGCCGCCGATCCCGACCACGCGCCGGCGCACGCGGGGATCGCGATCGCCTCGATCCTGATGCTCTACTGGGGACGCGTCGACTCCCGCGCCGCTCGCAATCGAGCGATGGACGCCGCCGAGCGAGCGATCGGGCTCGATCCGGACCTCTCGGACGCCTGGGCCGCCCGCGCGATGGCGAGGATCTTCGACCGCGACTGGGACGCCGCCGACGCCGATTTTCGCCGCGCGATCGAGGTCGGACCGGGAGACGCGCAGGCCCGGCAGTGGCACGCGCACCTGCTCGTCTGCCTCGGAAGGGTTCCGGATGCGATCGAGGAGATCGATCGCGCCCTGGAGCTCGATCCGCTGTCGCTGGCGGTCATCACCGAAGCCGGGAACGTACGCTTCCTGGCCCGGCGCTACGGCGAGGCGCTGGACTTCTACCAGCAGGCGGTCGATCTCGACCCGGGATTCCAGCCCATGCGGTACAAGCTGTTCGAAGCGTATCTGGCGCTCGGCAGGATCGAGGAGGCGATGGGCATGGCCGTGTCGCTCGGTCTGGTGGATCCGGAGTCGGGAACGACCATCGGCACCGGCCCGGAAGCCGAGCGGCGTTTTCTGGAAGAGCTCGTGCGGCAAGTCGAAACGGACTGGCCCCGATTCCACATCGCGACGACGAAGGCCGGGCTCGGCCGGATCGACGAGGCGCTCGCCGATCTCGAGGCAGCTCGCGAGGAAGGCGACTGGTACCTGGTGCGGGCCGCAGTCTCCCCGCACTGCGACCCGCTGCGCGGCGATCCGCGATTCGCCGCGTTCCTGGAGTCGATCGGCCTGGCGGACGTTCCGCTGCCCGAGGGAACCCCCACCCCATGAAGCCCGGGAGCGCTCATCGACGTCCCCTGCGGATCGCGTGCGGCCAGGGATTCTGGGGCGATCGCCTCGATGCGCCGATCGAGCAAGTCCGCCGCGGCCCGATCGACGTCCTCATGCTCGACTACCTCGCCGAGGTCACGATGTCGATCCTCCAGAAGCAGAAGGCG
Source organism: Gemmatimonadota bacterium (assembly GCA_035687725.1). Lineage (GTDB taxonomy): Bacteria > Gemmatimonadota > Gemmatimonadetes > JACCXV01 > JAHWKZ01 > JAICNR01. Next base: position 9,036 of record DASRVB010000144.1, read on the forward strand.
CGCGATCCGTCGCAGGGGTACGCGCGCGACTTCGTGCCGCTCCTCGAGGAGATCTTCCCCGACATCGTCGAGAAGGGGATCCGGGTCATCTCGAACGCCGGCGGCGTCAACATCGCGGGGTGCCGCGAGGGGCTCGTCGAGGCCGCCCGCGCGGCGGGCGTCGCGAATCGCGCGCGGATCGGCACCGTGACCGGCGACGACATCATGGAGCGACTGCCCGATCTCATCGCCGCCGGTCACGAGCTCGCGAACATGGACGACGGGCGGCCGCTGTCGGAGGTGCTCGGCCTGGTCGAGAGCGCCAACGCGTACATCGGCGCGAAGCCGATCGTGGAGGCGCTCGAGCGCGGGGCGAACGTGATCGTGACCGGCCGCTCGACGGACACCGCGCTCACCTACGCGCCGATGATCCACGCCTTCGGCTGGAGCTGGGACGACTGGGACCGGATCGCCCAGGGGATCGTCGCCGGACACATCAACGAGTGCGGCGCGCAGGCATCGGGCGGCAACTGCATGATCGACTGGGAGACGATTCCCGATCTCGCCGACGTAGGGTACCCGATCGTCGAAGCCACGCCCGAGGGCCCCTTCGTCCTCACCAAGCACGACGGGACGGGAGGCCGCATCACGCCCGCGATCGTCAAGGAGCAGATCCTCTACGAGATGGGCGATCCGAGGGAGTACATCACGCCGGACGGGATCGCCGACTTCACCTCGATCCGGCTCGAGGCGGACGGAACCAATCGCGTGCGCGTCCACGGCGTGAAAGGCCGTTCGCGCACCGACATGCTCAAGGTCTCGATCAGCTACCGCGCGGGGTTCAAGGCGGTCGGCACGCTGGTCTACGCCTGGCCGGACGCGGTGGCCAAGGCGCAGAAGGCGGACGCGATCCTGCGCGAGCGGCTCGACCGCCTGGGCCTCGTCTTCGACGAAGTGCGCACCGAGTACGTGGGCTGGAACGCCACGCATGGGCGGCTGGCCGGCCCGCCCCCCGAGGACCTGCCCGAGGTCGAGCTGCGGGTGGCGGTGAAGAGCGGCGAGAAAGCGCCGGTCGAGCGCTTCACCCGCGAGATCGCGCCCCTGATTCTCTCCGGCCCGCCCGGCGTGACCGGCTTCGCCGGCGGGCGACCGCGCGTCCAGGACATCGTCGCGTACTGGCCGGCGCTCATCGACCGCTCCGCGATCGAGCCGGGGATCGAGGTCGACGTGGTCGCGGCAGGTTAGCCCGCGCGCGTTTCGACCGTTAGCGTTGGACCGATGGCCGCGCGGGTCCAGCTGCGACATCTCGCTCACGCACGCTCCGGTGACAAGGGCGACACCGCGAACGTGGGAGTGATCGCGTACAGCGCGGAGGCGTACGCGCTGCTGAAGCGCGAGCTCACCGCCGAGCGGGTCGCCGATCATTTCGCCGGGATGATCGACGGGCCCGTCGAGCGCTACGAGCTCGACAACCTCCAGGCGCTCAACTTCCTGCTCCACGGCGCGCTCGGCGGCGGCGGGACCGTGAGCCTCATGACCGATGCGCAAGGCAAGGTGTACTCGACCGCGCTCCTGCGTGCGGAGATCGACGTCCCCGACGACGTGCTCGCATCGCTGACGGCCGAACGGGACCGGGGGGACCGGTGACCGACCGCGTGCGATACGAAGTGCGGGCGGACGACGGCGTGGCGCTCGTAACGCTCGCGCGGCCCGAGAAGCGGAACGCCCTCGACCCCGAGACGATCGCCGATGTCGAGCAGGCGCTGGCGGCGGCCGAGGCGGACGAGCGGGCCGGGGCGATCCTCCTGGCCGCCGAAGGACGGGACTTCTGCGCCGGTGCCGACCTGGCGCACATCGAGCGCACCCTCGACATGTCCCGCGCCGAACTGGAAGAGGACGCCCTCGCGATGGGCCGGCTGTTCCTCCACATGCGCAGGCTCCCCAAGGCGATCGTGGCGGCCGTCCAGGGAAACGCCCTCGCGGGCGGAGCCGGTCTCGCCACGGCGTGCGACATCGTGGTGGCCGCCGACGACGCCAACTTCGGGTATCCGGAAATCCACATCGGCTTCGTTCCCGCCATGGTCATGACGATGCTCGTTAGAGCAGTCGGCGAGAAGCGGGCGTTCGCGCTCGTCGCATCCGGCCACCGGATCGGAGCGCGCGAGGCGATGGAGCAGGGACTCGTGCACGCAGTCTTCTCCCGCCACACGTTCGCGGACGATTCGCTCGCGTTCACGGTCGACCTCGCGACCCGCTCGCGAAGTTCCATGGCGCTCACCAAACGACTCCTGTACGATCTGGACGAGATGACGTTCGCGGAGGGCATCGAGCGGGGCGCGCAGGTGAACGCGGAGGCGCGCGGCACGGACGACTGCCGCGCCGGCGTCCGGGCATTCCTCGCAGGGCGCGACGCATCGGCGTCGCCGGAGGCGGAATGAGGCTCTACGACCAGCTCGTCCTGCCGCGGCTGATCGACTGGAGCTGCGGCCTGGGCGCGATCACCGAGCAGCGCGAGCGGATCGTGCCCCGCGCCCGCGGCAGGGTGCTCGAGCTGGGAATCGGGTCGGGACGGAACCTCCCGCTCTACGATCCTGAGAAGGTCGAGCTCGTGTGGGGGGTCGATCCTTCCCCCGAGCTCTACCGCATGGCGGCCGATCGGGCGGACGAGATGCCGTTCCCGGTCCGCTTCTTCGTGCGGCCCGCCGACGAGCCGGGTCTGGCGCTCGCCGATTCCTCCATCGACACGCTCGTCGTGACGTACACGCTCTGCACGGTTCCCGACCCCGTCGCCGCGCTCGAGGAAGCGAAGCGGACGCTGGCTCCCGACGGCCGGCTCCTGTTCGCCGAGCACGGCCGCTCCCCCGACCCTTCCGTCAGGCGCTGGCAGGAGCGGATGACGCCGGTGTGGCGCCGGGTCGCCGGCGGTTGCCACCTGAACCGCGATCCGCTCGCGATCCTGACGGCGGCAGGCTTCCGGGTCGAGGAGCTGGACACGGGATATGTGACGGGGTGGAAGCCGGCGGCGTGGCAATATCTAGGCGTCGCCTCTGCGGCTTGAAGGACGTTGAAAACGCCTCATCTGCTGCGTTGCGCAACTCGTGTCTTCCTGCGGCGCACTTCGCAGTACGCCTCGGAATCCCCTCGTCGCGCACCTTGCATCTGAGCCGTTTTGAACGTCCTTCGCTTTATTTGGTAGCGGTCTGACACTGCGCCGCTGGCGGGTCAGGCGGAGATTTCGCGCACGGCGGCGATCGCGGTGTCGACTTCGTCGGGCGAGTTGAGGATGCTGGGCGCGAGCCGCGCGTAGGTCGTGGCGTACGGGGTGACGGTGGCGACGACGCCGCGCGCGCCAAGGCGGCCGACGGCGGTCGATGCCGACATCCCCTCGACGTCGAAGCAGACGATCCCCGAAGACACCGATTCCGCAAGCGGGGTGACGAGCTGGACCCGGGGGATCTCGATCAGCCCCTCCTTGAGTCGCCGCGCCAGCTCGTGCGTGCGCGCGGCGATCCGATCCTTGCCGATTTCGCCCAGGAAATCGAACGCCTGCTCCAGCGCCCACCGGTGCTCGAAGGCCTTGAAGCCGCCGGGAGTGGCGCGGCGCGCCGTCGTCTCCCCGCCCGGCGGGACGTCGCGCGCCCACGCGGTCCACAGCGAGGAGTCGAGGAAGCTCGGGATCGTGGGGCGAACGAGCGACCACGCCTCCGCCCCGCGACCCCACACGACGCCCGTCCCGCGCGGGCCGAACAGCCACTTGTGACAGCCGGCGGCGAAGAAGTCGAAGTCCGTATCCTCCATCCCGACGTCCTCGACCCCGAAGCCGTGCACCCCGTCCACGCAGAGGAGCGGCCGGTCCTCTTCCGCCCGGTCTCGCGTCCGCTCGCGCACCACGTCGGCGATCCGCCCGAGCGGGAGCTTGAGGCCGGTGCTGGAATGGACCCACGTAATGGCCACCACGCGCGTCGCGGGACGGATCTCGCGCGCGATCCGCTCCGCGATCCGATCGGGGTCGACGTCGATTCCTTCCTTGGTCAGCTCGGCGGGCTCGTGGAGCCGGACACGCCGGACCGTCGCTCCGGTCCGCTCGGCCGCCATGCGCGTGGACTCGTGCGTGACGTAGTAGTCGTGCTCGGTGGTCAGGATCTCCTGCCCGGGCCGCAGCTGGAGGCCGGTGTAGAGGAGTCCCAGGCCCATCGTCGTGCTGTCGGTCAGCGCCAGGTCCTCCGAGTCGGCGCCCATGTAGCGCGCGGCGGCGTCGAGCGCGGCGTAGGTGAGCGCCCGCTCGTGGCGCTGGAGATAGGGGACGGGGTCGCGGTCGAGCCCCATCCGGTGGTTTGCGATGGCATCGCGGACCGGGGCGGGGTTGCTGGCTATGTACAGGGCGCCCATGTGGACGACGTCCGGGGACAGGCTGAAGCTCTCCCGCACCGAGCCCCAATCGCCGGGATCGAACGGCCGGCTCGGGTCGTCGCCGGCGACCGCCTGCCCCGCCCGGCCGGCGAGGTCGAGTCCGGCCGCCCCGCACGCCAGCGCTCCGGCCGTCATCGCGCCCGCGCCTGCCAGGAAGCGGCGACGATCCATCCGTCCGTCCATCGGCTCTCCTTCTCCCCC
>DASRVB010000145.1:0-11148 GCA_035687725.1 Gemmatimonadota bacterium
GTACCACTTCGACGAGAGCTCCTTCGAGGAGGCGTTCGAGACGTCGGAGGTCGAGTCCGATCCGGTCTACGGGCTCAGGCTGGCGATCGGCGGGATCGGCGGCTGGTCGCTCGACGTCGCGTACGGAAGGACGAAGATCGAGGCGGAGGTCCTCGTCGGAGACGTTGGGCACGGGAGCGACGCCACGATCCAGCTGTACTACGGGGCGCTGAACTGGCATCTGCCCCTGACGGGCCCGATCGACCTGTTCCTGTCGGGCGGCGCCGGAGGGATCGAGACCGACTTCGACGGCGATGGCGGTGGGACCGACGTTCTCCTCAACTACGGCGCGGGGGTCTCGATCCCGGTCGGTCCCGTGCGCGTGCGGTCGGACCTCAAGGATCAGGTCGACTTCTGTGAGGCGCCCGACGAAGTCGACGCCCAGGCGCTCGACGCCTGCTTCGAGGACGACGCGCTCCACAACATCGAGCTGACGGGCGGGGTCGAGATCCCGCTGTAGCCGTCAGTCCGATTCCGCCCCCTTCTCTCCGGCCGCCAGGAACGGCGTGCCCAGGCGCTCGGCGAACGCGCGTCCGCCGAGCGGGGCCTCGCTGAGGTTGGCGGTCAGCGCGACGACCAGCTCCTGTTCCGGCCACAGCCAGAACAGGGTCGTCCCGCCGATCGACCCGCCGCCGTGGCCCACCATGCGCCGCCCGGCCGCGTCCTCCGAGACGTACCACCCGATGCCGTATTCGGTGAGGCTGCCGTCCCGCAGGCGCTGTGGCGTCCACAGGATCTCGAGCGTGGCCCGCTCCAGGGGCTCCCCCTCGAAGAGCGCGAAGGCCAGCTCCGCGAGCTCGGTTGGAGTCGACAGGAATCCGCCGCCCGCCCACTTGTTGCTGTTGTCGACGAAAGGAGCGTTCAGGACCGCTCCGTCGCCCGACTTCTGGTAGTACCGGGTGCGGAACGACACCAGGCTGTCGACCTGGTCGGCGACCATGTCCGAGAGGCCCGCGGCGTCGAAGACCTCGCGCTTCACGTAGGCAAGGAAGGGCTCGTCCGCGGCGCCTTCGACGACCGCGCTCACGAGGTTCCATCCGTAGCTCGAATAGCTCCACCGCGTGCCCGGCTCGAACAGCAGCGAGTCGGAGGCGAAGATCGACAGCGCCTGCGTGACCGTGGAGTAATGGCGCGCGCTCTCGAATTCGACGCCGCGGTAGTGGCGAATGCCCGCCAGGTGCCCGGCCACGAGACGCGTGGTGATCGGCCAGCGCTTCTCGGGGAAGCCCGGCACGTAGGTCTGCACGGTGGCGTCGAGGTCGAGCGCCCGGCTCTCGACGAGCTTGCCGACGGCGATCGAGCTAACGGCCTTGGAGACGCTGCCGATCCGGAACTTGGTCAGCGGGGTGACCGGAATGCGGTTCTCGAGATCGGCGAATCCGAGCCCCTCCGACCACACGACGTCGCCGCCGACTCCGACTGCGATCGAGAGCCCGGGGATGCCGGTGGCGAGCCGGAGCGAATCGAGCGCGGACCGTCCAGCTTCGATGGCGGTCACGAATCGGTCGGGTACCGTGCGAACCGCAGCGGGCTGCGCCGCCACCTGCGCATGCAGGGCGGCGGGCATCCATGGGCGGCAGAACGACGCGGCGGCGAGGAGGAGCGCGCTGGCGACTCGCCTGTGTCCGGTCATGAAGCCTCGCTGATCGGGGGGAATGGGCAGCCGATGCGGGAAGCGGTCGGCCCACGGTAAACGGGGCCGGGACCAGCGGTCAAGCGAAGCCCGGGACTGGATTCCGGCGCAATGACCGGATCGATCTCCACACGGCCTGGCGCTCGCTTCACAGCCGGTCGCTCGTTCGGACGAGGTCGGCTAAGATCACGGCCATGCGTGAGAGGCGTCCACGAGCCGGGCACTGGAATACCGGCGCCGCAATCGCGATCGCGGCGATCGCCGGCGCGATGGCAGCCGGGTGCGCCGCGCTCGAGCAGCTGGGGATCCAGGCGCTCCGATTCGAGTCCGCCGACGACCGGGGCACGGAGCTGCGGCTGCTCGAGCCCTCCGCGGGTCGACCGTTGGGCGGAGCCGCGCTCCGTCTCTGGACGCACGTCGAGAACCCCAACGGGTTCGGCCTTCGGCTGACCGAGGTGGCGGGCGACCTGTCGATCGCCGACGCAGGCGTGATCGACGTCGAGTTTCCGCTCGGTCTTCCGCTCGTCGCGTTCCAGGACACCGTCATTCCACTCGACGTCTCGATCGGGTTCGACGACCTGCCTGCCCTGGGCCGGATCGCGCGGGCGGCGATTGGCGGTCGGGGGTTGGATTACCGGCTGGATGGGACGTTCGCCGTGGAAGCCGGCAGGTACGGTGAGCCGCGCTTCGGCCCCTGGACTCTTCTCGAGGGGGAGATCCGGGTCCGGTGAAGGGACTGAGCCTCGTCCTGGCGGTCCTCGCCCTGCCCTCGACCGCGGCGGGTCAGCAGCCTTCCGGCGGACGACCACCCGACGTCCTGCTCACCCGGGCCGAGGCGACGGATTACGTCGAAACCTCGACGTATGACGACGTGCTGACATTCCTGAACGCCGTTCAGGAGGCGAACCCGGACATCCATGTCGGATCGTTCGGCTACTCCTACGAGGGAAGACGGCTTCCGCTCGCCGTCTGGGGGGCGACGGCCGCGACGGCCGAGGCGGTGAGGTCGACGGACAAGACACGCGTCCTCGTCATGGCAAACATCCATGCAGGGGAGGTCGAGGGGAAAGAGGCAGTCCTCGTGCTCCTGCGCGAGATCGCGGGCGGGGAGCACGCCGCCTGGGGCGATTCGCTCGTCCTCCTCTTGGCGCCGATCTACAACGCCGACGGGAACGAGCGCGTGCGGCTGGACAACCGGTCGGACCAGCTGGGCCCGATCGGTGGCATGGGCCAGCGGCCGAACGCCCAGGGCTTCGATCTCAATCGCGACTACATGAAGCTGGAGACGCCCGAGGCGCGCTCGCTGGTCCGGCTGTTCACGGAGTACGACCCGCACGTCACGATCGACCTCCACACGACGGACGGCACGTATCACGGCTACCACCTCACCTACTCTCCGCCGCTCCATCCCGGGACCGCTCCAGGCGTGGCCTCGTTCGCGCGCGAGCGCTGGCTGCCGGAGGTCACCGCCGAGCTGGCGCCGCAATGGTCGATGTGGTACTACGGCAATCTGCCGGAGTTCGACGGGTTCGAGGGTCCCCGCGGCTGGTACACGTTCAGCCACCAGCCGCGGTTCGGCAGCAACTACGAAGGCCTGCGCAATCGGATCGGCCTGCTGTCGGAGGCCTACTCGTACCTGCCCTTCGAGGAGCGGATCGCTGTGACCCGCGACTTCGTCGTCGCCTCGCTGGACTTCGCGACCGCGAGAGCGAGCGAGATCCGGGGCCTTACCGCGGCGGCCGACGCGGAGGACCTGGCGGGAGGGGACCTCCCCGTCCGCGCCGAGCACGCATGCGGGGCGGAGGTCGAGATCCTGATGGGCGAGGTGACCGCCGAGCGCAATCCGTACACGGGAGAGCGCATGTTGCGGCGGCTTCCGGTCCAGCGTCCGGACCGAATGCTCGACTGCTCGTCGTTCCGCGGGACCGAAAGATCGCGGGTCCCCGCGATCTGGATCGTGCCGGCCGATCTCGAACCCGCGATCGATCGCCTGGCCGCCCACGGTGTCAGGATGCTGACGCTCGTCGAGCCACAGACGATCGAGGCGGATGTGTTTGCGATCACGAGCTCGACGCAGGCGGAACGCGAGTTCCAGAAGCACCGCGAACGGACCCTCGAAGGCCGCTGGGAGCAAAGCAGCGAGGAGCTGCCCGCAGGAACGGTCATCGTGCCCAGCGCGCAGCCGCTGGGGCGGCTGGCGTTCTACCTGCTGGATCCGCGCAGCGACGACGGACTGGTGGCCTGGAACATCCTGGATGAGGCGCTGGAAGGCGCCCGCCGGTATCCGATCCTGCGGGCCGGCCGAGCGCTGCCGCCGGAATCCTACCGCGAGGCAGACACCGCGCCGACGATCTCCTCCGGCCGCTGATACGACATCGTGACGATGCAGCAACTGCGACCGGGACCGAACGAAGCGCTCAGGAGGATCTGCGCGTCCGTCGGGTTCGGCGCGGGGCGCGCGGGGACGAAGCGCGCTTCCCAGTAGACCAGAGAGTCCGCCTCACGCTGGCCGAAATCGGTCGGCTCGACGAAGCGGATCGCCTCGCCGTTCCAGGTCGCCTCCCGGAAGTGTACGATCCACCAGCGACCCCACAACTCGAATTCGAAGAACCCCGACAGCAGGCCCGGTTCACGCTCGACGAGCGCGTCGAACCGTCCGGGGGGCGTCTGCGCGTGGGCCACCCAAGCCCCCAGGACGGGTCGGGGATCGTCATCGAATCCTTCGAGCAGAGGATTGGTGACGGCGCCCTGGCCGCAGGCGCCGAGCGCGAAGGAAGCGGCCACCACGAGCAAGCGGGAGCGCATGAGACCGATCATATCGTGCGGATGGACTCGCGGCTAGGATTTCTCGCGCAGCCTCAGTGCGTAGATCGACTGCCATGTACCACCGCCGTTGTCGGCGATCAACAGCACGGAACGCTCGCCGTTCGCCAGCCGGGGCCCGAAGGCCATGCCCTCGAAGTTCGACACCGGAAGCCCGAAGCGACGCTCGAAAAGCAGAGTCTTCCGGGCCGGCTCCCAATCGGTTCGCCCGGCGAGCCCCGTGCGGAAGGTGGCTGCCGACACATCCGTGGCGTCCTCGAGATCGGCCAGATAGATGCGAATCCGGAATTCCGCCAGGCCCGAAGCGCTCCCCGCCAGTCCTCTCTCGAGCACGAGGAGTCGGTCCTCGTCGAGCGGCAGTAGAGCGGAAAGGCCGCTGCGATCCTCTCCGACGGCCCCCGGTGGGAACTTGATCGGATAGTTCGTGGCGTCGGTCACGTACGCGATCTGCCTGGTGGGTCCGTCCTCGTCGTCGATCTCCTGGATGCGCACGATGGAGCCCGAGGAGGGCGACGCGAGCGGGCCGTCCATCGTCAGCGCCTCCTCGTTCGCCGTCCACATCGACTCGCCGTCCTCGTCACGTCCGAGCGACTCGAACCCGTAATTGGGCCGGATCGAGTCGTAGACGGAGAGCGGTCCTTCGGTGTCCGGAACGATGCGGCCGATCTCGCGCCCGCTCTCGGGATCCACCTCCACGAGGGAGGGGCGGCTCGGATCCCCGGAATCTCTCTCGTCGGCGATCCACACCGTCCCGCGCACCGGATCGTAGATGACGTCCTCGCGGTCCGCGCCTTCTGCGCGCGCGGGCAACGGCCGGCCTTCAGGATCGAGCAGGGGAACGGGCTCGCCGAATCCGACCGATCGAACGCGCCCGGTCTGTGGGTCGACTTCTATCTCGAGGAAGTGGAGGGTCGCATGATCGTCCCCGACGGTCACGTAGCGGTTGCCTGTCACGCGCGCGAGTCCGCTCAACTCCTCGGCGGCGAGCCGCGTGTCGGCGCTCCCGCCGCCGGTGAAATTGAACCGGCCGACGTCGACGAGCTCGACCTGTGCGGTGGCCGGCGAGGCGAACCAGGGCGCCAGGCCTATGCCAAGAAGTGCTGGAACGATTCGGCTGGGGACCGGCATGGGCGGCATGATAGAGCGTCGCGGCCGGCGACGGCAGGTCAGCGATCCAGCCACTTCGTCATGAGATGACGCTGGTGATCAACGAATCCGCGCCGCTCGTAGAGCCGCCTTCCGGCCGAGTTGTCGTGATCGACCTCGAGGTGGAGCGCAGCAACCCCCGATGCGCTGCAGCGGGCCTCCATGGCGTCGAGCAGGCGATTTCCGATGCCCCGATCGCGCCACGCGGGTCGGACGTACAGCTCGTCGACGAACGCGTCGCGTCCGCCGTACTCGAGGCTGAAGCCGCAGCAGAGAACGCCGTAGCCCACAAGGTCGGTGTCCGCGCGCGCGAGCCATGCCCCGCCGTGGAGCGGCTCGGCCCACAGTTTCGCCAGCGCCCCGCTCAGGACGGTCTCGTCGTAGGGCAGCCGCTCGCCGGTGTAGAACTCGCGCATCAGCGGCAGTAGCTCGTCGAGGTCGCTCGGTCCGGCTGGATCGATGCGGATGCTGGGTCCGTCGTTTGGCAAGCTCAGCTGGCGCGGCGGAAGATTTCGTAGCGCTCGGCGAGGAAGTCTTTGTTGGGCTGGTCTTCTCGTCGTCTGGGGATCAGCAGGGATTGATCCTGGCAGCTCTGGAGACCATGCTGGAGCATAGGTCCATCCACCTCGTTCAGAATATCCTCCCGCACTTCGATTCTCAGGCTCGGATTGATGCCGAGAATGTTTCGATCGTAAGCAGCGTGATGGAGCTTGCACAGGGAAAGGCCGTTTGATATGACCGGTTCGCCCTTCGGGTGCGTGTCGGGGAGGATATGGGTCGCATCAAGGAGAACTCGATGCCGGAGCCGGCAGATCGCGCAAATCTCGCGGTACGCCCTCAGGACGCGATCGCGGAATTTCGCCTGATGCAGTCGCTGTCTGGCTTGAACCGTCACATATGCCCTGCGAAGCTCTGCCCCTGCGCCACGTTGGAACAGCGGGTCTTCTTCGAGAATCGCGTAATCATCGATTGATACATGAAACGTGAGAGCAGCCGGATCGTCGCCCACCACATATACCGGTTGTTCTACCCGATAACGGCCTTTGATCGTTCCCCTGAGATAAATCAAAGGAACGCGTCTCAGCATGGCCTTTCGAAGGCCGATGTTCACGGGATGCATGGGATCGTTTCCCATGTATCGATAATGAAGCGTGCCGTCCGCGTCGATTTCGTCGCCATACGGGTCTTGCGGTGAAGTCATGATCGTGAGGGGCATCTCGGGCAGGATCGCCGGCTTGAAGATGCCTTGGGGTCCCATCAGGTGAACAGGCCGATCCCGAAAGACGAATCCCTTCCGGAGAACGTCATGGGTGACGGTCTCTTCGGGACCCTCGGTGGGGAGATCGTGGACGAAGGCCAAGGCGGCCAGCCGCACGGCGAGATCCAACTCCTGGGGCGATTCAGGCAATAGTCCTGCGCTTGCTGGGGTGAGAACCGGAATCTAAGTTCGCCCGAGCCATGCCGCTTGACCTCCACGACCCGTCCCGCCGCGTCTACAACGACGTTCTCGAGGGGCTCGGGAACACGCCGCTGATCCGCCTCACCCGTGTCACCCGCGGAATCCGGACGCCGGTATACGCGAAAGCCGAACACCTGACCCCGGGCGGCAGCGTCAAGGACAGGATCGGGGTGCCGATCATCGAGGCAGCGGAAAAGGCGGGCCGGCTGAAGCCCGGGGGCACGATCGTCGAGGCTACGGCCGGCAACACGGGTCTTGCGCTCGCGATGGCCGCGGCGATCAAGGGCTACAAGTGCGTGTTCGTGATGCCCGACAAGATGAGTCTCGAGAAGCAACGGCTTCTCAAGGCGTTCGGCGCGCGCATCGTGGTCACGCCTACCGCCGTCCCGCCCGACCATCCCGACTACTACCTGAACACCGCCCGCAAGATCGCCGAGGAGACCCCCAACGCGATCTTCTCGGATCAGTTCTACAACCGTGCCAACACGGATGCCCACTACGCGACGACGGGCCCCGAGATCTGGCGGCAGACCAACGGGAAGATCGCCGCGTTCGTGTCGGGGATGGGGACCGGCGGCACGATCAGCGGCGCGGGCCGCTACCTCAAGGAGCAGAACTCGGAGGTGCGCGTCGTCGGGGCCGATCCGGTTGGATCGATCCTCAGGAGATACAAGGAAACGGGCGAGATCGGAGAAGGGAAGACGTACATGGTCGAGGGGATCGGCATGGACAAGATCCCCGCCACCCTGGACATCGAATACGTCGACGAGATCCGCAACGTCACCGACAAGGACTCCTTCCAGATGGCGCGCCGGCTCACCCGCGAAGAGGGGCTCTTCGTGGGCGGATCGTCGGGCACGATCGCCACCGTGGCGCTCGCGGTGGCCCGCGAGCTGGACGATCCGGAGCGCTGCGTCGTGACGATGCTCTGCGACCTCGGGGAGCGATACCTCTCGAAGTTCCATTCCGACGAATGGATGCGAGAGAACCGCATGCTGGAGGACGAGCGTGTCGAGGTCGCCTACCTGCTCGAGCGCAAGTCGCGGGCCGAGGCGCCGCCCCTTATCGCGATCGACGACAAGGCCACGGTGCGTGAGGCGCTGCGGCTCATGGAGAGGTACAACGTCAGCCAGATCCCCGTGATCTCGGACAGCGAGCAGCTGGGCAGCCTGTCGGAGGGCGCGCTGCTGAACCGCGTCCTCGCCGAGCCGGAGGCGATCGACCAGCCGCTATCCGCCTACCTCGAGCCGCCGTTCCCCACCGTGGACGAGTCGGCGAGCATGAAGCTCGTGATCGGGCATCTGACCTCCGGGGACAGCGCGCTCCTGGTGTGCAGGGGCCGACAGTTCGTCGGCATCCTGACGAAGTTCGATGTCCTGCACTACGTCACGAACGGAGGTGGCCTGTGAACTGCAAGCACTGGCTCCGGGTAATGGCGGCACTGGGCGTTCTCGCCGGCTGCGCCGACGACGGTCCGGCGGGCCCTGCGGGTCCGGCGGACAAGGCGCTGGAGTTCTCGCTGTCGGCGCCGGCGTCGATACCGAGGAAGCAGTTGGTCCAGCTCGAGGTACTGGTTACCCGGGCCTCGTCTCTCACCTACCCGCTGACCGTCAGGTTCGAGGAGGCGAACGCGAACCAGGAGTTCGTGCTGATCGCGACCGTGCTCCTGCAGGATCCCAGGGAGACGACCGCCGGGATCGCCGAGGACGCGGCACGCGATCCGCTCTACCGAGTCACGATATGCGACGCCGGGGGGGCGGCGCAGGTCTGCGTGGAGAGGACCGCTCAGGTGGACGACCTCGATTTTCCATGAGTCGCCGCGGAACAGTTTCTGCCCGATCCGCCTGAACGCGTGAGCGTCGACCGCTCGCGGCTTCCCACCGAAGGGAACAACCCCCGCACCGCGGACATCGATGCCCTCGAGCCCCGCGCGATCCTCGACAGGCTCCATGCCGAGGATCGCCTCGCGGTGGAAGCGGTGGGAGAGGTGCTGGACGACGTCGCCGCGGCCGTGGACATCGTCGTCCGCGCGTTCCATTCCGGCGGCCGGCTCGTCTATGTAGGTGCGGGCACGAGCGGCCGGCTCGGCGTGCTGGACGCCGCCGAGTGCCCGCCGACGTTCGGCACGGATCCCACCATGGTCCAGGCGATCCTGGCGGGGGGACCGGAGGCGATGTGGCGCTCGCGCGAGGGCGCCGAAGACTCGGCCGAGGCCGGCGCGGACGCGATCGCCGAGCGAGGTGTCCAGGCAGGCGACGTCGTGTTCGGGATCGCGGCGGGATCGACGACGCCGTTCGTCATCGGGGCCCTCGGTGAGGCGATCCGACGCGGGGCCGCGACGGTGTTCCTGACCTGCGTGCCCCCGGCCGAGGCACCGATCGCGGCAGAGGTCGACGTCGTCGTCGCCCCCCTGACAGGTCCCGAGGCGATCGCGGGTTCGACCCGCCTAAAGGCGGGAACGGCGACCAAGCTCGTGCTCAACATGGTGACGACGTCGGCGATGGTGCGGCTCGGGAAGACATACGGGAACCTCATGGTCGACCTCCGGGTCACCGCCGCCAAACTGGAGGACCGGGGCCGGCGCATCCTCCGCGATCTGCTGGGAGTCGGCTACGAGGAGGCGGGCGAGCTGCTCGCGGCCTCCGGCGGGAGGGTCAAGACGGCGCTCGTCATGCGGCGGCGGAACGTGAGCCGCGAGGAAGCCGAGCGGCTGCTCGACGAAGCGGGAGGGTTCCTGCGGAAGGCATGGGAGGAGTAGCGGGGGACCGACAGGCGCCTGCCGCGAAGCAGGCGCCCCGGACCGTGGGCGTTGCCCTCAGCGGTTGCTCTCGACCTCGAACGTGATCTTCGCGTTCACCCTGTACGCCGTGATCTCCCCGCCTTCGACGACCCCCTGCATCCCTTCGATCCAGACACCCTTTATCCCCTTGACCGTCTCGGCGGCCTCGGCCACCGCCATGCGCGCGGCGTCCTCCCATCCCTTGGCAGATTGCGCCTTGACCTCGATCACCTTGTGGACGCTCATCCTCACCTCCCGGTTGCATCCTCGTGGACGCGCATCGGCGATGCGCCTTCCGCCCGAGCATACACGGGACGCAGGAAAGCGAAAGCCCCCTTCCGTAGAAGGGGGCTTTCTGACGCCACCACCGCGGGGCCGCGGTTGCTATTCGACGGCGGCGGCGTTTCCTATCCTCCATACCGCGCGCGTGGCCCGGGGTTCCGCACGCGGAAAAAATTCCATCGAACCCCGACCACGAACCGGGTTGGCTCGGCGGAAAGCCCCGCCTACGTTGGGGTCGAAATGACCGCCGCCCCCATCGAAGCCCACGCCGCGACCCCGCTCGAGCGCCTCGCCGCATCCCTCCTGGCCCCCGAGGGCGTGGTCGTCGTAGGGCTCATGTCGGGCACGAGCGCGGACGGCGTCGACGGCGCCTGCTGCCGCCTCGCCGGGCGAGGGAGCTCCCTGCGATGCGACTTGCTGGGCACCGCCGCGACCCCCTACCCGGAATCCGTGGCCGCGGAGCTGCGCCGGCCGGAAGATCTCGACGCGTCGGGGGTGGCGCGGCTTTCCGTCCTCGTGGGCTCGACCTTCGCCGAAGCCGCGCTGGCGGCGATCGCAGCGGCGGGACTCGATCGCGCGGACGTGGCGCTGGTGGGGAGCCACGGCCAGACGATCTGGCACGATCCGCGGGGGGAGAGGGGCGGCATCGGCTGCACGCTCCAGATCGGCGAGGCGGCGGAGATCGCCGAGCGCACCGGGCTTCCGGTGTGGCACGACTTCCGTCCCGCCGACGTCGCCGCCGGCGGCGAGGGCGCACCGCTCGTCCCGTACGTCGACTGGGTCCTCTTCACGCTCGCCGATCGCTGGACCGTGTGCCTCAACCTGGGCGGCATCGCGAACGTCACGATCCTTCCGCCCGCCGCCGGGATCGCGGACGTGGTCGCCTTCGACACCGGGCCGGGCAACATGGCACTCGACCACCTGGCCGTGCAGCTCCTCGGCCGCCCGCACGACGAAGGCGGAGATGTGGCGGCCTCCGGCGAGGTC
>DASRVB010000146.1:0-2838 GCA_035687725.1 Gemmatimonadota bacterium
CACGTCCTCCCCCGCGATCCGCTCGACCACCATCACGCCCTCCATCGAGGCCACGTGCGCGAGCCACGGCGTCGGAATCACGTCGCCGATCGCGTAAACGCCGGGCTCGGACGTCTCGCACCACTCGTCGACTTCGATATAGCCCCGGTCCACCTCGACCTTCACGCTCTCGAGACCGATTCCCTCGCTGACCGGCGCCCGGCCGATCGCCACGAGCAGGACGTCCACCTCGATCTCGGGCACACCCTCGCCTTCGAGGCGGACCAGGACGCCCGCCTCCGTCCGCTCGGCGCCCGCCAGCTTCGTATTCGTCCGCACCGCCATCCCGCGCCTGACGAACGCCTTGGCGAGCTCGGCGGAGACCTCATCGTCCTCGATCGGCAGGAGCTGCGGCAGCGCCTCGACGAGCGTGACTTCGGCTCCGAAGTCGCGATAGATCGAGGCGAACTCGACTCCCACCGCGCCGGCGCCGATCACGGCCATCGATCGCGGGATCGACGCCAGCTCGAGCACGTGGTCGGAGGAGAGGATCCGCTCCCCGTCGAAGGGAGCGGCGGGAATTCCGCGCGGGACGGAGCCCGTCGCGATCACGATGTTGCGCGCTTCGAGCGTGCGGACGGTCTCGCCGTCGCGACCATCGGCGCGGACGCGGACCCTCCGCGGGCCGTCCAGCTTCCCCCAGCCGGTGACGACCTCGACCTTCTGCTTCCGCAGGAGCCCCTTGACTCCTCCCGCTAGCTGCTGCACCACCCCGCGCTTGCGCTCCTGGACGCGCTCCCAGTCGACCTGCACCTCTCCCGCCACCTTCAGGCCGAACTCTCCGGCATGCAGCAGGTCCTGATAGCGGGCCGCGTTCTCGAGGAGCGCCTTGGTGGGGATGCACCCGCGGTGAAGGCACGTGCCGCCCAGGAACGGATCGCGCTCGACCAGCGCGGTCTTCAGCCCCAGCTGTCCCGCGCGGATCGCCGCCACGTAGCCGCCCGGACCGCTGCCGACGATGACGACGTCGAACGCGCCGTCGCTCACTCGCCGTGTTCCCGCTCGTCGAACTCCAGCGCCGCCGAGTTGATGCAGAACCGGGCGCCGTCGGGACCCGGGCCGTCGTCGAACACGTGCCCGAGGTGCGCCTCACAGGCGGCGCAGAGCACTTCGGTGCGTCGCATCCCGTGCGAGTCGTCCGGGGCGCTCTCGACGTGTGCCTCGTCGATCGGCCGCGTGAAGCTCGGCCAGCCCGAGCCCGAGTCGTACTTGTCGCCGGAGTCGAAGAGCGGCGCGCCACAACATGCGCAGCGGTAGACGCCGTCGCCGTGATGGTTGGCGTATTTCCCGGTGAACGGGGGCTCCGTACCCTTCTCGCGGGTGACGTGGTACTGCTCCGCTGTCAGCTCCGCCCGCCATTCGCGATCGGACTTGTTGATCTTGCGTGTCATGGATCCTCCATTGATCAAGGGGGTTCGATAGTGGAATATGTGCGCTGGAGATCGGTGCGGCATGGACGATGACGGGAGGAGGTCGTGATGCGCGTATTCGTGACGGGAGCGAGCGGATACATCGGCTCCGCGGTCGCCCGCGAGCTGGTGAGGGCGGGCCACGAGGTTACGGGGCTCCACCATTCCGAGGAGAGCGCGGAGATCGTGCGGACCGCGGGCGCGACGCCCGTCCGGGGCGACATGTCCGACCCGGCAACCTACGCCGAGGCGGCCGCCGGACACGACGTGCTGATCCACCTGGCAGCGGACTACGAGGACCCGATGGCGGCCGACGCGGCCGCCGTCGATACGCTGATCGAGGCGGCACGCTCCCACATGATCCGCGATGCCCACCTGATCTACACCTCCGGCTGCTGGGTCCTGGGAGACACGGGCGGCAGGTCTGCCGACGAGGACTTCCCCCCCGACCATCCCGCCGAGCTGGTCGCGTGGCGTCCCGCGCACGAGGAACGGGTGCTCGGCATCCCCGGCGAAGGAAGCGACCTGACCGGGACCGTGATCCGGCCGGGGATGGTCTACGGCGGCGGGGCCGGCCTCGTGACGCCGATGTTCGCCTCCGTGGCGGAAGAGGGCGCCGCGAGATTCGTGGGGGACGGAGAGAACCGCTGGTCGATGGTCCATCGGAACGATCTGGCCATCCTCTACCTGCGAGTCGTCGAGGAGCGGGCCTCGGGCATCTTCCACGGCGTGGACGGCTCTCCCACGCGCGTCGTCGACGTGGCAAGGGCGGCGAGCGAAGCCGCCGGCGCGGGTGCCGAGACGCGGAGCGTGCCGGTGGAGGAAGCTCGCGAGAGCCTCGGGGCGGTCGCGGACGCTCTCGTCCTCGACCAGACGCTCGTAACCAGCCGCGCGCAGGAAGTCGGATGGAAACCGGCGCATCCGTCCTTCGTCGAAGGCGCGGGCGCCGCGTGGCGGGAATACCGTCTGGGGGAACGCGAAGCCGCCCGGCGTGAGGGAGCGCGTTAGAGGCCGCGATAGGCGGCCCATGTCAAGGCGCACGACGATGGGGCGCCTTGCGCGGCCGAATCTTCAGAAGCGCATGACCGCGCGGGTCCACACCGACGTCATGATCCCCTCGTCGGCGGGCGGCGAGTAGCGGAGCTGTCGCGCGGCCTTCACCGCGGCCGAGTCGAGCGCCGAGATCTGGCTGCCCGCCTCCACCTGGAGATCGCCGACCGTCCCGTCGGGAAGCACCTCGAGGAGGAGACGCACCGTGCGTCCACGGGCGCGCCGCTCGTCGACGTCGCGCGGGATCCGCGGCACGACGAGATGGAGCGGCCGCACCGCGCCCTGCCCCCCGCTGCCGGCGCCGAACCCGCCCGTCGTTCCCCCGCCCGCGCCCCCACCC
>DASRVB010000147.1:0-4300 GCA_035687725.1 Gemmatimonadota bacterium
GACGCGAGAATCCCGAGCGGGGCGAGCCGAGAAGCCATGAGACCTCCTGCGGAAGGATCGGAGCTGGCCGGAAGGATAGCGTTTTTAGTGCTAGAAGACTAGCACTTCCGTAACCGGGCGCCCCGCTCGGCGTCCCCGCCGGCGATCGCGATTCCTGAGGATGGTGGGTCGAACTCCGAGGTGTCCTTCCGGCGTGAGGGCGTGGGAGAACCGCGGCGAGTGATCGCCGTTTCAAGCTGGCAGACGAAGCGGTTCGCGGATTACATCCTTTCCGATCAAGGTTTCCTCCGCGAGCTCGCGATTTGCCTCGAAGACTAGTTGCACGGCCTCGACCAGGTTCGCACGGGCTTCCTCCAGCGTCGCGCCCTGCGTGTTGGCCCCGGGAAGCTCCGGGACGTAACCGATGTATCCCTCTGGGACTTTCTCGAAGATTGCGGTGAGTTCAGGCATGGAGACCTCCTCGACCGGAAGAATATACTCAATCACAGGAATCATCTTCTCCTAGCAGATCGGGCATTAATGAACGGGATCATCCCAGCTCCGTAACCCGCCGGCCCTCCCCACCTCCCCCTCATCCCGGTGGTATGGCAATCGAATTGATGCCGTGGGAGCCTGGACGACCAACCCCTTCGATGCGTCCAGGAGGGTGGATTCCAACGATTACATCCAGGCAGGAGAGCCCCGTGACCCGAGTTCCCGCTATGGCCTTCGCGTTCGCTCTGGCAATGGCCGTACCCGTTCCACCTGATGCTCCCCCTCGATCGGGCCTGTTCGCGGCCGATACGCTGGAAGGCCTCTGGATGGCCAAGCGCAGGTTCGGACCGGACGCCCGTGGTCCGCTGGCAATCCGGCGGGAAGGCTCGACGTACACGGCGGACATGATGGGACGCCTCCTGCCCATCCGCGTGAACGGGGACGAGCTCTCCTTCGAGCTGCCCCGCGGAGAGGGGGCATTTCGGGGAATGCTGCAGGACGACGGCACCATCCGCGGGGCGTGGATGTCTCCCAGGTCGCCGGCCATGGGCGGGCGCGCATCGCCGGTGGTCCTGACGTCCGAGGGTGCCGGGCGCTGGAGCGGCGAGGTCGTGCCGTTCGAGGACACGTTCACGTTCCATCTCCTCGTCGAGGAGCGCCCGGACGGCTCGCTAGGGGCGCTCCTGCGGAACCCGGAGCGCGATTTCGGCGCCTTTCTCGGCGTCGAGAGCCTCGTCCGCGACGGCGACGTCGTGAGGCTCCTCGGGAAGGGTCGGGGGGAAACCGAGGAGCGAGAGATCGTCCGCGGCTCGTACAATGCGGAGAGCGACGTATTGAGTCTGATGTTCCCCATGCGCGGCGGCACGTACGACTTCCACCGCGAAGACGACCAGAGCGATTTCTACCCACGCGGCCTGCATCCCGAATCCTACGCCTACCGGCCGCCGCTCGCGCGCGACGACGGTTGGGCCACTGGCACGCTCGAGGAAGCGGGCATCGACCGCGATGCCGCCGAGCGGTTCGTACAGGTCCTTCTCGAGATGCCCATGGATTCTCTCGGAGTCCCGCTGATCCACGCGGTGTTGATCGCGCGGCACGGCAAGCTCGTGCTGGAGGAGTACTTCCACGGCGAGCACCGGGATCGCCTCCACGAGACGCGCTCGGCGGCCAAGAGCGTGACCGCGACGCTCGTCGGCGCCGCGATTCAGGCCGGCGAGCCGCTCGAGGTTTCGACCCCCGTGTACCAGGTCATGAACGGCGGCGCGTTCCCGGCGGATCTCGAGCCCCGGAAGCGGGCCATGACGCTGGAGCACCTCCTGACGATGTCCTCCGGGTACTACTGCGACGACTCCGACCCCGAAGCCCCGGGCAGAGAGGACGGGATGTGGGATCGGGACGAGCCGGACTTCATCCGGTACACGCTTACCGTGCCCATGGCGTTCGCGCCGGGCGACACTGCGATCTATTGCAGCGCGAATCCGAACCTCGCCCTCGGCGTGGTCGCACGGGCGACGGAGGAATTTCCCCTCTACCTCTTCGATCGCCTGCTCGCGCGACCCATGCGGATCGACCGCTACGGATGGATCCTGGATCCCGGCGGGAATCTCTACGGCGGTGGCGGGGTCCATTTCCTGCCCCGCGACTTCCTGAAGTTCGGCCAGCTGATGCTCGATGACGGGGTGTGGCAGGGGCGACGGATCCTGAGCAGCGCTTTCGTCGAGCGCGCCTCGTCACCGCTCTACCGGATGGGAGAGCGCGGCTACGGCTATCTGTGGTGGAGCGTCGACATGCCCTACGGCGAGGGCACCGTGCGCACGTTCTCCGCCCTCGGCGCTGGTGGTCAGAACCTGACGGTCGTTCCTGAGCTCGACCTCGTGATCGCGGCCTTCGGCGGCAACTACAGCAGCCGCGGCTGGCAGTACATGCAGGCGCAGTTTATCCCGGGGCACGTCCTGCCTGCCGTGCGGTAGCGATCCGGTTCGCTCCCCTGAACGTCGGGTTCGTTCCCCTTTGACGAATCCCTAGCAGCCGGAAGCTGCCCGAGAGCTCGAGGGTATCGGCTTCCGGGTCCTCGCCCAGAACGCCTGCCCTTCGCACCACGGCGGGCGCGCACGTGGAACGATCCCCGCACCTCGGTGGCGGGATCACGCACTGGTTTGCTCGCGTTTCCGACCGTTCCAACCATCCGCCCGCCTTCCCGATCCAACCGCTGATCCCTCTACCCTTTGTCCCGTTCTCCTTACGAAGGACGCCTCATGCTTGCACGTTTCGCAGGAACCGCCGTCCTGTCGATCGTCTGCGTGGCCACGGCGCAAGCGCAGGACGATCCCCGGAGCGCGTACGACGCGCGTCTTGGCGCCTTCGTGGGCGCGTACAGGCTGCCCGGTGGCGATCCCCTGGTATTCCGGCTCGCCAACGGCGGCGGACTGGTCGTCCGGGACCTGGAGTCCGGCCTGCTCGCGGTCGTCGAGGCGATCGGAGACGACCGGTTCGTGAGCGGCGACTCGATCGGAGCGAGCTTCCTGCGGGGACCCGACGGAGCCGTCCGGGAAGTGCGTTGGCAGCGCATCGGCGAAAGCGTGTCGGCGACGCGGATCCCGCTGTCCTTCGAGACGATCGCCTTTGCGAGCGGCGACGCCACGCTCGAGGGCACGCTCGTCCTGCCCGGGAGGGAGGGCCCGCATCCGGCGGTCGTGATCCAGCCGGGGTCTTCGTGGATCCTCCGCGAGAGCGCCGAGTCGCTGGAGACCGCGATCACGTTCGCCGCCTACGGCATCGCGGGGCTGGCCTACGACAAGCGCGGCTATGGGAGCTCTTCAGGTGCCACGCTCGTCTCCTTCGATGAAACCGCGCGCGACGCCGCGGCGGCTGCGGAGGCGCTGACCGACCTCTTCGACGTGAACCCGGACTGGATCGGGATCTGGGGCCTCAGCCAGGGCGCGTGGATCGCGCCCCTGGCTGCCATGCGGAGCGAGGCGATCCGCTACGTCGTGCTCGTGGGAGCGCCCGGCACCTCGCCTGCGCGCCAGGAGATCCAGCGCACCCGCAACAGGGCCATAGCGGAACGTTTGCCGCCCGAAGACGTCGAGGCCGTGAGCCGGTTTCAGGAG
Source organism: Gemmatimonadota bacterium (assembly GCA_035687725.1). GTDB lineage: Bacteria > Gemmatimonadota > Gemmatimonadetes > JACCXV01 > JAHWKZ01 > JAICNR01. The sequence continues at coordinate 3,585 of DASRVB010000147.1, forward strand.
CTGTCCTTCCGCTACGGCGACACCGGGCTCGGATGGGAAGAGTATGCGAGGGCCCGCGCGGAGGCCGAGGGCCGTCCGTGGCTGCGGTGGGTCTGGGCCCCCACCGAGCCGGGATTCGACAACTTCGGGTGGGGGCGGCTGAACGGGGCGTACAACCCGCTCCCCGCCTTGCTCGCGCTTCGCGAGCCGGTGCTGGCGCTGTGGGGCGAGCACGACGTGAACGTCGATCCCGAGGTCCACCGCTCGATCTTCGAGATCGCCCTGGACGCGGCCGGGAACCGCGACTTCACGCTGACGATCGTGCCCGATGCCGACCACGTCCTCCAGGTCGCAACCTCCAGGGCGTCGGCTGACGTTCAGGACCGCATCGCACCCGGAGTCTGGGATTCGGTCGTCGGCTGGGTGCGCGAGCGAACGGTGGTAGCGGCAGCGCGGAGAGACCTTCCGGACTAGCGCTCTGCAAGGACCGCCGCATTTCTGCGGTCACGCGCCTTGCGCGTGCTTGGTGTCGTCGGTAGGTATCCCCAATGGACGCAAGCATGGAGAGGCCGTGCAGAGTCGGTCTCAGACGGTCAATTCCAGGCGGGTAGAGGAGGGGCGATGGCCAAGTACGGCAAGAAGGCGGGCGAAGAGGTCGAGAAGACGATGCGCGAGCGGAAGAAGGGAACCCTGAAGAGCGGGTCCGGCAAGAAGGTGAAGAGCAAAAAGCAGGCGAT
>DASRVB010000148.1:0-49188 GCA_035687725.1 Gemmatimonadota bacterium
CTAGCTAACGCGATGCATCGGAAGAACTTCTGGGTCTACACCTTCGTGTTGACGGGTGGATTGCTCATCGGTAGCTTGATCGGGCAATTGCTCGCCCGGTTTCTGCCGGCGGGAGTGGCACGGGACTTCTTCACGACGTCAGTGGTCGGTCACCTGGGACCGGTTTCGCTCGACCTCGTCGCCGTGGGATTGACGCTCGGGCCGCTCACCCTGTACGTGAATATCATCAGCCTGGTGGGGATCGCGCTCGCGGCGTACCTCTACCGGGCGTTTTTCTAGGAGGTTCCGATGTTCGGGCAGATAGGCATGCAGGAGATCCTCCTGATCCTCTTCATCCTGCTTCTGCTGTTCGGAGCGAAGCGGCTGCCCGAGCTGGGTCAGTCTCTGGGGAAGGGTATCCGCGAGTTCAAGCGCGGGGTGAGCGAAATAAAGGAAGATCTCGAGGAAGATGGCAAGAAGAAGCCGCAGTAACGATCGCCGCCGAGGTCAGACCCCCAGCAGCTGAGCGCGACGGTCCTCGATCTCGGCTGCGGCACGCCGCGAGTCGAACCATGCATTGAAGCGCTCCCGCATCTTCTCCCGCCTCAGCTCCTGCCGCAACATCTCCTTCTCGCGCTGGAACGCCTCTTCGTCCGCGGGTTGGCGATCGATCAGCCGGATGAAATACAGCCCTCTAGTGGTTTCGATGGGCCCGGCCGTCTGGCCCTGGGCCAGTCCGAAGGCGGCGCCGGCCACCGGCGTGCCGCTGCCGATTCCCGGGATGTTGTTGAGACGCGTGAACCAGTCGGTGTCCTGCACCTGCAGGCCGTAGCGGGCGGCCGCGCCTTCGAGGCCCTGGCCCCGGATCGCGTCCGCGATCTCCGGCGCGATAGCGCGCGCTGCCTCCAACTCTTTCTGAGCCGCCAGCTCGGCGCGGATATCGTCGGCCACCAGTTCCATCGCCACGTACCCCTCGGGATACCTCTGATCCACGTGAACGACGTAGAACGCGTCTTCGCGCGCGAGTGCGCCGCTCACTGCGCCCCCCTCGTTGGCGAAGATGAAATCGGAGATCTCGGGGGCCGAGCCAAGACCGGGGATGACGAGGCCCTTCTCGAACACCGGCGGCTCCTCCACCCTGAGCCCCCTGCGCGCCGACGCATCCTCGAAGGCGTTCGGGGTCGCCGAGGCATCCCGCGCGAACTCCTGCGCGGCCTGCCGAGCGGTGTTCCGAGACTCGGCGCTCGGTTCTACCGCGATCACGATCTGCCGCAGGTGGACCTGGTCTTCGCCCCGCGTTTCGAGCTTCACGATGTGCCAGCCGAACGGGGTGAGAATGGGATCGGAGATCTCCCCGACCGACATATCCGTCACCACCTCCCGGATCGCTGGATCGAGCGCTTCCTGGCGCATGAAGCCGATGTCGCCGCCGTTGGCGGACGAGACCGGATCGTCGGAGTGCCGGCGCGCCATCGCTTCGAAGTCTCCGCCGGGAGTCCGGGCAGCGGCGGCCAGCGAGTCGGCGGTCTTTTGTGCGGCTGCCGAATCGGCGGCCGTGATCGGCGGCTCGAACTCGACGTATCGGACCTTGGCGCTCTCGCCGCGGCGATAGTTTTCCTTGTGCTCTTCGTAATACCGGGCGATCTCCTCGGACTCGATCTCGGTGCCGACATCGCGAGCGACGACCGCGGGATCGACGTACAGGTACGAGATTCGTGCGCGCTCGTTGCGGTCGCGATAGAGGGACCGCGCCTCGGCCTCGGTGACGAACGTCCCCGCGATGATCTGCTCCTGCAGTTTCTGAATCGGCAGGGTCGCTCGCAGCTGGCGCTCGTACTCGATCCAGGTCTGTTCCAGGGACGGGTCTGCGAGCGCGGCCTGGTATTTGGCCAAGTCGAACTGTCCATTCGTCTGGAAGGCAGGCATGGAAACCAGGTCGGGGGGCGGATTGTATTTGATGTACTCGACGAGCTCGCTGTCGGTGATCCGGATGCCGCGCTCCTCGGCTTCCTGGCGCAGCAGCGTCAGGTTCACGACGTCCTCCCACGCCTGCTGCTCGATCTGATCGAGCCGCTCGCGCGAGAGTCCCTCAGGCGCCTCCGACTGAGCCTGCTCGTAGAGGATCTGGTACTGGCGCTGATACTCGTCGACCGTGATTTCGGCGCCGTTCACCGAGCCGAGCGACGTCCCCGTCCCCTGCTGCGACGAGCGACCGGAGAGATCCATGCCCCACTCGAAGACCATCAGGCCCACGAACGCGATGGCGACGATGACCATGATCACCTTCGTGGATTCACGCAACTGCCGCATCATGGCTATGCCGCCCGGAGCTGAGGGATCGATCGGATATGCAGGAGGCGGAATTCTGTCGGGGTCTCGCGTGAAAAAACTAACGCGGCATGGACCCGCTGTCGAGTCGTTTGACCCACGCGAGGCACTCTGAATATACTCCGGCTCCATGCCGGAAAGTTCCTCCAAGCACACCGCCGGGAACGACAGCGGGGAGATCGCCACCTCTACGCTGGCGGAGATCTACGCGCAGCAGGGTCTGCTGGGGCGGGCGCTTTCGATTTACCGCAGGATGCTCGCGCGCGCTCCCGAGGATACCGGGATCGCCGATCGCATCCGCAGTCTGGAGGTGCGGATGGCGGAGGCCGGGCCGGACCCGCGGCCCGAGGCGGCCACCGGCCCTCCCGCCGGTCGCGAGCGCCTCCCCTGGGATCCTCCCGAGATCCAAGTCCCCGTTCCCGTTGCGGAGGCCGATGCCGTTGTAGAGGCCCCTCCCGAGGAACCGGCCACGGCTCCCGGCACGAGGCCGGAGTCCGCGCAGGCGGAGTCACCGCGGCGCGTGGGACGGATGGACGCCGAGGCCTTCCGCGCATGGCTGGACGGACGCTGACGCCGCCCGCGGGGTTGGTCCATCGCGCACCCTTGACTCTCGGGGAACGGCGAGCCGCGGTGCGCGAGCGGATCGGCGCCGCCGACCTCCACGCCCTGATCGTCCTCGATCTCGCCGACATCCGGTATCTCAGCGGGTTCACCGGTTCTACCGGCGTGCTGGTCCTGCTCGCGGATGGAACGGATGCGTTCTTCACCGACTTCCGGTATCAGACGCAGGTCGCCGAGGAGCTGGATGCGGCGATCGACGTCAGGATCGAGAACGAGGGTCTTCTCAAGATGAGCCGCGAATTCCTCGCCGGGCGCGGGATCTCGAGGGTGGGATTCGAGCGCGAGCAGTTGACGTACCGGGCGTGGGCGGAGTGGTCGGAGCGCCAGGCCCCCGCCCTCGTTCCCGTCGAGGAATGGATCGAAGAGCTGCGGATGAGGAAGACCGCCCCGGAGATCGCCGCCATTCGCGAGGCGTGCCGAATCGCCGACGAAACCTTCGAGCGGATACTCGAAGAGGTGCGCCCGGGGATCACAGAGCGCGAGCTCGCCGCCAGGCTGGATCTCGAGCTCGCCGCACGTGGCGCCGGGGGCCCGTCGTTCGAGACGATCGTGGCGTTCGGGGAGCGCGCGGCGCTCCCCCATGCGCGACCCGGACAGCGGGAGCTCCGCCGCGGAGACGTCGTGCTGTTCGACTTCGGCGCCGTGGCCGAGGGGTACGTCAGCGACATCAGCCGGACGATCGCGTTCGGCGAGCCGGCGGCCGAGATGCGCGCGGTCTACGCCCTAGTTCTGGAAGCGCAGGCGGCGGCCATCGGCGGGATCCGGGCGGGAATGAAGGGTCCGGAAGCCGACCGGCTGGCCCGCGAGGTTATCGAGGCCGCCGGACACGGTCCCGACTTCGGTCATTCGCTGGGTCACGGAATCGGGCTCGAGGTGCACGAGGCGCCCCGGCTGGGTAGGAAGAGTGAAGACACGCTCGATACCGGCATGACGGTCACGATCGAGCCCGGGGTCTATCTCGAGGGAACCGGCGGCGTGCGCATCGAAGACGACGCCCTCGTCACCGACGCCGGCGTCGAGCTCCTCACTTCCGCCCCCAAAGACCAGCTCATCGTCCTGTAAGAACCGCAACGAGAAAAAGGCGTGATCTAGAGGACTGCCAGGAGTGCGTGGCTCGCTGGAGCGGAACGAAGCAGATCAGTCATTTTCAGCAGCCTACTCTTCCTCGCGTTTGGTGTATTCGTAGGTGTACGCATAGTACCCCTGCGAACCGTAGCGCCGATCGTTCATGCCCAGGTCGTTCAGGATCGTTCCCTTGACCCTCGCGTTGACGTTCCGCAGCTGGAGCATCGCGAACTCGAGCGCACCGATCTCGGTCTGGCTGGCGCGTGCGACTACCAGCACGCCGTCGACATGGGGGGCGATGACGGCCGCGTCGGTCACCACCGTCAGCGGCGGCGAATCGATCAGCACGACATCGTAGAGCTCGGCCAGCGAATCCATGGCGGCTCGAAGGCGCGTCGAGCCAAGGAGCTCGGCGGGGTTCGGCGGGTACGTGCCCGAGGTCATCACGTCGAGGTGGACGTCGCGATCGATCGAGGTCCGGTGGATGACCGCTTCGAGCGGCAGGTTCTCCACCAGGACGTTGGACAGGCCCGGACGCTTGGGCAGCTTGAACACCTTGTGGAGCACCCCGCGCCTCAGGTCGGAGTCCACGAGCAGGACCTTCAGGCCCTGGTGGGCGAAGGCCGCCGCTAGATTGACGACGCTCGTCGTCTTCCCGTCTCCCTCGCGCGAGCTCGTCACGACGATCGTCCGCGGCACCTGATCGGGGGTGGCGAACGTGATGTTCGTTCGCAGGCTGCGAAATGCCTCGGCGACAGCGTTCTGCGTGTCGCGGCTGACGATGAGCCGGGAGGGGAAGTCCTGGTTGGCGTCGCGACCGGCCGGCAGTCCACTTCGCGCCCTGCCCGGCAGGAGCCTTCGCTTGCCGTTGGTGAGCTGGTGGTTCCGCATGTGGGGAATCATCCCGAGGACGGGCACACCGGTCAGCGTCTCGACCTCGTCCACCGTGTGGATGGTGTTGTCCAGGTGCTCGCGGGCGAATGCCGCGCCGATCCCCACCACCAGCCCGAGCCCGATGGCCAGCAGCAGGTTCCGGATCTTGTGCGGCCGCACCGGCCGGGTGGGCACGATCGCCGCGTCGATGACGGTGGCGTACGGGGTCTCGACCGCTTGCGCGATCTGCGCCTCCTTCAGATCCGCCTGCAGCAGCCCGAAGATCCCCTCGAGCAGAGTGGTCTGCCGCAGGAGACGCTGGTGCTCCGTCTCCCTGCCGGGGAAGTCCGCCATCTGCGTCGCTCCCTCCTGCAGCTGTGACTCGATCGTCGCGAGCTGGGAGTCGAGCGTTTTCAGATACGTGCCGGTGAGGTGCCGGAGCTCCCGCTCAATGCCGTGGATGCGGCCGGTCAGCACCTCCACGTCCGAATCGTCGGGCTGGCGGCGTTCGAGGAGGGCGGCTCGCTCGTTCTCGAGCTCGATCAGGGTCGACAGCATCTGCGAGGCCCCCACGTTGCCGGCCAGCCCCGGGTAACCCATCACCCGTCGAGCGGGGGAGGGCATCAGTGGATCGCGCTGCTCCTCGCCCGCCTGATCGAGCTCGACCAGGAGTTCGGCGAGTCCGTCCCGCTCCGAGCGGAGGAGATCGCGCTGGGTCTCGAGCGCGGCGAAGCGCTCGATCGAGGACGCGCCTTCCTCCGTGAGGCTCACGATCTGCTCGCGCTCGCGGAAGTCGCGCAGCGCGTCCTCTGACACGCGTAGCTGCGAGCTGAGCGTGTCGATCTGACGAGTGAGGAACTCGATCATGCTGCTGGCCTCGGTCTGCTGGACGGATCGACGGTAGACACGGAACCTGTACACCAGCGCGTTCGCGATCCGGGACACATAGACTGGATCCGGACCTTCGAACCGGATCTCGATGATGCTCTGGTCGCGGCTCGGCCGCTGCACCGTCAGCCCGCTGCGGATCTCGTCCATCACGTCGTCCAGACTGCGGGTCACGAACCGGATCCGCTCGAAGGGCCGGGCCTTCGGCGTCAGCGTGAAACTCAGCTCGCTCAGACGCGTGGGCGTTCCCGGGGTCGCAACGGCGATCTCTCGTCCTTCCTCGTCGAGGACGTCGAACCTCGAGCCCTCGCGGCGGAGCGAGTATGCGCGGGACGGCGCGCCGTAGGGCAGCTGCACGTCGCGGAACAACTCCGCGAGCGTCGCCCGGCGCGGCTCCACCAGGCGGAAGCGCATATCGAGCGACTCGGCCACCGATTGCGCCATCATGCGGCTCTCCAGGACCGCCATCTCGGTCTCGATCGCGCTGTTGTTCTGGAACAGGGTCAGGTTGAGCTCCCCCGTCGCGCCGCTGGAGCGTCCGTCGTCGTTGATGCGCAGAGTGGTGGTGGCCTGGTAGTAGGGCGTGGCCCGCATGTTGTATAGCCAGGCCAGGGCGGCCGCCGTCAGGATGCAGGCCAGGATCAGCAGCTTGTTCCGCTGGACGAGGCCCCATATCGAGCGCAGGTCGACGTCCAGCTCCTCCTCTTCGAACCCGCCTGACTGCAGGTTGGCGGGATCGTAGGGGTCTTCGTAGGGTCGCAGTCCGCGGCCCGGCGGAAGGATGCGATTCATGGGAGGAGCCTCGAGGTCGGAATGCCTGGCATACGGAGTGCGTCCGAACGCACGACGACAAGAGAATCTGACAGAATCGACTCTGCCGGACAAGGCGCCGTTCGGTTGTTCGAGAGGGAACCGGCTCCTATATTGGCTCGTCTTTCGCCGACCGTAATCGTCCGCAAACGCTCTTCCATGGTCCACCACTCGGGTCCGTATGGCTATTACCGCGGATTTTCGCAACGGCATGGTGATCAAGCTGGATGGAGACCTCTGGCAGATGGTCTACTTCCAGCATGTGAAACCGGGCAAGGGAGGGGCATTCGTCCGCACCAAGCTCAAACGCGTGGACACCGGTCAGGTAGTCGAGCGCACCTTCCGGGCAGGCGAACGCGTGGAGGACGTACGGCTCGAGCGGCGTCCGATGCAGTACCTCTACTCGAGCGATCACTTCGCGCACTTCATGGATACCCAGAGCTACGAGCAGCACCCTGTGAACGAGAACCTCCTCGAAGAGCAACGATCGTACCTGAAGGAGAACGTCGTCTGCGACGTACTGGTGCATGACGGCAGGATCATCGGTGTGGAGCTGCCGAAGTTCATCGAGGCGCAGGTGGTGGAGACGGATCCGGGAGTGCGCGGGGACACCGCCTCGGGAGGAACCAAGCCCGCGAAGATAGAGACCGGCGCGGTGGTTCAGGTCCCGCTGTTCATCGAGCGGGGCGAGATTATTCGCGTGGACACGCGCACCAACGCGTATCTGGAGCGCGTTTCGTGAACCGCGAGGAGCTCCAGGCGCTGATTCGACTCGTGGAGGAAAGCGACATCGACGAGCTCGAGATCGGACGCTGGGGACGAACCGTCCGGATCGTCAAGCGCCGGCAGGATCCGGGGTCCGCGCCGACCGCCGGTCCAACCCATGGCCCCGTTCCTGCATCCGAAGTCCATGCCGCCACGCCCGGTGGTCCCGGGGGCGACGCCGCGCAGGATCGGGGAACGGAGCATCACGTAGTGGAATCCCCCATGGTGGGGACGTTCTACCGCGCTCCCGCGCCCGAAGCGCCGCCCTTCGTGGATGTCGGGGACACTGTCCGCGTCGGCCAGACGCTTTGCATTTTGGAGGCCATGAAGCTGATGAACGAGCTCCAGTCCGAGGTCAACGGGACGGTGCGAAAGGTCCTGGCGGAAAACGGGGCTCCCGTCGAGTACGGACAGCCGCTCTTCGAGATAGAGATACGCTGAGGTCATGGATCTCAGGGAAGTCCTGCGTTCGATGCTCCAGCACGAGGCTTCCGACCTGCACTTGAAGGTCGGCGCGCCGCCCGTGGTCCGCCTGCTCGGGCAGCTGATTCCCATGGATCACCCCACGCTCAGTCGCGAGGACATGGCCGATGTCATCGCGGAGCTGACCAGCGACCATCAGCGCGTCGAGTTCGAGCGTGCGCGGGAACTGGATTTTGCCGTGGGAGTCCCCCAGCTGGGCCGCTTCCGTGTCAACCTGGGCATGCAGCGCGGCACCCCGACCGCGACGCTGCGCAGCATCCCCGTGTCGGTGAAGTCGCTGACGGCCCTCCACCTTCCACCGGTGGTGGGCGCGATCTCCCTGCGTCCGCGGGGGATCATCCTGCTGACCGGGATAACGGGGAGCGGCAAGTCCACGACGCTCGCCGCCATGGTCGAGCATATCAATTCCAACCGGCGGCTCAAGATCGTCACGATCGAGGACCCGATCGAGTTCCTGATCCGCGACAACAAGTCGTTCGTCACCCAGCGCGAGGTCGGCGTCGACACTGCGGACTTCGCCACCGGCCTGCGGCACGTTCTCCGCCAGGACCCGGACGTCCTGATGGTGGGCGAGATCCGGGACGCGGAGACGATGGATATCGCCCTGGCTGCCGCCAACACCGGGCATCTGGTGTTCGCGACTCTGCACACCACGGACGCCGTGCAGACGATTCAGCGGATCATGACCTTCTTCCCACCCGAGCGCAGTCAGGAGATCCGCTCGCTGTTGGCGGAGAACCTGCAGGGCGTGGTCTCGTTGCGCCTGATTCGCACGGCCGACGGCAAGGGACGAGTCCCGGCCTGCGAGGTGATGGTGCTCACCGAGGCGATCCGCGACTTCCTCCACAGCGGGGACCGGCCCTCCAAGATCGCCGAGCTGATCGCCGAGGGCGGAGTCCAGTACGGGATGCAGACGTTCGACCAGAGCCTCATGCAGCTCTACCAGGACGGCAAGATCGACGAGGAAGAGGCGCTCGCCAATGCCACCAACCGGTCGGAGTTCGCCCTCAAGCTGAGAGGCATCGAGGGGACCAGCGGCCGCGTATGGGGCGAGGCCTGACCTCCGAGCGTCCCATCGACCCAGTCCAGCGCATCCAGGAGCTGCTGTCGAAGACGGCGGGGCCGGCAGGAGCCGATCTCGCCGTGGCGGCGAGCGCCGCCCTGGCCGGCGGTCTGGCGGCGCTCGAGCTGTACGAGCGCGACGACCTGGCGGTGGAGGACCCCACGGGCGGGGGACCGGTGACCGCCGCGGACCAGGCCAGCCAGGAGGCGATCCTCGAGGTACTGGGCCGCCAGCGGCGAGACGAGCCGATCCTGAGCGAGGAGGCGCCCGCGCCGGCCGGGCTGGCCGAGGCGCGGCTGTGGGTCGTGGACCCCCTCGACGGAACGCGGGAGTTCATCGACCGGATCGGAGAGTTCAGCGTCATGGTGGGCCTGGCGGTCGAAGGAGCGGCCGAGCTGGGCGCCGTCTACCAGCCCGCCACCGACCGCCTGTTCGCGGGGGCCGCGGGTGTCGGGGCCTGGCGGATCGAGGACGCGAGCGCCCGCCCGCGGACGGAGCGGCTGGCGACCAGGCCCGTCCACGAGCCGCTGCGGTTCGTCCGCTCCCGCTCCCATCCCGACGACCGGATCCGGCGCCTGGAGGCGGCGCTGGGGGAGGTGGAGGTTATCTTGTCGGGATCCGCGGGCAGCAAGTGCGCCCTGGTGGCCTCGGGAGAGGCCGACCTGTACGTCCATCCCGTTCCATATCTGAAGGAATGGGACACCTGCGCACCCGAGGCGATGCTCCGCGCCGCGGGCGGCAGGGTCACCGATTGTCGCGGAGAGCCCCTCCGCTATGGCAAGGATCACCCCGCCCAGCCGGGCGGGATCTTCGCCGCCCATCCGGCGGCATGGGAATCGGCGCTCCCCATCGTGCGGGAGATCGCGAACGACAACCGGGTCGAATAGAAAGGGATTCGTATGACTGTCACACGCACTGCCGGACTTCTGATCGAGCCTTGCGGCGGGCACCTCGTGGACCTCCTGGAGCCCGCGGAAGGCCAGGCCGAGCTCAAGCGGCTAGCCGGCGAGCTGCCTTCGATCCAGGTCTCGGAGCGGGTCGTCTGCGATCTCGAGCTCCTGGCCACGGGCGCCTTCAGCCCGCTCGATCGGTTCATGGGAAGTGAGGACCTCGACAGTGTGCTGGACGAGATGCGGCTGGCCAACGGGCAGCTCTCCCCGATCCCGATAACGCTCCCGATAGCGGACGACGCTCCGGTCGCGGAGGGCAGAGAGCTCGCGCTGCGGAACGCCAAGAACGAGCTGCTCGCCGTGGTCGACATCGACGAGATCTATTCCTGGGACAAGAAGCGCGTGGCCTCGCGGGCGTTCGGTACGCTCGATCCGCGTCACCCGATGGTCGCCGAGATGGAGCGCTGGGGATCCCGGTTCGTATCCGGCCCCATGCGGGTGCTCCAGCTGCCCAAGCATCACGACTTCCAGGAGCTGCGGCTGACGCCGGCGGAGACGCGCCGCCGTCTCGAATCCTACGGGCACGGCAACGTGATCGCCTTCCAGACCCGCAACCCGCTCCACCGGGTCCACGAGGAGCTCACCAAGCGCGCCATCCAGGCCGTCGACGGAGTCCTGCTGCTCCACCCCTCGGTGGGGATGACCAAGCCCGGCGACGTGGATCACTATACGCGCGTCCGGACCTACATCGCTCTGGCCAGGAACTACTACGAACCCGATCGCATCCTGCTCTCCCTGCTTCCGCTCGCCATGCGCATGGCGGGTCCGCGCGAGGCGCTCTGGCACGCGCTCATCCGGCGCAACCACGGAGCCAATCACCTGATCGTCGGGCGGGATCACGCCAGCCCGGGTGTCGACAGCGACGGCAAGCCCTTCTACGGCCCGTACGACGCCCAGGAGCTGGTGGAGGAGCACGTCGAAGAGCTGGGGGTCACCCCGGTACCGTTCCACGAGCTCGTATACCTGGAGGACGAGGAGCGGTACGAGGAGCGGTCGCGCATCCCCGAGGGCGCCCGCATCGCCTCGATCTCGGGCACCCAGGTGCGCGAGGAGTACCTGCGGAACGGCCGCAAGCTGCCGGAGTGGTTCACGCGCCCGGAGGTGGCCGACATCCTGGCCGAGAGCCATCCGCCCCGCCATCGCCAGGGGGCCTGCATCTGGTTCACGGGGCTCTCCGGAGCCGGCAAGTCGACGACCGCCGACGTGTTGACGACCCTGCTCCTGGAGCATGGACGGCAGGTGACCGTGCTCGACGGCGACGTCGTGCGCACGCACCTCTCGCACGGCCTCGGGTTCAGCAAGGAGGACCGCGACATCAACATCCGCCGCATCGGGTTCGTGGCGGCGGAGCTCGTCCGCCATGGCGGCCTCGTCCTCTGCGCCGCCGTCAGCCCCTACCGCTCGACCCGCAACGACGTGCGGTCGATGGTCGGATCGGGGCAGTTCATCGAGGTCTTCGTCGACACCCCCCTGGATGTCTGCGAGGAGCGCGACGTCAAGGGGATGTACGCCAAGGCCCGGCGCGGCGAGATCAAGAACTTCACCGGCATCGACGATCCCTACGAGCGCCCGGAGCACCCCGAGATCACGCTCGACACCACCGCGCACTCGCCCGAGGACAACGCGCGCAGAGTGATCGAGTACATGATCGAGCAGGGGTACGTGCGAGCTCTGGAAGGCTACAACCGCTGAGCGCGCGCGCTTTCCCCCGGAGGCGCTGAATTGTTCCGGAAGGTCCTGATCGCCAATCGCGGGGAGATCGCCCTGCGCGTGATCCGGGCCTGCCGGATGCTCGGCCTGAAGACCGTTGCGGTCCATTCCAAAGCCGATGCGGAGGCCCTGCACGTCCGCTTCGCCGACGAGGCGGTGTGCGTGGGCCCCGCTCCATCCGCCGAGTCGTATCTGAACATCCCGCGCCTCATCGCCGCGGCGGAGGTCACGGGGGCGGACGCCGTCCACCCGGGCTACGGCTTCCTGGCGGAGAACGCGGAGTTCGCCCAGATCTGCGCGGAGTCGAACCTCGTGTTCATCGGTCCCACCCCCGAGCAGATCCGCCAGATGGGCGACAAGTCCGAGGCCCGGCGGCTCATGCAGGAGGCCGGCGTACCGGTGGTCCCGGGTTCTCCCGGTGCAATCGACGAGGAACGGAAGGCGCGGCTGGCGGCGGAGGAGATCGGCTACCCCGTTCTGGTCAAGGCCGCCGCGGGGGGCGGCGGGAAGGGAATGCGGATCGCGCGCGACGCCGAGGAGTTCGCGGCGGCGTTCCCGCAGGCCCGGCGCGAGGCCGAGGCCGCTTTCGGGGACGGCCGCGTGTACATCGAGAGGTTCCTCGAGCGTCCGCGGCACATCGAGATCCAGGTTCTCGGAGATCGTCAGGGAAACGTCATCCACCTCGGCGAGCGCGACTGTTCCTGCCAGCGCCGGCATCAGAAGCTGCTCGAGGAGGCGCCGTCGCCCGGGATCACCGAAGACCTCCGGAAGCGCATGGGAGACGCGGCGGTCCGGGGGGCGGCCCGGATCGGGTATCTCGGAGCCGGAACGATGGAGTTCCTGGTCACCGAGAGTGGGGACTTCTTCTTCATGGAGATGAACACCCGCATCCAGGTAGAGCATCCGGTGACCGAGATGGTCACCGGTCAGGACCTCGTACTGCGCCAGCTGACGATCGCCGCCGGAGAGCCGCTGGACCTGCGGCAGGACCAGGTACGGTTCCGCGGGCACGCGATCGAGTGCCGGATCAACGCCGAGGATCCCGACCGGAAGTTCATGCCCACCCCCGGCCGGATCGTCACCTTCCACCAGCCCGGCGGACCGGGCGTGCGGGTGGACACGGCGGCGTACCAATCCTATGTGATCCCGCCCTACTACGACTCGCTGGTCGCGAAGGTGCTGGCGCACGGCACCGACCGCGCGCAGGCGATCGCCCGAATGCGGGTGGCGCTGGACGAGTTCGTGGTAGAGGGGATCGCCACCACGATCCCGCTCCATCGCAAGCTGATCCAGGAGCCCCGCTTCCTGGCGGGCAAGGTCCACACGCGCTTCGTCGAGGAGTGGCTCCACGAGGACATCCCCGCGCCCGCGACCGTGTGATCGGCAAGCAGGTCGCAACGCGAGCCTCGTATAGTGGTTCAACGACCTGTTAAGTTTCCTTCCATGCCCCGAAAGAAGAAAAAAGACTCGACGCGGCTGAAGCGCGAGATCCTCGGAATCCTGATGGCCGCCACCGGGGGCTTCGTGCTGGTCGCCCTGTGGCCATGGGACCCGGGGGTCGACCGCGGGCCCGAAACCCTCAACCGCGTGGGGATCCTGGGCGCGTACAGCGCATTCTATCTCTACCGGGCGCTGGGATTCGGTGCGCTGGCGCTGGGCGCCGGGCTGGCGGCGTTCGGGATCCTGCTCCTGTTCGACCGCGTGACGCGGAAGGCGCTGACGCTCGGCCTCGGCGCGCTGGCGGCCGTGTGGCTGCTCCTGTCGGTCTTCGGAGTGACCGCCGCATGGATCGCCGGACCGTCGCCGTGGGGTACGCGTGCGGGGGCGGCGGGGATGGCGACCGCATCGGGTCTGATCCAGGGCGTGGGTCTGGCGGGCGCGCTGATCTTCTGCGTCGTCGCCGCGATCGTCCTCGCGGCCGCGACCTTCCGGATCTCGCTCGCCGCCACGGTGGAGGCCGGAGTCGAAGCCGGTCGCGCGGGCGGGCGCCACGCGCGCGAGCGGTTCGACCGGATCGGCGGCCGGCTGTCCGGCTGGAGCGAGGAGCGCAGGGCCCGCGGCGGGGAAGAGGAAGACGAACCAGAGGAGCCCGTAGGGGAGCCGGCGCCGGTCACCGTGGCCGTTCCGGCGCCTGCGGCTCCGGGCCACCAGGCCCCCCGCTCGCGCCCCGCCAGGGGGTCCACGCCCCGGCGGTCCCGCCCCGAATCCGAGGGAGGGGCCGGCTGGCTGCCGCCACTGTCGCTCCTCGAGGCGCAGGCCGATACCGACACCGGCCAGACGACCGACGACCTCGACCGGCTCGGCCGGGTGCTGATCGAGAAGCTGCGCTCCTTCAACGTCGAAGGGGAGATCGCGGCGATCCATTCCGGACCGGTACTCACCCAGTTCGAGGTCTCGCCGGCGCCCGGCGTCAAGGTGAACCAGATCGCCAACCTCGCCGACGACCTCGCGCTGGCCATGCGCGCGCAGCGGATCCGGATCGTCGCCCCGATCCCGGGCAAGGGGGCGGTCGGCATCGAGATCCCGAACCCGCGGCCGCGCGTGGTGCGGATGCGGGAGATGCTGGAGAGCCCTCTATGGAGCGGGTTCGGGGGCAAGGTCCCGCTGGCATTGGGACACGAGATCGCGGGGGCGCCGATCGTCGCCGACCTGACCCGCATGCCGCACCTCCTCATCGCGGGCGCCACCGGCTCGGGAAAATCGGTGTGCATCAACGCGATCGTGACGAGCCTGCTGTATCGCTACGGCCCCGACGCCGTCCGCTTCATCATGATCGACCCGAAGATGCTGGAACTCGTCGTCTACAACGGCATTCCGCATCTACTCCACCCGGTCGTGGTCGAGCACAAAGAGTCCGCCAAGGCCCTCAAGTGGACAGTGTCCGAGATGGAGCGCCGGTACCGCCTGCTGGCGGCCAACGGGATCCGCAGCCTGGCGGACTACAACGCCCGGGTCAAAGCGGGCGACCTGGTCGACCCCGCGGGTGGAGACGACGACCGGCGTCCGTTGCCATACATCGTCGTGCTGATCGACGAGCTGGCCGATCTGATGCTCACCGTCCAGCAGGAGATCGAGGAGCCCTTGGCGCGCCTGGCCCAGATGGCGCGCGCCGTAGGGATTCACCTCGTGCTGGCGACGCAACGGCCGTCGGTCAACGTGATCACCGGCGTCATCAAGGCGAACTTCCCCTCGCGGATCAGCTTTCAGGTCTCGTCCAAGATCGACAGCCGCACGGTGCTGGACATGAACGGCGCGGAGCAGCTGCTGGGGAACGGCGACATGCTGTTCCTGCCTGCCGATCGCGCCGAGCCGGTCCGGATCCAGGGCGCTTTCATCTCGAGCGAGGAGACGGGCCGTGTCGTGGACTGGCTGCGCGAGGCGGGGCGCCGCCTGAACGCCGAGGAGATCGCCCCCCCCGTGGACATCATCGCCGAGGCCTCCGAGCTGGAGATCGCGGCGCTCGACGAGCGCGACGAGCTGTTCTTCGCCGCCGCCCGGGTCGTCGTCGACCACGATCAGGGGTCGACGAGCCTCCTCCAGCGGCGCCTGCGGGTGGGATATTCGCGCGCCGCGCGGATCCTCGATCAGCTGGAGCGCGCGAACATCGTGGGTCCCCCCGACGGCACCAAGCCGCGGGACGTGCTGATCACCGTCGATGACCTCGAGACGCTCGAGGCGAGCTCGCTGTGACGCGCGCGGGCTGCCGGTGAAGCGCATCCTGGTGACAGGCGCCGCCGGGTTCATCGGGTCCTGGCTGACCGAGCGACTCCTCGAGCGTGGGAACCGGGTCGTAGGGCTCGACAACTTCGATCCGTTCTACGACCGGGGGATCAAGGAGCAGAACCTCGATGGCGTGCGCGGGAACGCCGCGTTCCGACTGGTCGAAGGCGACCTCAGGGACCGCGCGGAGGTCTTGGCGCTGTTCGCCGACGGGGCATTCGAGGTGGTGGTGCATCTGGCTGCCAAGGCCGGCGTCCGTCCGTCGCTCGCCGATCCGGCCGGCTACTACGAGACGAACCTGATCGGAACGTCGAACCTGCTCGAGGCGATGCGTCAGGCCGGCTGCCGGCGGCTCGTATTCGCCTCGTCGAGCTCGGTGTACGGCAACAACCGCAAGGTGCCGTTCCACGAGGACGACCGGGTCGATGCCCCGATCTCGCCCTATGCGGCGACCAAGAAGGCGGGCGAGGAGCTGTGTCACGTCTATCATGCCGTGCACGGCTTCTCGATCCTCGCTCTGCGCTTCTTCACCACGTACGGTCCGCGTCAGCGCCCGGAGATGGCGATCCACGCCTTCACCCGCCGGCTCTTCGCGGGCGAGCCCATTCCGGTCTTCGGCGACGGCTCGATGGAGCGCGACTTCACGTACATCGACGACATCGTGGACGGGGTCGTGTCCGCCGTGGATCACGTGATCGGAACCGATACGTTCGAGATCCTCAACCTCGGGCAATCCGAGCCGGTTCGGCTCTCCCGGCTGGTCGCCGCGCTGGAACAGGCCACCGGGTGCGAGGCCACGATCGACCGGCGCCCGGTTCCTCCGGGCGACGTCGATCGCACCTTCGCCGACGTCTCGCGCGCTCGCCGGCTGCTGGGGTACGAGCCCAGCATCGGAATCGACGAGGGGTTGCAGAGGTTCGTGGACTGGTATCGAGGAGCGATGCTGGAGCAATCCCACAGGGCGTGAGCCGATGAACGAGAGGAAGGCGATGGTCGAGAACGCAGAGCGATTGAATCGGGCGATCGAGTCGAAGGAGGCGCGGATCGGCGTCATCGGCCTGGGGTACGTGGGCCTGCCGCTGGCGCTCGCCTTCACAGGTCGCGGCTTCCGGGTGCTGGGCTTCGACGTGGACGCGCGCAAGGTCGAGAAGCTCAATCGAGGGATCTCCTACATCCCCCACATGGACGCGCAGCGGATCCGCGAGGGAGTCGAAACCGGCCGGCTGGCCGCGACCGAGGACTTCGATCGCCTATCGGAGGTGGACGCGATCGTGATCTGCGTTCCCACGCCCCTCGACGTGCACAACGAGCCCGACATGACCTATATCGAGGCCACCACCGAGGAGATAGCTCGGTGCCTCAGGGCCGGTCAGCTGGTCGTTCTCGAGTCGACCACCTACCCGGGCACCACCGACGAGCTGATGCGCGAGCGCCTCGAGGCTGGTGGGATGGTCCTGGGCGAGGACTTCTTCCTGGCCTTCTCCCCCGAGCGCGAGGATCCCGGGAATCCGAAGTTCTCGACGACCACGATCCCCAAGGTGGTCGGTGGGGTGGACGAGGTCTCCGGGGACCTGGCCGAGGCGCTGTACCGGCAGGCGATCGGCGAAGTCGTTCGCGTTTCCTCGGCGCGCGCCGCCGAAGCGACGAAGCTGACCGAGAACATCTTCCGGGCCGTCAACATCGCGCTCGTCAACGAGCTCAAGGTGATCTACGAGCGGATGGACATCGACGTCTGGGAGGTGCTCGACGCGGCCGAGACCAAGCCGTTCGGGTTCATGCGCTTCAACCCCGGGCCCGGCTGGGGTGGCCACTGCATCCCCATCGACCCATTCTACCTGACCTGGAAGGCGCGCGAGTTCGGCGCCTACACCCGGTTCATCGAGCTGGCCGGCGAGATCAACACCCGGATGCCCGAGCACGTGGTGGATCGCGTGGCGGCCGCGCTCAACGACGTCGGGAAGCCGCTCAAGGGGAGCCGCGTCCTCATCCTCGGCTTGTCCTACAAGCCCGACATCTCCGACGATCGCGAATCGCCCAGTTATCGGCTGATGGATCTGCTGGACGAACGCGGCGCGGAGGTGGCCTACCACGATCCGCACGTCCCGGTCATCCAGCCGAGTCGGGAGCACGGGCACTGGGCGGGTCTCGAATCGGTGGCCTGGGAGCGGCAGACGATAGAATCCCACGACGCAATCGTGATCTCGACCGATCACTCGGCCATCGATTACGCCCGGCTCGCGGAATGGGGACGCCTCATCGTCGACACGCGCAACGCCATGGCCGGGATCGACGCGCCGGCGGGCAAGGTGTGGAAGGCTTGAGCCGCACCGCCTACGAGTCGACACTGGACGGTTTGCGGGAGAGGCCCCGCCGCTGGCTCGTGACCGGCGCGGCCGGGTTCATCGGGTCGGGGCTCGTGCTGGAGCTCCTCAAGAGCGGACAAACGGTGACGGGGCTCGACAACTTCTCCACGGGAAAGCGCGCCAACCTCGAAGATGTCCGCGCGCGCGTCGGGGAAGAGGACTGGAGGCGGTTCGCCGTGCACGAGGGCGACATCCGCAGCCTCGACGTGTGCCGGCGCGCATGTGCCGATGCGGAACTCGTGCTCCACCAGGCCGCGCTGGGGTCCGTGCCGCGGTCGATCGCCGACCCGGTCACGAGTCACGAGAGCAACGTCAACGGGACGTTGAACATGCTGCTGGCGGCACGGGATGCTGGAGTCCAGCGATTCGTCTTCGCCTCGAGCAGCTCCGTATATGGCGACGAGCCGAACCTCCCCAAGGTCGAATCGCGAACAGGACGACCACTGTCTCCTTACGCGGTGACGAAAGCCGCCGGCGAGCGGTACGTGGAGGTCTTCGGGCACGTCTACGGACTTCCCGTGACGGCCCTGCGGTACTTCAACGTGTTCGGGCCGCGGCAGGACCCGGATGGCCCCTATGCCGCGGTGATCCCGCGATGGGTCGCGGCGCTCCTGCAGGGGCGGACGGTGCAGATCTTCGGGGACGGAGAGACCAGCCGCGACTTCTGCTACCTGGCCAACGCTATCCAGGCCAATGTGCTGGCGGCCGTGACGGAAGAGTCCGACGCCCTCGGCGAGACGTTCAATGTAGCGGTTGGCGAGCGGGCCACGTTGAACGAGCTGTTCGCTCTAGTGCGCGAGCGGCTCGCCCGGCATTCCCCTGCCATCGGGAGCGCGCAGCCGGAATACTGTGACTTTCGTCCCGGTGACGTGCGCCATTCGCTGGCGGACATCTCGAAGGCGGAGCGACTGCTGGGCTACCGACCGACCCACACCTTGAGCGCGGGCCTGGATGAAGCGATGGAGTGGTACATCGATTCGGCCCTTTGACTTGACCGTCGCAGGTCTCTAGACTGTTCGCGGCAGATCGAGCGCCACGACCTATCAACCCCCGGGGGCGTCTGATATGTCAACTCCGATTCCGCTCGAGTCCCTGCTTCGCCCGAACCCCGCCGCCCCGCCAGCCCCACCCTCCAACGGCCAGCCCTACACCAACGGCAATGGCAAACGGCCCGGCCATACCAACGGCAACGGCCATGGCATGCCGGAGATCGAGCTCCCGATCGGCCCACCCCTTCGCTTCGAGGAGCCCCTCGAGGAGCTCGACCTGTCCATCCGGCGCCACACCTGGGGCAAGAAGGCGCGCCTGCTGAAGGCGTTCCTGCTCGGCCGTCCGGTGTGGGTCACCTGGCAGGTGACCTACAACTGCAACTACGGGTGTTCGTTCTGCACGTACTGGAAGAACGACTTCAAGCCCCATGAGGAGAACTCGCTCGAGGATTTCGCGGTCGGGGCCCGGAAGCTGTCGGAGCTCGGCTCGCTCATCGTCTCGCTGGCGGGAGGGGAGCCGATGCTGCGCCGCGACATCCATCACATCGTGGACATCGTAGCGCGGGATCACTTCCCCTACCTGACCACCTCGGGCTCGGGCATGACGACGAAGCGGGCGCGCCAGCTCTGGGAGGCGGGCTTATGGGGCTGCTCCGTATCCATCGACTATGCCGATCCGGAGAAGCACGCCGAGCACAGGGGGGTGAAGTTCGCGTTCGAGCGGGCGATCAAGGCGATCGAGCAGCTCATGGAGGCGCGCACCGACCTGTCATATCAGCGCGTGCAGATCATCTCCGTGCTGACCGACGACAACCTCGACGAGATGCCGAAGCTCTGCGAGCTGGCCCGCAAGCTGGGTGTGTACTGGCAGGTCCAGCCGTACTCCGTGATGAAGACCGGAAACGAGGGGCAGCGTCACCTGCGCGGCGCGACCGAGGTCCTGATGGACCTCAAGCGGCGATACCCGGATACCTTCCATACGAATCGGCTGTACCTGGAGCGCTTCGACGAGGCGGTGAACGACGGCATCTCGGGGTGCATAGCGGGACGCGCGATGTTCAACATAGACAACCAGATGGTGGTCTCGAAATGCGTCGAGTTCAACCTCACCGAGCCCTGCGGGAATTTGCGCAGCGAGGACATGCGAACGGTGCTGGGGCGCCTGCACGAGGCCCACGAGCGGAACACGTGCACGGCCTGCTGGTACTCGTGCCGGGGAGAGGTGGAGGTGCTCTACGAGCCGCGCGGATTCCTGAACAGCATGCACAGCTTCCTCTGGCAAAGCCGGCGCCAACCAGCGGTCAATGGCGTTTCGAAGGGGGATTGACCACATCCATACTGCGTGGGTAGGATTCGGCTGACTCGATCCGTGGGGAGGGGGTTCTCATGATCAAGATCAACAGCCAGGTGGTGGACCCGGCATCACGATCGTCACTCGCGAACGGCAACGGTCACGCCACGGCACCCGCGGGGGCCTTCGACACCTCTTCGTTCGCGGTTCCCGACGGGCGTCTCAATCCCAACGGCGATGCCCGTGTCCGGATCGGCACGCGGGCGCTCAAGGCCCTTGACTGGATCCTCACCAAGGTCGCCAAGGCCACATTCGACGGCATTCAGCTCGTCAACAGGTATCGCCCGAATCCGTCCTTCACGCCGAAGTGGAGCGAGAAACCGCTCCTCAAGTCGTGGGAAAAGTCCAAGCCCCGGCTCGGCTGGCCGCGCGAAACCGACTCGCTGTGCCCCAAGTGCGTCATCGAGGCGCGCAAGCGGATCATCGAGGGGGAGGAGGACTACAAGGTCCTGATCCACGAAAAGGTGGGCGAGATAAAGGCCCAGATCGTGGAGCGCGACGGTCAGGTGTGGATGGTCAAGGAGTGCCCGCAGCACGGTCGCTTCGAGGACCTGATGGCGATCGACTCACGGTTCCTGGAATGGATCGAGTCGAACTTCCCGGGCCGCGACCTGCGCGCGCACAACGACGGCGGCTTGCACGACCATGGCTCGTCCACGATCAAGCACGGCCGCGGGTCGGTGCTCACCGTGGACCTGACGAACCGCTGCAACATGATGTGCGATCCCTGCTTCATGGACGCCAACCAGGTCGGCTTCGTCCACGAACTGGAGTGGGAGGAGATCCAGGAGATCCTCGATAACGCGCTGAAGATCAAGCCCCGGCGCCAGATGTCGGTCCAGTTCTCGGGCGGCGAGCCGACCCTGTCACCGCACTTCCTCCGCGCGGTGAGGTACGCGCGCGACATCGGATACAACTCCGTCCAGGCCGCGACCAACGGCATCGAGTTCGCCAAGAGCGCGGAGTTCGCCAAGCAGGCGGCCGAGGCGGGTCTGAGGTTCGTATACCTGCAGTTCGACGGCATCGGCAACGACGCAAACAGTCACCGCAAGGTGGGCAATCTGTTCGACGTCAAGCTCAAGGCGATCGACAACCTGTACAACGCCGGCGTCCAGATCGTGCTCGTCACGACGCTCGTGAACACGGTGAACAACGACCAGGTCGGGCCGATCGTCAGGTTCGCGCTCGACAATCCGAAGAAGATCGCGTTCATCGCCTTCCAGCCGGTGTCGTTCACCGGCCGCGACGACGAGATCACGGACGAGCGCCGGATGCGGCAGCGGTACACGCTCTCCCATATGGCGCGGGACGTGAAGCATCAGCTTGGCGTGACCGAGCCGTTGCGCGACTGGTTCCCGATCTCCCTGATGGGCCCGTTCGCGGACTTCGCGGACATGGTTCACGGCCCGACGGCCGAATGGGGCCAGACCAGCTGCGGCTGCCATCCGAACTGCGGGGTCGGAACCGCGCTCATGATCAACAAGAACACCAAGGAGTTCCGCCCGGTGCCGGAGTTCCTCGACATTCCGGGGCTCATCGCGGACGTCCAGAAGATCACCGACGCCAACCGTGGCAAGTGGATGTCGAACGCCATGATGGGATTGGCCCTGCTGAAGAACTACGCGCCCTACAAGGCGCCGCCGAGCCTGACGCTGATCGACATCTTCAAGAAGTTCGACAAGTCGTTCGGCTTGACCGGCAAGGACTATGGCTCGCTGGGTCCCGACGGCGCGTGGGAGCGGCGCAAGGATCCATGGAACTTCCTCTTCGTGGCCGGGATGTGGTTCCAGGACCTGTTCAATTACGACTTCCGCCGAACGGAGATGTGCATCATCCCTTACGCCACGCAGGAAGGGGAGATCTCGTTCTGCGCCTACAACACCGGACACGGGTGGCGGAACATCATCGAGAACATGCACAAGAACGCCACCGTGGCCGAGTGGTACAAGGAGAAGGGGCGCCATGAGATCTTCGCCGGCGGCAAGGAAGTTCCGCTGGGAAACTACGACCACGCGCTGAAGGTCGACGCGGCGGACGCGGCGCGCGTGCGCGACCGCGGCGAAGGTCCGCAGAACGCGCACGAGGAGCGCCTGGCGGCGAAGAAGGCTGCGCGCGAGGCGCAGATGGTGCGCGAGTACTACGAGAAGATGGTGCTCAAGAAGAAAGGGGAGGAGCAACAGCTCGTACAGATCGACCTGTAGGTGCCGTCTTCATCGATCTGTTATCTATAGAAGGGGTTGGCGCCGGCGGCGTGGTCGGTCGTGTCGACTACCTGCTCGATTTCGGGCAGGAGCTCCTTCAGGCGCGTCTCGATCCCCTGCTTGAGGGTGACGTCGACGAGGCCGCAGCCGTGGCACCCTCCGCCGAAGCTCAGGTACACCACTCCGTCCTCCACTCCCGCCAGCTCGACCCGACCGCCGTGGGCCGCGACCGCGGGATTGATCTCGGTGTCGAGCAGACGCCGGATCTTCTCGGCGGTGGTTCCCGTCAGGTCCGCGCGGGCCCCGGAAGGGATCGTCGGCGATGGTAGGGGATTGGGGTTCTCGAACCGGAAGCCGCTCTCCAGCAGGGTCTCCCGGTAGTCCAGGCGCGCTCCCCGCAGCCAGCCGGCGCTTTCGGGGTCCAGCACGATCCGGAAGCCGACCTCCTCCAGGACGAAGTCGTCGTCCCGCACCTCGTCGGCCGCCATCGCGGCCAGCCTGTACTGGAAGCCCTGCCCGCCAGGACGCGCCTCGATCCGGAGGTGGTCCCGCGGCGGAGCGGCGCGTTCGAGCGACGCCTGGATCTTCTCTCGGGCAACGGGGGTGAGCTCGAGCACGGCGACCTCCTCGGGGGGCGATTGTAGCGGCGCGGGATTGGCGCCGCAAATCGATCGCCCGCCGAAACAGCCTGCGCCGACCTTGATGAAGTCGGTGAGCGCAAATAACTTACCCTACTTATGCCCGATCCGGGTCCAGGCTCCGCGCTCGGCGACGCGCTTCGCCGCTTCCGGCCGAGCCGCGTCCTGGTCTACGGCGACACGATCCTGGACGAATACCTGTTCGGGCACGCGGATCGGTTGTCTCCGGAGAAGCCGGTCCCGGTGGTCATGTACGAGCACCGGGATCTCTACCTGGGGGGCGCTGGCAACGTCGTTCGAAACCTCCGGGCGCTCGGTTGCGAGCCGATCCTGGTGACGGTGGTGGGGGAGGGGGATGCGGGCAACGAGTGCAGGGCGCAGCTGGCGGCGGCGGGCCTTGCGCTGGACGGTCTGGTCGAAGCGGACGGATGGTCGACCCCGCGCAAGCTCCGCGTCCACGCCGGGCAGCACGCGCTGGTGCGGATCGACTTCGAGAGGCCGCGCCCGCCCGACCGGCGGGTCGATGCCGCGCTCGAGGATGCCATCGCCCGGCTCTCGCCGGGATGCCAGGGAGCGATCGTGAGCGACTACCGGAAGGGAGCCGTCACGGCGTCGGGGGTCGATCGGCTGAAGCGGGCGCTCGGCGACGCTCCCGTGATCGTGGATCCGAAGGGCATTCACGCGGATGTCTATCGCGCGGCCGACTTCCTGCTGCCCAACGAGCGCGAGCTGGCCGATCTGCTGGGTGGAGAGTGGGACGACCCGGGAGCCGAGCGACTGCTCGAGCATCTCAACCTCGCGGCGATCGTGTTGACGCGCTCGGAGCGCGGGGTTCGGCTGTATGGGCGCGGCGCGCCGACCGACATCCCGGCCCGCGCCCGGCAGGTGTACGACGTCACGGGGGCCGGGGACACGTTCGCGGCCGCGTTCGCCGCGTTCCTGCTCTCAGGGGAGGACGTCGTGATGGCCGCGAGGCTGGCCAACACGGCGGCCGGGATCAAGGTGCGCAAGGTGGGCACCGCGACCATCTCCAGAGAGGAGCTGCTGGAGGAGGTGGAACGTGGATCGGCGGCGCAGGGCAAGCGCGTGGACGCGGAGACGGCCGCGGCCGCCGCGGCCGAGCGCCGGCAGCGCGGAGAGACGGTCGTCTTCACCAACGGGTGCTTCGACCTGCTCCACGCCGGTCACATCAAATACCTGGAGGCCTCGCGGGCCCTGGGCGATTGCCTGATCGTGGGACTGAACACCGATGCTTCGATCGCGCGCCTCAAGGGGCCGGATCGGCCGATCCTCGACGAGGCGGAGCGCTCCGAGATCCTCTCGGCACTCGGCTGCGTCGACTACGTCGTGCTGTTCGACGAAGACACCCCTCTCTCCCTCATCGAGGCGATCCGGCCGGACGTGCTCACGAAAGGTGCGGACTACGCGCGGGAGGAGGTCGTCGGGGGCGATCTGGTGGAATCGTACGGAGGGACGGTGGCGCGGATAGATCTCGTGGCCGGCAAATCGACTACCGGCATCATCGAGCGGATAACCGAAGGCAGAGAGGATTGATTCCATGCGCGTGGGAGTATTCGGCGCCGGCTACGTGGGCTTGGTTACGGGAACCTGTTTCGCGGAGATGGGGAACGACGTCGTGATCCGCGACGTGGACGAAGATAGGATCGCCGGGCTCCGGCGCGGGAAGATTCCGATCTACGAGCCGGGGCTGGAGGAGATGCTCCAGCACAACCTGGAGAGGGGACGCATGCGGTTCACCACGGACGGCCAGGAGGCCGTGCGCTCTTCCGAGGTCGTCTTCGTCGCGGTGGGAACGCCGGCGGGGGAGGACGGGTCGGCCGACCTGTCACACGTCCTGGCCGTCGCGCGCGATGTCGCGGAGCACGCGGACGGCCCGCGGATCGTCGTGAACAAGAGCACCGTGCCGGTGGGAACCGGCCGCAAGGTCCGCGAAATGCTGGCCGCGTTCTCACCGCACGAGTTCCTGGTGGTGTCCAATCCGGAGTTCCTCAAGGAGGGCTCGGCGCTAGAGGATTTTATGAAGCCCGATCGCGTGGTCATCGGAACCGACAACGACCGCGCTCGGGATGTCATGCGCCGGCTCTATGCCCCGTTCATTCGTACCGGGAACCCGATCTGCTTCATGGATATCGAATCGGCCGAGATGACGAAGTACGCAGCCAATGCGATGCTCGCTACGCGTATCACGTTCATGAACGAGATCGCCAACCTCTGCGAGCGCGTGGGAGCCAACGTCGACGAGGTGCGGATCGGGATCGGCTCGGACAGGCGGATCGGGCCGGCGTTTCTGTTTCCGGGTGCCGGCTTCGGCGGATCCTGCTTCCCCAAGGACGTGCGGGCGCTGGAGCGGCTGGGCGACGAAGTCGGCTACGAGTTCCCGATCATGCGCGCGGTCCATGCCGTCAACGAGGCCCAGAAGCGGGTGCTGGGCGAGAAGGTGCGCGCACGCTTCGGCGACGATCTGACCGGGCGCCGGTTCGCGGTCTGGGGAGTGGCCTTCAAAGCACGGACAGACGACATCCGCGAGGCACCCGCCCTGGTGGTCGTGGAAGACCTGTTGAGCGCCGGCGGCGAAGTAGTCGTGTTCGATCCCGAAGCCCTGGACAACGCCAGAGGCGTCCTCGGCGACCGGGTGATCTACGCGGACAGCGCGCACGAGGCATTGAACGGCGCCGACGCGCTCGTGGTGGTCACGGAGTGGAACGAGTTCCGGTTCCCGGACTTCGAGCGCATGCGGAACGAGCTCAAGTCGCCGGTCGTGTTCGATGGGCGCAACCTGTACGACCCACGGACCATGTCCGAGCTGGGCTTCGAGTACTTCTCGATCGGCCGTCCGGGCTGGCGGGCGGGCGCGGCGCGACCAACCCCGACGGTCGCGGCCGAGCTGGCCGGAGAGCAGGGCTGATGCGGGTCCTGGTCACGGGCGCCGCGGGCTTCCTGGGGTCCCATCTCTGCCGTCGACTGCTTGCCGAAGGGCACGAGGTGATCGGCATGGACAACTTCGTCACCGGCCGACCGGGGAACGTAGCCCCGCTGTTCGAGACGCGGGATTTCCACTTCATCCACCACGACGTCACGAACTTCGTCTACGTGGACGGTCCGCTCGACGCGGTCATGCACTTCGCCTCTCCCGCGAGCCCGATCGATTATCTGGAGCTTCCGATCCAGACGCTGAAGGTGGGGTCGCTGGGGACCCACAAGAGCCTGGGTCTCGCCAAGGCCAAGGGGGCCAGGTATTTCCTCGCATCGACGTCGGAGGTCTACGGCGACCCCCTGGTCAATCCCCAGCCGGAGTCGTACTGGGGCAACGTCAACCCGGTGGGGCCGCGCGGGGTCTACGACGAGGCGAAGCGATTCGCGGAGGCGCTGACGATGGCCTACCATCGATATCACGGCCTCGACGTGCGCATCGTACGGATCTTCAACACCTATGGACCCGCAATGCGTCCCCACGACGGGCGCGTGGTCTCCAACTTCATCCGCCAGGCGCTCTCGGGTGAGCCGCTGACCGTATACGGAGACGGCTCGCAGACGCGCTCGTTCTGCTACGTGGACGACGAGGTCGACGGGATCTATCGGCTGCTGACGTCGGACTTCGTGGGCCCCATGAACATCGGCAACCCGGACGAGATGACCGTCATGCAGCTCGCCCGGCTCGTGCTCGAGCTGACGGGGACGGCGAGCGGCATCGAGACCCGCCCCCTTCCCCAGGACGACCCGCGGGTCCGGCGCCCGATGATCGACCGGGCCCGCGAGGTGCTGGGCTGGGAGCCGCGGACCTCGCTCGCCGACGGTCTGGCGAGAACGATCGAGTACTTCCGTCAGCTCCCGGAAAGCGAGCTCGCCGGGCGCGCGGCGACGCCTGCCGGGGCGCAGGCGGGCAGGACCGCCGGCCGGTGACGCGCCTGGTTCTAGGCATCGCGGGCGGGACCGGCTCCGGCAAGACGACCGTGGCGAACAACATCGTGAAGCGGCTTGCGCTCGACTCGATCACCGTCATCACGATGGATTCCTACTACCGCGACCTGGCGGATCTTCCGCCGACCCGCAGAGACGAAGTGAACTTCGATCACCCGGACTCCATCGAGCACGAGCTGTTCGTGCGGCACCTGACGGAACTCAAAGCCGGCCGGCAGATCGAGCAGCCGGTCTACGACTTCACGCGGCACGAGCGGACGGGAGAGACGGTCACGATCGAGCCGCGTGACGTGATCATCGCCGAAGGCATTCTCCTTTTTCACGTGCCGGAGATACGCGCGGTGCTGGACATCCGGATCTTCGTGGACACCCCGGCAGACGTGCGGCTCCTCAGGCGCATCACGCGGGATATCCGCGAGCGCGGGCGGACGCTCGAAAGCGTCGCCGAGCAGTACGTGCGTACCGTCCGCCCCATGCACGAAGAGTTCGTGGAGCCGTCGAAGCGATACGCGGACGTGATCATCCCGGAGGGTGGATACAACGACATCGCCATCGACATGGTCACCAGCCGTATCCGCCTGATGCAGGAGGTCTACGGTTGAAGCGCGCGCTGATCACGGGGATCACCGGCCAGGACGGCTCCTACCTCGCCGAGCTGCTGCTGACCAAGGGCTACGAGGTGCACGGCATCGTCCGGCGGGCTTCCACCGAGAAGTTCGACCGCATCTCGCATATCAAGTCCGAGTTGCATTTGCATCAGGCCGACCTCCTGGATCAGCGGTCGCTGGTCCTCGCGATCGAGGCCTCCCGGCCCGCCGAGGTCTACAACCTCGCCGCCCAGTCGTTCGTTCCGACCTCCTGGGCACAGCCCATCCTGACCGGGGAGTTCACGGGTCTCGGCGTCACGCGCGTCCTGGAGTCGATCCGCCAGGTGGATCCCTCCATCCGGTTCTATCAGGCGTCGTCGAGCGAGATGTTCGGCAAGGTCAGGACGTCGCCCCAGGACGAGTCCACCCCGTTCCACCCGCGGAGCCCCTACGGCGTGGCCAAGGTCTACGGTCATTTCATCACCGTGAACTACCGGGAGTCCTACGACATGTTCGCGGTCAGCGGGATCCTCTTCAACCACGAGTCGCCGCGCCGCGGGCTGGAGTTCGTGACCCGGCACGTGTCGGACGGGGCGGCGCGGATCGCGCTCGGGCTGGCGGACAAGCTGCCGATCGGAAACCTCGACGCGGAACGGGACTGGGGCTTCGCGGGCGACTACGTGGACGCGATGTGGCGGATGCTGCAACGCGACGAACCGCGCGACTACGTGATCGGGACCGGCGTCCCGCACTCCGTGCGCGACGTGTGCCGCATCGCCTTCGGGCACGTGGGCCTGGACTGGGAAAGCCATGTCGAGGTCGATCCCGGGCGATTCCGGCCGGCGGAAGTCGACCATCTGACAGCGGACTACTCGCGCGCGCGCCAGGAGCTCCGGTGGGAGCCCGTCGTCGAGTTCGAGGAGCTCGTGCGGATGATGGTCGATGCGGACGTCCGTCGCCTGAAGGGAGAGGTGGTCACGGCGTGAGCGCTGCGGCCGTTGCTCCTCCCGGGATTCTACCGGAAACCCTGCAGCGCGCGGAAGAGGTGCTGGCCGGTGAAGCCGTGCCCTCCGGGCTCGTCGACTTCCACAGCCACCTCGTTCCGGGAGTGGATGACGGCGCGCGCGATCTCGGCGAAGCGGTGCGCGGCGTGGACACCCTGGCCGCGGAGGGCATCCGCCACGTCCTCACGACGCCGCACATCGACGCCAGCACGATCGCCAGGCCCGAGCTCTTCGAGCCGCAGCAGCGCGAGGTCGAAGAGGCGTGGTTTCGGGTCGTGGACGCCTGCGTCGACCGGGAGCCTCGCATGAGCTTCCACCTGGGGCGCGAGATCCTCCTCGACACCGCGACCCCTGCGCTGTCCGACCCGCGGGTGCGACTCAACGGCGGACCCTACGTCCTGGTGGAGTTTCCCCGGCTGAACCTGCCCGCCGGCTCGGAGGACGCGCTCGGGCACATCACAGGGCTGGGATACCGGCCGGTGGTGGCCCATGTCGAGCGATATCTGTACCAGGGCGATCCCGTGCCCTTGTGGGACGAGTGGCGGCACGCCGGCGCCGCGCTCCAGGTGAACGCCGCCTCGTACGTGGGCCGCTACGGCGCAAACGCCCGCGAGCTGGCCTGGCGTGCGCTCGAGCTGGGCTGGGTCGACCTCGCGGCGAGCGACTACCACGCCCGTGGACGACCCTGGATCACGCAGGCGCGAGACGAGCTTCGGGCCGCGGGGGGCGATGGGCAGGACGCGATGCTGTTCGAGCGCAATCCGCGGCATGTGCTGCGCGGCGAGCCGCTGGAGGCCGTGGATCCGCTCGTGCAACATCGCAGCGCCTGGAGCCGGATGCGGAAGTACTTCCGCATCCGGTGAGAATCGCCACCGGAGCGGGGCGGGTCAGCCGCGCGTCAGCAGGATGACCAGGCTGACCGTACTGCTGATCATGCCGACCAGGAGCCTCCAGTTCTGCGCCCACCCGCTGGCGGAGGGGACGAGGAGCTGGTCGCCGGATCGGAGCGCGAGGCTCCGGACCGCTGGCGGATCGTCGAGGTCGATCTCGATCTCGCTCTCCCCGCGGATGAGGATGACTCGATCGTCCTTGGCGGCAGGCGTCGGACCGCCGGCCAGCGCCAGCGCCTCCACCAGGGACATGGTCGGGTCGACGGGGTACACCCCTTCGTGGGCCACCTCACCGCTGATCAGGATCCGTCGCAGGACGACGACCTCGATCGAAGGATTTCGAAGGGTCTTGGAGTATTCCTCGATCAGGTGGGTCCTGAGCTCCGAGGGGGTGTACCCGGTGACGTGGACCGGTCCGATCTTGGGCAGGACGGCGTTGCCGTCCTCCTGGACCAGGAACTCCCCAGTCAGATCCGGCTCACGCCAGATGTTCAGCCGGATGACGTCGCCGGGCACGAGCTTCGACTCGGGCCGGTCGGCTGCATCCTGGCCTCGCACCGTCAAAGGGATAGCGATGGCCGCCAGTAGCAGCGCGCTGAGCGTTCGATGCATGTCCGCTTCTTCCGTCGAGGTAGGAAATCGCTGTCGAATATACGAAGCAGGTCGGTGGAGCACTATACGAGGCTCGCGCGCAGGGGGCTTGCCGGGCAGGTATGAGGGCGGCTCGCCGCGTACCCGGGTCTGCGTGTAGCTTACCGTTCCGTCTCACCGCGGCCCCGAAGCCGGTTTCCACTTCCAGACGACATGACAAGGGACAGTCCGATGCTCACCGGGGTATGTCGCAGGGTCCTGCCGCTCGCCTGGACCGCCGTGGTCATGGCGGCACCACAGGCGGGGGCTTCTCAGAGTCTGAGAGCGGTGCCGCTCGACCACTGGGCGTACGACGTGGCGGAAGAGCTGCTCCTGCGGCATCCCGCGCTCGGCGTGGGCCTCTGGCTCGGCAACCGGCCCTGGCGCGAGGCGGATTTCCACACGTTGCTCGCGCGCGCCGATAGCGCGGGACTCGGCGATACCGACCGGCGCGCATCTGCGTCGATCGAGCTCATGGGTCGGGCCTTCCCCGAGCGGGCGCCTGCCGTGGCCGAGGTGGCGATCCACAACGAGGCTTCCCTGTGGCTGACCGCGCATGCCAGCCGGAACGAAGCCGCGTTCGATCCCTCGTTCCTGGGGGTGCGCTTCGAGGAATCCGACGGGGACCCGCCGATACCGGCCCTCCGCGGCGTCCTCCAGCACGATTTCGCGGTACAGTACAGGGACCGCTTCGCGCTCGGCTGGCGCTACGCCATCGACTCGGACGTGACCGGCGATCCCACCCGCTTCCGGCAGCTCGAGGCGCGCGAGGACACCGACTATGGGTTCGCGCTCCTCGACGCGTATGCGGTATACGGCTACGGCCCCCTTCGCGTCACCGCCGGACGCAACGAACTGTGGCTGGGGCAGGCGGGCCGATCGAGCAGCGTGTTCGTGAGCGACTCGATACCGCCGATCGATCAGGTGCGGATCGATCTGGTCACCCGAACGCTGCGCTTCACGGGCCTGATCGGCCGGCTGAGCGGCGACGAGCAGAACCGCTCGCTCGACGAGCATGGGGAGACGATTCCGGGATCCATGCCGCCGCCCGCGGGCGAGCGCCGGGACGTGGACCGGATCTTCTATCTCCACCGGGTGGACTGGCAGCCGGCCGACTACATCCAGGTGGCGATCTCGGAGGCGGCCTTCGTGACCGGCATCGACCGCGGGCTGGACGCGCGCTACGCGAACCTCCTGATCCCGTTCTTCGTCACTCAGGAGGACGAGGACGAATCGGGAGGCGTAGACGTCAACGTCATGGTCGACGTCGAGGGCGTCCTGCTCGTTCCTCGGGGAGCGCGCATCTGGGCGAACGTATTCGTGCAGGAGTTCTTCATCGACGCGGACAAGCGGGAGAACATCGGAAACCAGCTGGCGTACAAGGCAGGCGCGGAGATGGCGGGTGATGCGCTGGGCCTCCCGGCCATCACCGCCGGGGTGGAGTACACTCGCGTGGACGTCTTCTCGTACCTGCACCGGGGCCTGAACACGAATCACACCCAGTTCGGGGTTCCCATCGGCAGCTCGCTGGGGCCCGACGCGGACATGGCCCAGGGATGGATCAGCTGGCGGCCGTGGCCGAATCTGCGCCTGACCGTCGATGCGATGATGCGGCGCGACGGGGAGCGAGGGGTGGAGACGCTCGAGAGTGTGATCGACGCCGGTCACCCCGACTTCCCGAGCGGCGTCGTGCAACGCGAGCGCCGGTTGGGTGTAGAAGGGTGGGGATTGCTGCCCGGCCACGGCGTGGAAGGATTGCTGCGGGTCAGCGCCCATGACCTGACCGACATCGAGCACGACCCTGGGAGAGAGGGAACGTTCTGGACGGCCGAGGTGGGTCTTCGGGTGCGACATCTGTTCGCGAGCAGCGGGCCGAGGGTGGCGCAATGAGGGTGGAAACCGAGCGGAACGCGGCCCCCGGGCGGGGGCACAGCCTCCTTTCCGTCGCGGACCTCGTCCAGTGGCAGGATGCCGCCGTCCTCGCATGGCATCGCGATCCGGCGGGCACGGAGACGCGGCTCGAGGACCAGGGATGGTCGTCCGGCCCCGCCAGGTCCGGCCTCGGGGCCGCGATCGGCCGCGAGCATCTCACGAACGTGCGGCTATGGCACGAGGAGGACGAGGCGCGGCGGCCGGATGTCGACGACGCGGTGATCGCCGGTGTCAAGCGCCGCATAGACCGGCTCAACCAGCGCCGGAACGATCTCATAGAGGCGATCGACGAGGGCCTGTCGTCCGCCCTCGAGGCGGCAGGAGCAGACCCGCGTCCCGGTGGCAGACTCCATTCGGAGACACCGGGCGCAATCGTCGATCGCCTGTCCATCCTCGCGTTGAAGATCTACCACATGCGGGAGGAGTCGGAGCGGCTCGATGCGGATGCGGGCCATCGAGCGGTCTGCGCGGAGCGGCTGGTCATCCTCGAGCGCCAGCGGGACGACCTGGCGGGCTGCCTCCGGGCGCTGCTCGACGAGCTCCTGACCGGCCTGGCAACGTTCCGTACGTACCGCCAGTTCAAGATGTACAACGATCCCGCGACGAACCCTGCCGTGCGCCGGGCTCGACGGGAGTCCGAGGCCTCGCCGTGAGCGCGCGGCTGCTCGTCCAGGCGGGCGTGATCGCCGGCGTCGCTCTCGTCGCCCCGTGCCTGACGGCCTGCAATCCGCGGATCGGAGAGTTCGAGGAGCGTGGAGACCGCTACAGCGCGCAGGGGGCGTATGCGGACGCGCTCGTCGAATACGAGCTGGCGCTCGAGGAGGCCGAGGGAGGGGGTCCGGGAGACCTGCACATGAAGGCCGGGGCCCTGGCGCTCCGCTCGAAGAGCTTCAGCGACGCCAGCCGGCACTTCACCGAGCTGCTGGAGCGCGAGCCCTCCTGGCGGGACCGGGTGGCCGCGCTCTACAACCTGCACGCCCAGCGCTGGCGTGCGGCGGGCGACACCTTCGCGGCCGTCCGGGCGGTCCAGTGGTTGGTGGAGAGCGATTCCAGCGTGAACCTGGGGCCGCTCTACTTTCTCCTCGGCGACGCGGCCTACGCGCGACCGGACTACGACGCGGCGATTCAGGCCTACCTGCTCGGGCTGGCGCGCGCGGGCGATCAGGCCTCGCCCGAGGTGTACGCGCGGCTCGGCGAGGCCTTCGAGCGAAAGCGGCAGTGCGCCACCGCTATCGAGTATTACAAACGGTACCTCCAGGCGGATTCCACCGCCGCGGCAGGGAATGCGCGATATCGGTACGGCACGTGCGCCTTCCGCATGGCGGAGCGGGCGTTCAAGGGCGAGGACTACGAGGCGGCGCGGGAGTACATCGATATCGTGATCCGCAACGGGGAGCCGGTGAGCCAGCTCGATGACGCGGAGCTCATGATGGCGCAGATCCACGAATGGGACGGGAATCGCGAAGCGGCGATGGACGCGTACAGGCGTATCGCCTCGCGTACGCAGGGTGGCCGGTCGCGGGCGGGCCTGGAGGCCTACCGCCGGTACAAGCAGCTGGAGTTCGGGCTCCCCCTGCGGTCCGCCGAACGCGCGCGGGCCGCGGAAGAACGGGCCGCTGGCCAGGCCGACCGGTGAGGAGGCGGGGCATCCTGCCGGCGCTGGCGCTGGCCCTCTGGTCGGCGGGCTGCGCGTCCAGTCAGGAGACGGCCATCCTGCCTCCCGATGAGCAGTTCGAGCGTGCGCAGCAGGAGTTCGCCGAGGGAGACATACGCGAGGCGATTGCGCACTTCCAGACCTTTGCGTTCAACTATCCACAGGACCCGCGCGTGCCAGAAGCGCGCTGGATGTCCGCCCAGGGATACTACCGCGTCGAGGACTGGGCCACGGCCGCACAGGAATATCTCAACTACCAGCGGGACTACTCGCGGGACGAGCGCGCTGCGGAAGCGCTGTTCCAGGCCGGCCGCGCGTACCAGCAGATGTCCCTGCGGCCTGAGCTCGACCAGCGCGAGACGGAGCGCGCGGTGAACGCGTACGACCGCGTGATCGTCGAGTATCCACGCAGCGAGTTCGTGGAAGAGGCGCGGACGAGGAAGGTACAGCTCCGTGACAAGCTGGCCGAGAAGGTATTCCTGAACGCGGAGTTCTATTTCGACAACGAGAACTACTCCGCCACCGAGATCTACCTCACCGACCTGATCGCGATGTATACGGACACATCCTGGATCCCGGCCGCGTATGCCTTGCTGGCACGTACGAAGTGCCAACAGGGGCTGGGGGACCGGGCCTCCGAGGTGTACGCCAGATTGCGGGAGAACTATCCCGACTCGCAGGCGGCCCGCGCAGTTGCCGGCGAGCTGCCCGAGCGGTGCAGGGCGACGCAGGCGGCGTCGGATGGCGACGCTCCGGCGCCGACGAGTGGGCGCTGAGCCATGGTGAGGCCGGGGTGAGGAAGGGGATCCTCGGCGGGACGTTCAACCCACCGCACATCGCCCATCTGATCGTGGCCCAGGAAGTGCGAGAGACGTTGGACCTCGATCATGTCGTCCTCGTGCCGACGAGCCTCCACGCATTCAAGGGGCCGGCGTCCGCGGACCCGCGGCATCGGGCCGCCATGACCGAGCTGGCGGTGGCGGGAGATCCCGGCCTCGCCGTAGACCGCATCGAGATCCAGCGCGGAGGGATCTCGTACACCGTGGACACGCTGCGCGCACTGCGCGAGCGGGAGCCGGAAACCGACTGGACGCTGATCCTCGGAGGGGACAACCTGGAGGAGCTGGCGGAATGGCGTGAGGCCCACGAACTGCCCGAACTGGCCAGCGTGGTGGTCACGACCCGCGCCGGCCTCCCGGCGCCCGAGCGCCTTCCCTTCGGGGGGCGGTGCACGCTCGTCGACGTGCCGTCCCTGGAGGTGTCCTCGACCGCAATCCGCGAGCGTGTCGCCCGCGGCCGGTCGATCCGCTACTGGGTGCCGCCGGGGGTGGAAGCGTACATCCGGGGACACGACCTGTACCGGCAGGTAGCGCCCGCGGGGTCCATTGATACGGCGGCGCCCAGGGGTTAGATTGTTTTCCCTCTGCCGGTTGACGCCCCCCCGAGCCATGCACTGGACATTCGCTAGCGGATCGGCACCTCGTCGGCGACGACGCCCGACGATTTTTCTCGGAGAACGATAATCGTGGTCCTGCAATCCATCCTGAAGCTCTTCGTGGGCGACAAGCACGGCCGGGAGCGCAAGCGACTGTGGCCGATCGTCGAGGAGATCAATGCCCTGGCCGCCGAGCTGGAGGCCCTCTCCGACGACGAGATCAAGGCCAAAACCCAGGAGTTTCGCCAGCGGCTCCGCGAGGGCGAAACCCTGGACGACCTCCTGCCCGAGGCCTACGCGGTCGTCAAGGAAGCCTGTCGTCGCAACCTGGGGCGGACATGGAAGGTCACGGACCAGGACTTCATCTGGGATATGGTGCCCTTCGACGTCCAGCTGTTCGGCGGCATCGTCCTGCACGAAGGCAAGATCGCCGAGATGGCGACCGGCGAGGGCAAGACGCTGGTGGCGGTCCTGCCACTGTACCTCAATGCCCTGGAGGGCAAGGGTGTACATCTCGTCACCGTCAACGACTACCTGGCGAGACGCGACTCGGAATGGGTCGGCGAGATCCTGCGCTGGCTCGGCCTGACGGTCGGCTGCATTCAGAACCAGATGAGCTCGGAGCAGCGGCGTGAGGCATATGCCTGCGACGTGACCTACGGCACGAACAACGAATTCGGGTTCGACTATCTGCGCGACAACATGGCGGTGGCGCGCGAGCAGCGCGTGCAGCGCGGTCACAACTTCGCGATCATCGACGAGGTCGATTCGGTCCTCATCGACGAGGCCCGCACGCCGCTCATCATCTCCGGGCCCACACACCACGACACGTCCTCCAAGTTCGGGGAGCTCAAGCCGCTGGTCGAGCGGCTCGTCCGCGAACAGACGCGCATCGTGAACCAGCTGGTTTCCGAAGCCGAGAAGGCGCTCGCGGACGACGCCGAGGAGGGACTGGACTACGACGCCGGGATCAAGCTCTTCCAGGCCCGGCGCGGAATGCCCAAGCACAACCGGCTCATGAAGGTTCTCAACGAGTCGGGGGTGAAGAAGCTCGTGCAGAAGGTGGAAGCCGATTTCATGCGCGAGAAGCGGGCCCACGAGCTCGACGAGGCGCTGCTGTTCGCGATGGACGAAAAGGGGCACGACGCCCATCTCACCGATCTCGGCCGCGAGAAGATCACCCCGAACCAGCCCGATCTGTTCGAGGTTCCCGACCTGTCCCAGCTCATTCACGAGATCGACCTCGACCCGGAGCTCTCGGAGCAGGAGAAGAGCGCAAAGCGGCTGGAAGCGGAGCGGCAATACGCCGAGAAGAGCGAGACGATCCACAACATCAGCCAGCTGATCAAGGCGTACGCGCTGTACGAGAAGGACGTCGAGTACGTCGTGCAGGACGGCAAGGTCCTGATCGTCGATCAGTTCACGGGCCGGCTCATGCCCGGCCGGCGCTACTCGGAGGGGATGCATCAGGCGATCGAGGCCAAGGAAGGCGTCCAGATCGAAGGCGAGACCCAGACGCTGGCCACGATCACGATCCAGAACTATTACCGCATGTACGACAAGCTGGCGGGGATGACGGGCACCGCCGAGACGGAAGAGGGAGAGTTCTGGCAGATCTACAAGATGGACGTCGTCGTCATTCCCACGAACCGCGAGATCCGGCGGCAGGAGTACGACGACATGGTGTACAAGACCCGCCGGGAGAAGTACAACGCGATCATCGACGAGATCGAGCGTGAGCACGGTCGCGGCCGGCCGGTGCTGGTTGG
This sequence comes from Gemmatimonadota bacterium, assembly GCA_035687725.1. Taxonomy (GTDB): domain Bacteria; phylum Gemmatimonadota; class Gemmatimonadetes; order JACCXV01; family JAHWKZ01; genus JAICNR01. Next base: position 36,638 of record DASRVB010000148.1, read on the forward strand.
AACCGTTTCGGTCGAGGTTTCGGAAACGCTCTCGCGGCTGCTGAAGCGCCGCAATCTGCCCCACAACGTGCTGAACGCGAAGCACCACCAGCGCGAGGCCGAGATCGTGGCCCGGGCGGGGCAGTCCGGTGCGATCACGATCGCCACCAACATGGCGGGGCGGGGTACGGACATAAAGCTCGGTCCCGGCGTCGTGCCGCGGAACTGGCCCGAAGTGGCGGAGAACGAGCTCCCCCCGGGCGAAACGCGGGACGAGCTGGAGCGGGTGATCAAGGAGGACATGCCGTGGGGCCTGCACATCGTGGGGACCGAACGGCACGAATCTCGCAGGATAGACCGGCAGCTGCGCGGACGCTCCGGGCGCCAGGGAGACCCGGGATCCTCGCGCTTCTTCCTGTCCCTGGAAGACGATCTCATGCGCCTGTTCAGCTCGGATCGGATCGCCAGCGTGATGGACCGGCTGGGGGCCGAAGAGGGCGAAGTGATCACCCATCCCCTGGTTACGCGGTCCATCGAGCGGGCGCAGAAGAAGGTCGAGCTCAACAACTTCGAGATCCGGAAGCGGCTCCTCGAGTACGACGACGTGATGAACAAGCAGCGCGAGGTGATCTACGCCATGCGCCTGCGCGCCCTCGAGGGCGAGATGGAGGAGGTGTTCGGGGAGGCCAAGGAGATCATCCGCGACGCGGCGGAAGAGAAAATCGCGCTGTTCATGGCGCCCGACTCGTATGCCCACGACTGGGACCTGACGGGGCTGCGAGAGGATCTCATGCGCACGTACCTGCTCCCCTTCGATTGGCTGGACCGGCTTGCGCGGGATGGCGGCGAGACGGTCTCCCCGGATGCCGAGTTGCCGACGACGTCGGACGGCATCGCCGACCGCGTGATCTCGGATCTGGAAGACGCGTTCGATCGGCGTGTGGAGGAGTGGGAGCCCGAGCGTGCCCAGCTGGTCATCCGCCAGGTGCTCCTTCGCGTGATCGACGAGAAGTGGCGCGATCACCTGTACGAGCTCGATCAGCTCAAGGGGGGCATCCAGTATCGCGCCTGGGGCCAGAAGGATCCGTTGCTCGAGTACAAGACGGAGGCCTTTCAGATGTTCGTCGAGATGATGGACGATCTGCGGTCTAGCGCCTCCCAGCTCCTGTTCCGGGTCCAGATCGTCGACCCGCGGGCGATGTCGGCGGAGGACCGTCGCCGTCGCGAGAAGATCCAGCGCCAGCAGGTGGCGTTGCATCGCGTGGCCCCGGCCATGGCGGGCGCGATCCCGGGCGGCACGTCCACCTCGACGTCGGGGCTGCCCGGCGGTCCTGATCGGCAGGCCGCTCCGGAGGCATCCCGCAGCGGCGCCGTGGCCGCTGCCGACACGTTCGTCAGGGAGGGTGAGAAAGTAGGACGCAACGACCCCTGCCCGTGCGGCAGCGGCAAGAAGTACAAGAAGTGTCACGGCGCTTGACGGACGTTCGTCCGCGGCGCCTCGAGCCCTAACAGCATGAACTTCTCGATCGGAGGAGATCGAACATGATCGGAGTGCTCGACCGCTTGTCGGGCGGCGCCGGTATCCTGCGGCGCAAGGAGAACGCATATCTGCCGGGGGACGACGACGTATACGTCCCCGCACGGCTGATCGACCAGTACGGTTTGAGGAAGGGTGACGCGATCGAAGGCGAGATCGGCGCGCCCCCGGGCCGTGGAAAGCTGCCGCCCCTCAAGTCCGTGTCCGCCGTCAACGGCGAGCCCCCGGAGAACGCCCGTGCGCGACCCAAGTTCGATCAATTGCGGGCGACTCACCCGGACGAGCAGCTGACGCTCGAGATCATCGACGAAAAGGACGCCCGTGGAGTCAACGGGGCGGGGCTCACCAACCGCATCCTCGATCTCGTGGTGCCCTTGGGGAAGGGGCAGCGGGCCCTGATCGTGGCGCCGGCCAAGGCCGGCAAGACGATGCTGCTCCAGGCCGTGATGACGGGCGTGGCGGTGAACTACCCGGGTGCCGAGCTCATCGTGCTGCTCGTCGACGAGCGGCCGGAGGAAGTCACGGAGATGCAGCGCATGATCGAGAAGATCGGCCGGGGCGAGACGGTCGCCTCGTCGTTCGATTTTCCGCCTGATCGGCACGTGCAGGTCGCCGAGATGGCGCTCGAGCGCGCCCGCCGGCTGGTCGAGAGCGGCAAGGACGTGGTCCTGGTGCTCGACTCGATCACCCGCCTCGCACGCGCATACAACTCCATCGAGCGCTCGAGCGGCCGCACGCTGTCGGGCGGTATCGAGGCCGGCGCACTGGAGGCGCCCAAGCGCTTCTTCGGCTCGGCGCGCAAGGTGGTCGGCGACCGCGGTGGCAGCCTGACGATCATCGCCACCGCGCTGATCGACACCGGAAGCCGCGCCGACGAGGTCATCTTCGAAGAGTTCAAGGGAACGGGGAACGCCGAGATCGTGCTGGCGCGGGAGCTCGCCGATCAGCGCATATGGCCGGCCATCGACGTCACGGCCAGCGGGACCAGGAAAGAGGAACTGCTGTATCCGGAGGAATACCTCCACAGGCTGCAGCTGCTGCGCCGGTTCCTGTCCGACATGCGAACGACCGACGCGGCGGAATTCCTGATCGACAAAGTCAAGCACACCCGCTCGAACCAGGAGCTTCTCGACAGCATGAGCAAGTAGACCTTCCGCGAGGCGGGCCGAGCGACCGGCCTTCGGCATCCGCCTTGCACCGCGATCCGCCGTGCGCGGATCCGTCCTTTCGATCAAGGAATGGCCCATCGCGGACAGGCCGCGCGAGAGATTGCTGCGCCTGGGCGCGGGCGCCCTTTCCACCGTCGAGCTTCTGACGATCATCGTCGGTAGCGGAAATCGGGCCTACCCGGCGGACGAGATCGCCCGCCGCGTGACCGCATCCTATCCGGGCCTGCGACAGCTGGCCGGAAGGGCGGCCGACGACCTGCTCCTCCTGGAGGGAATAGGAGAGGCGACGGCGGCGCGACTGGCCGCCGCGCTGGAGCTGGGAAAGAGGCTGCAGAAAGAAAGGCGCGAGCGGCAACCGACCCTTTCCACGCCGCGCGCGGTCTGGCGGCATCTGGCGCTCGAGCTGCGGGATCGAGAGCGCGAGCGCTTCCTGGCGCTGTGCCTGAACACGCGCAACGAGCTGATCCGAGAGGTCGTTGTGTCGGTGGGATCGCTCAACGCCTCGATCGTGCATCCGCGCGAAGTCTTCAAACCTGCGCTATCCTGCGCGGCGGCGGGCCTCGTCATCGCCCACAACCATCCATCGGGAGATCCTGTGCCCAGCCGCGAGGACCGCGAGGTGACGCGCGCGATCAGTGAAGCCGGTCGCATCCTGGACGTTCCCCTCCACGATCATGTGATCATCGGTGCCGATTCCTACTTTTCCTTCAAGGATTCGGGTCTGTTGTAAGATGTGGATTTGAATATTCTCAACAGGGGTGGTATATGAATTCGTGTCGACTCCTGAATGGAGATCCAATCCTGGGGTTGTTTTCAAGGGAGGTATTCGTTGGCGTTCGAAACCTATGTTCCACAGAGAGGTCGTTCGGCCGGCAAGTCGACGATCAGAGTGCTCAAGAACGGAAACTTCTCGATAAGCGCCGCCGCCTATCAGAAGTGGTTCGACAAAGCGAATTACGTCGAGCTTCTGTTCGATCCGCGAGCGCGCAAGGTGGGCCTCAGGCCGCGGGGGAAGCCTACGAGGGCATCCTATAAGCTGCGGGAATCCCCGCAGGGAGGCGACCGACGGTACGTCTCCGGATCGCAGTTCCTGGAGTCGTATGGGGTGAGGCTCCGGAAGGCGCGGAGCTTCGACGCGAAATGGAACGACAAGCAGAAGCTCGTCGAATTCTCGTTGAAATAGGCGGAATTCGCCAACGGACCCTGGTCGCGCCGGCGCTCCGAGATGGGGCGCCGGCGCTTTTCGTTTCGGGGTGGGCGGAGGTATTCTAGTGTCGTGTCGGCACAACACTAGGCCCTACGACGTTCCGGGCCCGATGGCGAGGCATGGACAAGAAGCGCTTCCTCCGTTCCCTGCAACCCTTCGAGGATCGACTCGATATCGAGACGATTGCGAAGGCGTACGCCTTCGGGGAAGTAGCGCATGCTGGCCAGAAGCGCCTGTCGGGAGAGCCGTTCATGGCTCACTCCGCCGAGATCGCCCGGATCCTCGTCGACATGAACCTGATCGATACGACGACCATCGTGGCCGCGCTGCTCCACGACGTGGCGGAGGACACGCACGTCAGCGTGGCGCAGGTCGAGGATGCCTTCGGGCGGGAGGTCGCCGCGCTGGTCGAGGGACTCACGAAGCTCGGTCACCTGCGATTTCGCTCACGCGAAGAGCGTCAGGTCGAGAACTACCGGAAGCTCCTGCTATCCATGGCGCGCGACATACGAATCATAATGATCAAGCTCGCCGACCGGCTGCACAACATGCGCACGCTGGAATACCTGCCGGACGACAAGCGCCAGCGCATCGCGAGCGAGACTCGCGACATCTATGCGCCGCTCGCCCATCGCTTCGGCATGGCGACCATTCGCTGGGAGCTCGAGGACCTGTCGTTCAAGTTCCTGGAAGCGGATGCATACCGGGATCTAGCGAAGAAGGTGCAGGCCAAGCGCAGGGAGCGCGAGCGCATGATCGCGGCCATCGGCCGGCCCTTGGAGGAGGCCCTCGAGGAGGCCGGCGTTCCGGCGGAGATCACGGGCCGTCCCAAGCACCTGTGGTCGATCCACAAGAAGATGCAGGCGCGAAACAAGCCCTACGAGGAGATCTACGACCTGCTGGCGATCCGCGTGCTCACCGAGACCGTACGCGACTGCTATCACGGCCTGGGGATCATCCACACGCTGTGGACTCCGGTGCACGAGCGGTTCAAGGACTACATCGCGACCCCCAAGTCGAACATGTACCAGTCGCTGCACACCACCGTCTATGGCCCGGGCGGCACGCTCTACGAGATCCAGATCCGGACCTGGGACATGCACCGCACCGCGGAGGTGGGGATCGCGGCCCACTGGAAGTACAAGGAAGGCAGTGCGGGCACGGAGATAGACGAGCAGCTGGCGTGGTTCCGCCAGATCCTGGAGTGGCAGCAGGACATGACGGACCCCGAGGAGTTCCTGGAATATCTGAAGATCGACCTCTACAAGGACGAGATCTTCGTTTTCACCCCGAAGGGCGACCTCGTCCAGCTCCCGGCGGGGTCGACCCCCATAGACTTCGCCTTCCAGGTCCACACGCAGGTGGGAATGCACTGCTCGGGCGCGCGCGTGAACGGCCGCATCGTGCCCCTCCACAAGGAACTGCGTTCCGGGGACATGGTCGAGATCCTGACCCAGTCGAATCAGCGGCCCTCGCGCGACTGGCTGCACTTCGTGAAGACCTCCAAGGCGAGACAGCTGGTCCGGCGTACGATCCGCGAGGAGGAGTATGCCAGCTCGCTGGCCCTGGGCAAGGAGCTGCTGGAGAAGGAATACCGGCGCAATCGCGTTCGGCGGCCGGACGACGAGCGGCTCGACGAGACGGCGGCCGCATTCCATCTGGGTGGGATGAAGGACCTCTACGCCGCGCTCGGCCGCGGAGATCTCACCCTGACCCAGGTCTGGAACGTGCTGTTCCCGGAGGAGAAGGCCGTGGAGCGCCGGCCGGCGACTGCGTTCGAGCGCCTGGTCGAGAAGATCAAGGGCGGCCCGCAGGGCGTGAAGATCCAGGGCGTGGACAACATGATGGTCCGCTTCAGCCAGTGCTGTCAGCCGATTCCCGGCGACGACATCATGGGCTACATCACCCGCGGAAGGGGGGTCTCCATCCACCGCACGGACTGCCCCAACATCCTCAACCTGACCGACGAGCCGGAGCGGAAGATCGAGGTCCGCTGGGATACCTCCGACGCCCAGACGTTCATCGTGCGGCTGGTAGTAACCGGCACGGATCGGCGCGGCCTGTTCGCCGACGTCGCCGGTGCCGTCTCGCGGACCTCCACCGACATCAAGAGCGCCGACCTCACGGTCAACGAGACGGGGATCGAGGGGACCTTCGTGATCGAGGTGAAGGACCTCGACCATCTCAATCGCGTGGTGGGGGCGATGAAGTCGATCGACGGGATCCTGGAGGTGGAGCGGCGCGAGTACTTCGGATCCCACGAGCTGGGGGTCGAGACCGGACGCGTCGTCGGGGGATAGCTCCGGAACATTTCCACCGAGAAGGGGTTTCTCCCTCTACTCCCATGCCTGTGGTCCCCGATCCTCGACGCCTTTCCATCTTCGCGGCGCTGCTCCTCCTGGCGATGCCGGCGACGGCCGCGCCGGAGCAGGATCCGGGGGCGATCGCCGAGCGCGCAGACCGCGCACTCGCGTCTCTTCGGACGCTGGAGGCGGGCTTCGTCCAGCGAGTCGTCAATCCGGTGCTCGAGAAGACCGAGATCGGTCACGGGACCCTGTACTACCGCGCGCCGGGCCGCTACCGCATCGAATACACATACCCGCGAGGGGACATGGTCGTCGACGACGGCACCTGGGTCTGGATCTACCTGCCCTCCAGCCAGCCCGACCAGGTCATCCGGCAAGCCGCCGACGGCTCCGGTGGCGCGAACCCGCTGACATACCTGCGCGATCTGCGCTCGATGTACGACGTCGGCCTGGCGGCGAGCGAGGCGATCTCGGGTGAGGCGAGCGACCACCTTACCATGGAGCCGCGCGTCGAAGATGCTCCCTTCACGCAGGTCGACGTGTGGGTCGGTCGCCGGACAGGCCTCCTGCGGCAGGTGCGCACGGTCACCGCCGACGGAGTCGAGAAGTCCTATACGTTCACGTCGCTCGACCCCGGGGCGGAGGTTCCCGAGTCCCGGTTCCGCTTCTCGCCGCCCGCGGGTGTCGAAGTCTACGACCAGTAGGCGAGAGCTACGAAGGTTCGACCGGCTTCCGTGTGGTTCGTATCTTCGGTCCATGCCCAGGTTCGAGCTCGTCACCGACCTTTCCCCGCTGGGGGACCAGCCCGCCGCGATTCGGGAGCTGACCGAGGGGCTTCAGGCAGGGCGCCGTTTCCAGACGCTCCTCGGCGCGACCGGGACGGGCAAGACGTTCACGATCGGCCACGTCATCCGGAACTACGGCCGCCCCACGCTCGTCATGTCCCACAACAAGACGCTCGCGGCCCAGCTCTACGGCGAGCTCAAGCAGCTGTTCCCCAACAACGCCGTCGAGTACTTCATCTCGTATTACGACTACTACCAGCCCGAGGCGTACATCCCGGCCACGGACACCTACATCGAGAAGGACGCGTCGATCAACGAGGACATCGATCGGCTGCGCCTGCGGACGACCTCCTCCCTGATCGAGCGCGAGGACGTGATCGTGGTCGCCTCCGTCTCGGCGATCTACGGCCTGGGCAGCCCGCGGGAGTATCGCGAGCTGATGGTCGTGGTAGAGAAGGGCCAGCACGCCCCGCGGGAGCAGATCCTCGAGGAGCTGGTGCGGATCCAGTACCGGCGCGAGGACATCGGCTTCGAGCCCGGCAAGTTCCGGGTGCGCGGCGACGTGATCGAGGTCTTCCCGGCCTATGAGGAGCAGGCTGTCCGGATCGAGCTGTGGGGCGACGAGGTGGAGCGGATCGCGAAGTTCGATCCCATGCGCGGCACGACGATCCAGGCGCTCGAGCGGGCGGCCATCTATCCCGCTAAGCACTTCGTCACGACCCGTCCCACGATCGAGGCCGCGATCAAGGACATCAGGTCCGAGCTCGAGGAGCGTCTGGCGATCCTGCGCGCCGAGGGGCGCATGCTCGAAGCGCACAAGCTGGAGACCCGCACCCGGTTCGACATCGAGATGATGCAGGAGATGGGATACTGCGCGGGGATCGAGAACTACTCCCGTCATCTGGCCGGGCGCGCACCCGGCGAGCGGCCGGCGTGCCTGCTCGACTATTTCCCCGACGACTTCCTGCTGGTGATCGACGAGTCGCACGTGTCGATCCCGCAGATCGGTGGGATGTACGCCGGCGACCGATCGCGGAAGGAGACGCTGGTCGAGCACGGGTACCGGCTGCCATCGGCGCTGGACAACCGGCCTCTGCACTTCGAGGAGTTCGAACGCTTCATGCGGCGCGCGATCTTCGTCTCGGCCACGCCCGCCGACTACGAGCTCGAGCGCTCCGGGGGCGTGGTGGTGGAGCAGATCATCCGCCCGACGGGCTTGCTCGACCCCGAGGTATTCGTACGGCCCGTCCGCGGACAGGTCGACGATCTGCTGGAGGAGATCCGCGCACGCGAGGCGGTGGGAGAGAAGGTGCTCGTCACGACGCTAACCAAGCGCATGGCCGAGGACCTGTCCGACTATCTGAACGACGTCGGCGTCCGCGTCCGGTACATGCACTCCGACATCGACTCGATCGAGCGCATGGAGATCCTGCGCGGTCTCCGCACCGACGAGTTCGACGTGCTCGTCGGGATCAACCTGCTGCGGGAGGGACTGGACCTGCCCGAGGTGTCGCTCGTCGCAGTGCTGGACGCCGACAAGGAAGGGTTCCTCCGCTCGGAGACCTCGCTCATCCAGACCGCCGGTCGCGCCGCCCGAAACGTCAACGGGCGCGTCATCCTGTACGCGGATCGGGTGACCGACTCCATGCGCCGCATGATGGACGAGACCGATCGCAGACGCGCGATCCAGCGGGCGCACAACGAGGCGCACGGCATCGTGCCGCAGACGGTGTTCAAGACACGCGAGCAGATCCTCATGAGCACCGCGGTGGCGGACTCCCGAGGGGGCGGATCGACCAGGGTGCGAGCCGTGAGGGAGCGCGTGAGGGGGCTGACCGGGGAGATCGAGCGCGAGGAGCTGGCGCGTTCGCTGGAGGCCGAGATGAAGGCCGCCGCCGAGCGGTTGGACTTCCACGCGGCCGCGCTGCTGCGGGATCAGCTGTTCGAGTTGCGCGGCGACGACTCCCGGCGCCGTACCGCCACGACACTGAGGCAGCGCATCGGGCTCGACGAGGCGTGAGTCGGGCGCCGGCGATCGTCCGCTGGAGCGCGCGGTCGCGCGACGCTCGCGAGACTGCGGCGATCGGCGAGGCGCTGGGGCGGACGGCCCCCGACGGCGCGTTGATCCTCCTCGAGGGGGAACTCGGCGCCGGAAAGACGACATTCGCCCAGGGCGTGGGAGCCGGGTGCGGCGTGTGGGAGCCGGTCACGAGCCCCACCTATAACCTGATCCTACGCTACGCGGGGGAACGCCCCTTCACGCACGTCGATCTGTATCGGCTCGCCGACGCGTCCGAGCTGGAGACCCTCGATCTCGACGTGGTTCTGGGCGGTAGCGGCGTGACGTGCGTCGAGTGGCCCGAAATCCTCGGCGAGCTGCACGACCCGCCCTGGGCGCGGGTCCGCATCGAGCCCGAGTCGGGGCACGCAGGTCCGCGGCGCATCCGATGCGAGTTCAAAGGAGAGGGGTGGGAGACGGCGATCGCGGCGCTCACCGGATACCGGCAACCGGCGGGTTGAAGGCGCCGAGTTCCGAGGGAGCGGGCCTGTGCGTCGTGCTCGCGATCGACACCGCCACGGTGCCCGGTGCGGTGGCTCTCCGCGTAGGTGAGAAGACCCGCAGCACGACGCTCGACCGCCGGGCGGCCTTCCGCGAGACGGCTCCCGCGATCGAGGGGCTGCGCGCGGACGCGGGCCTTGCCTGGTTCGACCTCGGCGCCATCGCGGTACCCGCGGGCCCCGGCTCGTTCACCGGGCTTCGGGTGGGGGCGGCGATGGCGATCGCGCTGTCGCGGGTCGCGCGCGTCCCGCTGTGCGGGGTTCCCACCCTGGCCGCTGTCGCCGAAGCCTTCGCGCCGCCCGGGGCGCAGCGTGTCTGTGCGACACTGGACGCGCGGCGCGGTCGCCGGTACGCGGCGCTCTACGAGCGCGCGGGCGCCGGGCGCTGGAAGCTCCTCGGCGGTCCGCTGGACGCGGATCCGGAGGCGGTGGATGCGCTGGCCGGCGGAGCCCTGGTGGTGACGCCGGATCCCGCGGCCGCGGCCGGCGTGGTGGTCGCGATCTGCGCGCTGGTTCGGGTGGACCCCCATGCGTACGCACTGGCCTCGCCCGAAGACCTGGAGCTCGCCTATGCGCGACCCGCGGTCGATGCGCGCTGACGCGCAGATGCCGAAGCCGGTGGAGTTCCGACCGTGGCGGGAGGATGATCTGGAAGCGGTATGCGAGATCGAGCGCCGAACGTTCCCTCTGCCCTGGACCCGGGAGCAGTTCCGCGACCTGTTTGCTCATCCCGCCGGACTGGGCTGGATCGCCGTGGGCGCCGATGGCCGCGTCGTCGGGTACGCGATCGGCTGGGTGGCGGCCGACGAAGCCGAGCTCGCGGACCTCGCCGTATCCGACGAGCTCCGGAACCAGGGGATCGGCGCGGTCCTCGTGCGCGCATTCGCGCGCGAGGCGGGCGTGCGCGGAGCGCGCCGGCTCTATCTCGAGGTGCGCGTCTCGAACCAGGCGGCGCAACGCTTCTATGAGCGCCTCGGGTTCGGCGTCGTCGGCCGGCGCACGGGGTACTATCGCAACCCTCCCGAGGACGGGCTGGCGATGGCCCTGGACCTCCCGATGAGCGCCGGGTAGCCTTACCGCCGATGACCTGGTTCAAGCGTGAGCGCAAGAAGATCGAGACCACCGAAAAGAAGGAGATCCCCGGCGACCTGTGGCAGAAATGCCCGTCATGCGGGGACATCCTGTATCGGAAGGAACTGGCCCAGCGAGCCTGGATCTGCTCGAAGTGCGGCCACCACTTTCGCGTCGCCGCCGACGACTATCTGGAGATCCTCCTCGACGCGGGCTCGTTCGAAGAGTTCGACGCGGAGCTCGAGAGCGTAGACGCCCTCGAGTTCGTGGATACGCGTCCCTACCGGGAGCGCCTGGAGCAGTACCGCGAGCGCACCGGCCGCAACGACGCGGTGGTCTGCGGGATCGGGTCCATCGACGGGATAGAGGTCTCGATCGCCGTGATGGACTTCAACTTCATGGGCGGCAGCATGGGCTCGGTGGTAGGAGAGAAGGTCGCGCGCGCGATCGAGCGGGCGCTCAGCCGCGAAATCCCGCTGGTCGTCGTTTCGGCGAGCGGGGGGGCCCGCATGCAGGAGGGCGTGCTCTCGCTCATGCAGATGGCCAAGACGAGCACCCTCCTCGCGGCGCTCGACCGCCAGGGCCTGCCGTTCGTGTCCGTGAACACCGATCCCACGACCGGCGGGGTGACCGCCTCGTATGCCATGCTAGGCGACGTGATCTACGCGGAGCCCAGGGCTCAGATCGGCTTCGCCGGACCGCGGGTCATCAAGCAGACGATCGGTCAGGATCTTCCCGACGAGTTCCAGACCGCGGAGTTCGTCCTCGAGCACGGCTTCGTCGATGCCGTCGTGCCACGCCTGCGCCTGAAGCGGGTAGTCTCGCGCACGTTGCGCTGGATGCTGGGGCGGGAGGCACTGCCCGAAGAGTCGTGAGCGGCTATCGCACCGCGTTGTCGGCACTCCACGCGCTGGAGACGTTCGGCATGCGGCTGGGACTCGAGAACGTGACCGACTACTGCGCGGCCGCCGGACATCCCGAGCGCGCGTGGCCCGCCTTTCACGTAGCCGGGACCAACGGCAAGGGCACGACCGCGGCCTGCCTGGCGTCGCTCGCGCGCCATCACGGACTGCGCGTGGGTCTCTACACGTCGCCTCACCTGGTTGATTTCCGCGAACGGATCCGGATCGACGGAGAGTCGATCTCGAAGGAAGGCTTCGTGGCGATGTGGGATCGAGTGGGGCCTTTCGCGGAACGGCGCTCGATGACCTTCTTCGAAGCCGGCACGCTGATGGCCATGGAATGGTTTGCCGAGCGGCAGGTCGACGTCGCCGTGCTGGAGGTGGGGCTCGGCGGCAGGCTCGACGCCACGAACGTCGTGCTGCCGGAGCTGGCGGTCGTGACGAATATCGCGCTCGATCACGAACGGCATCTGGGAACCGATCTCGCGGCGATCGCCCGCGAGAAGGCGGGAATCTTCAAGCCCGGCGTGCCGGCGCTGGTCGGCGAAGCGGAGGCGCCCGCCGTGCGACAGGAGCTCGTAGCCGTCGCGCGCGAGCGCGGTGCGCCGATTGGATGGCTGCGCGAGGAAGCCGCGTGGGGGATCCGGTCGATGGAAGCGGGGTGGGCGATCTTCGACTACGAGTCCGATCACGGCCGCCTGGAGGGGATCGCGCTGCCGATGGCGGGCGAGCACTTCGTTGCCGATGCCGCGCTGGCGCTGCGAGCCTGGGAGCGCTGGCGGGGAGCGATCGATCCGGCGGCCGCGCGGGCTGCCGTGGCCGCAGCGGCACCGCCGGGTCGCATGGAGCTGCGCTCGGAAGGAGACATCCCGTTCCTCTTCGACGTGGCCCACAACCCGGCGGCGATGGACCGGTTGATCGCCGCGCTTCCGGGGACGGTCGACGAGCGCTGGACGGTCGTCGCCGGCATCCTGGCCGACAAGCGATGGGAGGAGATGCTGGACGCCCTGCGCCGGGTTTCGCCTCGCGGCCGGCT
>DASRVB010000149.1:0-7142 GCA_035687725.1 Gemmatimonadota bacterium
TGACGGGCGACCCGGACTTCGTGGTCTTCGACGTGATCCCGCAGGACGTCCGCGGGATGGCCTCGTCGGGCCAGTTCCCGCTGCCGGCGGGCGGCTTCGTGGAGATCTACGCGGCGTACTTCTTCGCCGAGGCGTTCGGCGATCCGCCGGCGGAGCTGACGACCGACGGCGCCATCGTGGGCGGCCAGCCGATCCCGATCTTCAACAACTTCGTGGCCGCGCAGGCCGGTGTGCAGGCGGTGTTCGACGCCGGCTTCCTGGTGCCGACAGCGCCGCCCAGCCCGCAGGTGGAGCTGATCCCGGGCGATCACCAGGTGACGGTGGTGTGGGACGCCGCTCCGGTGACGGCGGTGGATCCGTTCGCCAAGGTGGCGCTGGATCCGTTCCTGCGGAACGAGACGGGTGGCCCGGATCCGAACGCACCGGGCCTCGGGATCTTCCTCGAGGAGGACGTGGTCATCTTCGTCCCGTCGCTTGACGTGCCGGGCACGACCAACGCGTTCATCACCGCCGGCGAGGCCGGCCTGACGGGCGCCGAGGTGACCAACCCGTTCTTCGACCCCGACTTCGTGATCCAGGACTTCCAGGGCTTCCGGGTGTACCGCTCGCGGACGGGGAACACGACGCTGGCCTCGGAGAGCGGCAATCCGGACGATGCGGTGCTGATCGCCCAGTTCGACCTGGTCGATGACATCACGGAGGGTGAGTTCTGCATCGAGGGGACGACGGTGCCGGCGGCGCTGGAGCCGGGCGAGGAGCCGGTGGCGGTGCTCTGCACCGAGACCGAGTTCTTCCCGATCGGCACGAACACAGGTCTCGCGTTCGGGATCACCGACCGCGGCGGCTCGTTCCCCGACCCGTCCAACGGCCCGGGCCTGATCAACGGGATCCCGGTCTACTACGCGGTGACGTCGTTCAGCGTCAACTGCGGCGTGACGCCGGTGACGGGTCTGCCAGACGAGTTCGTGGGCGACCTGGACATTCCCGCGGGCTGCCTGGTGCTGGAGAGCGGCCGGAACCTGAACCCCGCCACGCCGCGCTCGAACGCGTCGTCGTTCGTGGCGGCGGGCACCCCGCAGCTCAACGCCTTGCAGGCGGACGGCTCGGACTGCGACGAGAGCGAGCCCACGGCGACGATCGACCTGGCCACGGGCGAGCACCTCGACTTCATGAACTGCTCGAACGCGGTGGTGGGCGTCAACTTCGCGAAGTTCCGCGACGTCAACATCCCACAGGCCGAGGTCTTCTTCGTGGTCGACTCGCTGCTCGACTCGCCGCTGAACCCGTATGACGGCGGGTACGTGCTGGCCTTCGGCCATCGACGGGTGTGGTTCCACTGGGAGGATGCCAGCGGGAACCTCTCGAACCTGATGCAGCCGAACGTAGGCTTCTACGACGCGTGTTACGACTTCACCGTCTTCTGCGAGGACGTGGTGTCGTTCGCCGTCGAGACGGATGAATCGGACGTCGGTCCGGACGCGTCGGTGGACATGATCATCGCGTCCGACTTCAGCGCCGCGGACGACGTCTACGTCAACGGCCAGTCGCTGGCCTTGGGCGACCTGGGCGGCACCGACGCGATCGCGGCTACGGGCGGCCGCGCGCTGACGGTGGACGGCTCGTCGCTCGGGGAGCGCGTGGTGGTTGGTAACCCGCGCGGCTTCTCGAACTCGCGGGCCTATGCCGGCGCGGGTCCGTATGCGATGGCGGGTGAGCCCTACGAGCTGACGTGGTCGGTGAGCGGGGGCAGCTTTACCGGCACGGTGCGGAGCCTGATCACGGGGAACGTGCTCCCCGAGGGCGGGCAGCCCAAGAACGCGGCCAACCCCCATACGCCGGAAGACTTCATCTGCGGGTACAACTGGGGGTTCATCGCCCCGGGCGACCCGGCGGCGGTACGGGCGGCGATCTTCCCGACCTGCGGCCCGCTGACGAACACGATCAGCCTGTCGGCGGGGCAGACGTTCGCAGTGGTGTTCCCCGGCGGTCACTCGATCTACGTGGACGGGATCACCGACCTTCCCGAGGACGGGGACGTGTGGCGGATCATCCTGGTCTCGGGTTGGGACCGGGGGATCTTCTTCGACTTCGGCCGCTCGCCGAAGACGTTCGCGCACCCCGGGCCGTTCGAGTACAACGACGTGAACACGGCCTTCGAGGAGGGTACCGATCCGGGCCCGGTGGACATCTTCCGTGGCATCGTGAACGTGTATCCCGGCGCGAAGTGGCGTCTGAGCCTGTCGGGCGGATCGAACGAGCTGGCGAACGCGGATCTGCAGGCGATCACGGTGGTTCCGAACCCGTTCATCGCGGCCAACGAGATCACGCGCGGCGAAGGCCGTCAGCGGATCCAGTTCACGAACCTTCCGCCGCAGGCCACGATCCGGATCTACACGATCAGCGGGAACCTGGTGCGGATCCTGGAGCACGGCGACGGCAGCGGCACGGAGGAATGGGATGTTCGAACCCGCTTCGACCTGTTGGTCGCGAGTGGGAACTACTACTACCACGTGACGACACCCGACGGCCGCACGCACCTGGGCCGCTTCGCGGTGATCAACTGACGTGGCGAGGGAGGCGAGTCCTATGAGGAAGCTCTGGAAGCAGGCCGTACAGGGGAGCTTCGCGGTGGCGCTTTTGCTCGCTGCGTTCTCCCCGGTACGCGGCCAGGACGCCGACCAGCTGCAGTTGCTGGAAGGCCGGGTGGAAGGGTTCTCGTTCATCGGCAACGCGGGTGGCGAGTTCCTGACGATCCCGGTGGGCGCCCGCGGCGTGGCGATGGGTCAGGCGTTCACGGCGGTGGTGGACGACATCAGCGCCTTGTGGTGGAACCCGGCGGGGTTGGGCTTCTTGCGCAGCCCGGCGGCGTTGTTCACGAACGTGAACATGCCGTTGGACGCGCAGATCAACTTCGTGGGGGTGGGCGCGCCGGTGTTCGGCGGCAACGGCACGGTGGGCGGGGCGATCACGGTCTTGTCGTTCGACAAGATGGAGGTGACGACCGTCGAGGAGCCGCTGGGCAACGGTCAGCAGTTCGACACGTACTCGACGAGCGTGCAGGGCACGTACGCGCACAACATCTCGGACCGCTTCATGGCGGGCGCCAGCGTGAAGTGGGCGCACGAGAACATCTTCGGGGTGTCGAGCGACGCGTACCAGTTCGACTTCGGTACGAACTACCACACGACGTTCGCGGGCCGTGGGATCCGGCTGGCGTTCGTGGTGCAGAACCTGGGCACCAACTTCAACTCGAGTGGTAGCCGTCTGGAGCTGGAGGCGCGTCCTCCGGACTTCCCCACGTTCCCCAACGCGGGTGAGCTGCCGCTGGAGTTCCGGACGCAGGACTTCCGGCCGCCGACGACCTTGAAGACGGCGCTGGCGTACTACCTGCTGGAGAGCGAGGCGTCGAGCTTCATCGTGAACGCGGAGTTCGCCGCGCCGCGACAGCTGGAGACGACGTACTCGGTGGGCGGGGAGTGGCAGCAGACGCTGATCCCGTCCAACAACGGGGGCGTGGCCACCACGCTGGCGGCGCGCGCGGGCTACACGTACCAGCAGGACGAAGAGGACCTGGGCGACAGCGTGAACGACAACGACGTGTTCCGCGGGCTGGGCTTCGGCGCCGGCCTGCAGTTCGACTTCGGCGCGTTCGGCTCCGGGTTCGACTACGCGTACCGCGACTGGGGCCGCCTGGGCGGCACCAACAACTTCAGCGTGAGCATGCTGTTCTAGCAGCCGCGCCGGAGGCGGGGTCCGCCCCGCGACACAGGTATCGAGAGGAAGCGCGGGGCCCGCACGGGCCCCGCGCGCGGATCGGGGCCGGCCCGACAAAGGCCGGCGACGCCCCGGAGCACGGCGCGAGCCGCTGCATACGGTGTCCTCCGTTCGGGGACCGCCGGGGGCCGGCCCTGTGATGCCTAGAGCGACTGGCCGAGGGCGTCTTCGAAGGCGTGACGGCGCGCGCGGCTGAGGCGCAGCTCGGTTCCGTCCTGGAGCACCAGGATGTACGCGCCGTGGAAGTACGGCTGGATCTCGCGCACGTGGTCGAGGTTGACGATCGTCGAGCGGTGGACGCGGACGAAGCGCCGGGGATCGAGCTGCTCGGCCAGACCCGAGAGCGTCTCCCTGGTGGTATACGTCTGCGCGGACGTATGGATCCGGACGTTGTAGTCGGCTGCTTCGATCCATTCGATGTCGGCGACCCGGACGAACCACGCATGGTCCTGGCTGCGCACGACCAGGCGCTCGATCCAGCGGGACGCCGATGCGGGCGAGGTCGGGGGCGCGTCGGATCCGCCGCCGTGCAGCGCGCGCACCACGGCGTCGAGCCGGCGGCGCAGGGAGTCGCCCGATTCCAGCCGCAGCTGCGCGCGGGCATGGACCAGAGCCTCGTCGAAGCGGTCGTCGTCGAAGGGCTTCATGATGTAGTCGAGGGCGTGGACCTCGAAGGCGCGCACCGCGTAGTGGTTGTAGGCGGTCACGAAGATCACCACAGGCGGTCGCGATCGGGACAGCGACTCCAGCACCTCGAAGCCGCCCATCTCGGGCATCTGGACGTCCAGGAACAGCAGATCGGGGTCGATCTCGGGGATGGCCAGCGCGGCCTTCCTGCCGCTGTCGAACTCCCCGGCCAGCTCGAATCCCTCACGGCTCTCGAGCAGCCGCACGATGCGCCTGCGCGCCAGAGGCTCGTCGTCCACGACCACCACGCGAATGGCGTTCAAGGCCGGGGCCCTCCCCCGTTGGAGCCGTTGGCCTGGGAGACGGTCGAGAACGGGATCTCGATCCGCACCCGGAACCCGCCCGCGTCGGGACGTTCGATCGTGAGAATGTGGGACTCCGGATAGAGCCGCTCGAGGCGCGCCCGCGTGTTGCGAAGCCCCACGCCCTCCCGCGCCGCCGTCCCGTCATCGAGGGCGCCCGCGCCGTCATCCTCGACCGCCAGCAGGAGCCGGCCCGCTTCGCGGGCCGCCGACACCGTGACGCGGCCTCCCCCCTGGAGCGGCGCGATGCCGTGGCGCACGGCGTTTTCCACCAGCGGCTGAAGCAGGAGGCTCGGCACGCGAGCCTCGAGCACGTCGGGTCGCACGTCGAGGTCGACCCGCAGCCGGTCGGAGAAGCGCTCGCGCTCGATGTCCAGGTACAGCTGCAGGGTCTCGAGCTCCCGCAGGAGCGGCACCTCCTGCTGATCGCCCGTGTCGAGCGTGGTCCTGAGCAGGTCGGCGAGACGGGCGATCATCCGTCGCGCCGCGCGGATGTCCTCGTCCATGAGGGACGAGATCGCGTGCAGCGTGTTGAACAGGAAGTGGGGCTGGAGCTGCGTCCTCAGGGATTGGAGCTGCGCCCTGGCCAGCTCGGCTTCCAGCAGGGAGGCGTGCACCGTGCCCCGCACGTAGCGCCGGTAGTACTCGATGGCGTATACGAGGCCCAGGATCGCGAAGTAGATGAGGACCGTGAACTCCAGGTAGGTAGGGAGCATCCAGTCCACGTAGGCGGCCGAGAACGTTCGTTCCGGCGGCTCCGGGGCCACCGCGCGCATGCCCGCCAGCGCCAGCGCGAGATGCGTGGCGCCGACGGCGAGCGCGGCGACGAGGTGCACGGGCAGGGCGACCCAGGGGCTCGAGCGCTCGAGCGAGAACCGGCGTCCCACGGCCAGGACGAACGGCGTCAGCAGCACCCACGGATACCAGGCCGCGAACTGGTACACCATGGCGGCACGCAGGGAGACCGGATACGGGGTCGCCGCCATGCGGGCGTAGTAGACGAGCGTGCCGATGAGGCTGGGGATCGACCAGAGGAGGAGGACGAGCCCCCAGAACCTCCAACGGCGTATCAGACGCGTGACGGGCTGCAGCGCGTATCTCCCGGGGTAGGTGGCTTCCGTCGCGAGCGCGTCGCGTCCCCCGACGCGGCCGCATCCCGACAGGCTAGCATGCTCGTCCGGAAGCTGGCAGGCCGCCACCCGCGCGCAGCGAACCGCCGGAATCGCACGGCCAGAAGCGTGCAGCTGGCAGCGGGATGCCGGCCGTTCGCTGCAGGAGGGTGGCGGCGGCCGGGCATCGGGGCCAGCATGGCGGCATGCTGGAAACGAGCCGTTTGCTAGCCGTCGGCGTGTTTCTGATCGGCGTCCTTCTGGGCGCTTCCGTGTGCGGGGCAACGGGGCCTCCGGACGGCCCGGCCCTGACCGGCGTTACGGCCTCCCGCTGACGATCGCGCCGGCCTTCATTACGAATCGGACTCGCTCGAGGGCAGTGAAGTCCTCGAGGGGATCGCCCTCCAGGGCGATGACATCGGCGTAGGCGCCGGGTCGCAGGACGCCAAGATCGTCGTCTCCAATCAGCCGCGCCGCGCGAATCGTCGCGGCCTGGAGGATCTCGGCAGCCGGCATCCCGGCTTCCAGGTAGGCGGACAGGACGCGTTTTGCGGCCTCGCCCTGCGGAACGCCGAAGTCGATGTAGTTGTCCGACCCCGCCACGATCGTGACGCCGTAGGCCCGCGCGCGGCGAATTCGATCGCGCCGTTCCTCGAGATATGGCTCGATCTCCTCCCAGGGAGGCATGTCCTGCCCCGATCGGTCGATGTAGCGGATCACGGATACCGAGTCGAGGTCGGTGGGGACGAGCGCGATCCCCTTGGCTGCCATGAGGGCGAGCGTGCTGTCCGCTACCTCATAGGCGTGCTCGATCGCATCCACGCCTGCGCGGGCGGCCAGCTGGATTGAGCGGTCGTGTGTGGCATGGGCGGTGACGGGAACGCCGAGGACTTTCGCTTCGGCGACGATGGCCTCGATCTCCGGCGTTGACAGGTAGCCGGGATTCGGATCGTTGTCGGCGTAGACCTTAATCACGTCCACGCCTTGCGTGACGTGCTCGATCACTGCCTGGCGCGCGTCTTCCGGTCCGCGAACTATGCGGTACTCCTCGCCGGCAAGGTCGCGGTGCTCCCACACGATCCCCGGAAATTGTCCACCCGGGGGGCTCAGGCCGGGCCCCGAGACGAAGAGGCGAGGCCCCGACAGAGTTCCCTCATCGATCGCGGTCTTGAGCGCCACGTCCGCGTAAGGTCCGACGTTACCGAGGTCCCGAATGGCTGTGAAGCCAGCCTCCAAAAAGGTTCTGGCACGCGCCGCGGCGCGCAGAGTA
>DASRVB010000150.1:0-5180 GCA_035687725.1 Gemmatimonadota bacterium
TGGGATCGGAGAGGACTGGGACCGGCGCTGGCCGCGGGACGGAGCGAGCGCGACTCGCGCGCTCGCGCGGGACGGATCGCTGCTCTGGATCGGCGGGGAGGACGGCCTGACTGCGCTCGACCGCGGAACGGGCGCCGTGGCGGGCCGCTGGCTCGCGGGCCGCAGGGTGGTCGCCGTCGCGGTCACGCCCGAAGCCGTGTACGCCGGCACGGAAGCCGGTCTCTTCGCGGGCCGGCGCGACTCGATTTCGGAGGGAGCCGGCGCTCTGCCGCGCGTGCCCGCTGAGATGACCCGCGTGGAATCCCGAGGAGGGTCGATCCGCGCACTGGCGGCGACCGACACGCTCCTCCTCCTCGCGGGTGCCGCCGGGATCGAGGTGTTCGACCGCCGCGCGGGGACGTGGAGGCCCGGCGAGAGCCGCGTGACGGAGGCGTTCGCATTGGCCGTCGACCCCGGCGGAAACGTCTGGATCGGCTCGACGAGAGGGCTTGCCCGGTGGCGGCCGGATACCGGCGAGTGGGACGAGTGGACGAACGCGGACGGCCTGGCCGGCGCGCCCGTCTTCCACCTCCTCGCCGAGGATGGCGTCGTCTGGGCGTCGACCCCGGCGGGTGTCAGCCGGTTCGCGTGGCGGGAGGCGCGTCGGTGAGCGCCGGGGTGCGTCGCGTCGCGTGGCACCTCTTGGTCGCGGGGATCCTGCCGGTGGCTGCCTGTGGTGGCGGCCAGGAGCCCGGACCACCCGAGAACCGCGACACGATCTCGCTCGCGGATCCCGCGCCCTCCGCCACGGGTGACGCCGAAGAAACGGACACCCGCGCGATCGCCGCCGGGCGCGACACCATCGACGAAGCGGAGGCGGACACGGCTGCCGCCCCCGACAGCGCGACCGCCGCCTCCGGGTCGTGGACCGCCGGCGTTGTCGCCATCCCGTCCGGAGACGCCGGGACATCGACGCTCGTCTCGGTCCGCGCCGCGCGGCACGAGGGGTTCGACCGCGTCGTGTGGGAGCTCCAGGGGGACATTCCCGGCATCCACGTCGAGTACGTGGACGACCCGGTTCGTTCGTGCGGGTCGGGCGAGCCCGTGCCACTGCCGGGGGACGCCTGGCTCGAGGTCCGGCTCACGCCCGCGAACGCGCACACCGAAGCCGGACGGCCCACGATCGCGGAGCGCCACCGCGCGACCGATCTTCCGGTCGTCGTCGAGATCGTCCAGACCTGCGACTTCGAAGCGGTGGTCACGTGGGTCCTCGCGGTGCGATCCCCCGAGCCCTTCCGCCTCGCCCGGTTCGGGGATCCGTCGCGCATCGTGGTCGACGTCCGCCACCGTCGGTGAACACGCGCGGGGAGTTCGCCTGGATCGACCGCCTCCTCGACGTGCTGGGGCCGGCCGCACGCGCAGGTGACCGGATCGCCGCCGGCGACGACGTGGCGGTCATCGAGGGCCGCGACGGCGAGGCGTGGGCATGGACCGCGGACGCGCTCGTCGAGGGGGTCCACTTCCGCTTCGACTGGCTCGATCCGGAAGCGGTAGGGCATCGCGCGCTTGCCGCGAGCCTGAGCGACCTCGCGGCGGCGATCGCCGAGCCGATCGGCGTGCTGGTGACGGCGGCGGGATCGCGTGCCGCGTTCGAGGCCCGGCTGGAGGGCATCTATCGTGGACTCCGGGATCTCGCGATCCGATCCGATTGCCCGGTGCTGGGAGGGGACCTCTCGCGCTCCGAGGGTCCGCTCCAGCTGACGGTGACCGCTCTCGGCCGCTGCCCGCGCGGGGCTCCACCGGGCCGTGGGGGCGCCAAGCCGGGCGACGAGGTGTGGGTGACCGGCGCCCTCGGCGCGCCGGCGGCGGCGATCGAGCTCCTCACGGAAGCGGGGAACGATCCCGCGCGCCTTTCCGCTGCGCGCGCGCACCGCGCCGTTCGGCGGCTCGCCCGTCCGGAGCCGCGTCTCGCGGAAGTCGCGTGGCTCGCCGAGCGCGCAGCTCTCCACGCGCTGATCGACATCTCCGATGGAATCTCCGGAGATCTGTCGCACGTCGCCGATCGCAGCGGCGTCCGGATCGCGATCGAGGCCGGACATCTCCCCGTTCACGACGACGCGCTCGACGCAGCCGCGCGTCTGGGGGCGGACGCGCGTATCTGGGCGCTCCACGGCGGAGAGGAGTTCGAGATCGCCGCCAGCGCGCCTCCGGGTTCGATCGGTCCGCACGCCGCGGAATTCGCGTCGCGCTTCGGGATTCCGCTGACCCGGATCGGGAGCGTCGAGGAGGGGAGCGGGATCGTCGTCCGCGAGGGCGGAGCCGAGGAGGCGATCACGCCCGGGAGCTGGGATCATTTCCGCTGAGCGCAGTTGCGAGGAACGTGCGAGCGCAGTTGCGCGCGCCGAGGCCCCGGCGTAGGATTTCTCCACCCATCCGCATTCGACATCGCTCGCGACGGCCGCGATCGCCGCGGCTCCGGTTTCACCTCGATCGGGGAGCGTCTCCTTGTCCAGGATCGCCCGTCTCGTGGCCCGCGAGGTCCTCGACTCCCGCGCGCGGCCGACCGTGGAGGTCGAGTGCCATACGGACGGCGGGGCCTGCGGCCGGGCCATCGTCCCGTCCGGCGCATCTACCGGCGAACACGAAGCGCTCGAGCTCAGGGACGGCGACGAGTCGCGCTTCCTCGGAGCGGGCGTCACGCGCGCGATCGAGAACGTGCGGAGCATGGTCGCGCCGGCCGTGGTGGGCATGGACGTCGCCGACCAGGTCGCGCTCGACGCGCGTCTCGTCGAGCTCGACGGCACGCGCGACAAATCGAAGCTCGGCGCCAACGCGGTCCTGGCCGTATCGATGGCCGTCGCCACGGCGGCTGCGGAGGCCGCCGGCGAGCCGCTCTTCCGCTCTCTGGGCGACGGCGAGCTCCTCCCGGTTCCGCTCCTCAATATCCTGAACGGCGGTGCGCACGCCGACAACACCGTCGACATCCAGGAGTTCATGGTCGCGCCGATCTCGGCGCCGACGTTCGCCGAGGCCCTGCGCGCCGGCGCCGAGGTCTACGGCTCGCTCAAGCGCGTGCTGGCGAAGCGCAGCCTCTCGACGGCGATAGGCGACGAGGGCGGCTTCGCGCCCGATCTCGATTCCAACGAAGCGGCGCTCGACGCGCTGATCGAGGCGATCGAGGCGGCCGGGTACGAGCCCGGAGAGGACGTCGCGCTCGCGCTCGACGTCGCCGCGACCGAGCTCTTCGCGGAGGGGCAGTACCGCTGGAAGAAGCGCGGGTCGGATCCCATGAGCGCCGACGACCTGATCGACGACTACGCGCGACTCGCCGAGCGCTATCCCATCGTCTCGATCGAGGACGGGCTCTCCGAGGACGACTGGGAGGGGTGGCTCGCGCTGACGATGCGGCTCGGCGGGAAGGTCCAGCTCGTCGGCGACGACCTGTTCGTGACCAATCCCGACCGGCTCGAGCGCGGCATCGAGGCCGGCGCGGCGAACGCGATCCTGATCAAGCTCAACCAGATCGGGACCGTAAGCGAGACGCTGGCCGCCATCGACGTCGCGCGAAAGGCCGGGTACGCGCAGGTGATCTCGCACCGATCCGGAGAGACCGAGGACACGTTCATCGCCGACTTCGCGGTCGCGACCGCCGCCGGCCAGATCAAGACGGGCGCCCCGGCCCGCGGCGAGCGGACCGCCAAGTACAACCGGCTGCTCCGGATCGAGGAACGACTCGGAGAGCGCGCCAGGTACGCGGGTCGCGATGCCTTCGCGAGGCAGTCGTGACGCGGAAGCGCCTCGCGGACCGGCGCGAGCGGCGGCGGCAGAAGGCGATCTTCCTGGGCCTGGTCGCGGCGCTCGTGGGCTACGGGTTCTTCATGGGAGACCACCGGCCGTGGCACCTCTTCATGCTGCGCGTCGAGCGGGGGCAAACCGAGGAGCGGATCGCCGAGCTCAAGCGCGAGAACCGGGAGCTTCTCGCCCAGCGTCAGCGGCTGTCCGACGACGACTATGCGCTCGAGCGGCTGGCCCGCGAGAAGGGGATGGTCCGCCCCGGGGACATGGTGTACCGGATCGTGCCGGTTCCCGAGGGGATTCGCGAAACCGTGGCCGAGTCGCTGGCCGCCCGCGCGGCACGGCAGGAGGCCGCCGCCGCCGACTCGATGCGGGCCGCGGCTGCCCCTCTGGCGCCCCTCTCGAC
Source organism: Gemmatimonadota bacterium (assembly GCA_035687725.1). Classification (GTDB taxonomy): domain Bacteria; phylum Gemmatimonadota; class Gemmatimonadetes; order JACCXV01; family JAHWKZ01; genus JAICNR01. Next base: position 4,181 of record DASRVB010000150.1, read on the forward strand.
GCCTTGACACCCGGCGGGGAGCGGCTATTTTCTGCCCCACATCGCGGGGTGGAGCAGTCTGGTAGCTCGTTGGGCTCATAACCCAAAGGTCGCGGGTTCAAATCCCGCCCCCGCTACCAAGTCAGAGAGGGGTTGGCCCGCGAGCTCGAGCCGACCCCTTTCTCTTTCTCTCGATTCGGCGTCCTCGCCCTCTCGATCGGCGTCTTCGCCGACATCTTCGCGCAAGCCCGTGGCGGCGTAGCTCAGCCTGGTAGAGCAAGGGACTCATAAGCCCTGGGTCGCAGGTTCGAATCCTGCCGCCGCCACCAGAATGATGAAAACGGCCCATCTGCTGCGTTGGGCTCCTCGTGTCTTCCTGCGGCGTACCTCCAGGTACGCCTCGGAATCCTCTCGTCGCCCGCCTTGCAGCTGGACCGTTTTGATCACTCTGGGCTCGTACGGGGGAAGGGTTAGGGTATGACGCCGACGTCGCATCGCATGGATGCTCTGCCGACCGCGTTCCGCGACCACTGGTTGCGTCACTTCGCGCCCGTGGAGGGGGGACGGCTCGTGATCGGAGTGTCGGGCGGCATCGACTCGATGACGCTCCTGGCCCTGCTGGGGCGCGATGGCGTCGGGGGGTCCGATCTGGAGGTCGTGGCCGCCCATTTCGATCATGGCGTCCGCAGGCCAGCAGGCGCGGAGGACGGGCGATTCGTCGAAGCGGTCGGCGCAGCGTGGGGGACGCGAGTCGTTCGCGGCGCGGGCGACGCTCCGATGCGCGCGCGGGAGAGCGGCCGCGGACCGATGGCGGCCGCTCGGGAGATCCGCTACGAGTTCCTGCGTGAGGTCGCCGAAGACGAGGGCGCCTGGGCGATCGCTACCGCGCACCAGCGGGACGATCGCGTGGAGACCGTGCTGCTCAGGATCGCGCGCGGAGCCAGCATCGACGGCCTCGGTGGTCCGCGGGCGATCGACGAATGGAGCGGAACGCCGGTGATCCGGCCGCTCCTGCCGTGCT
>DASRVB010000151.1:0-18135 GCA_035687725.1 Gemmatimonadota bacterium
GATCCGGACCCGCGGGTCGACGACCGTGTAGAGGACGTCGGCGATGAAGCTTCCCAGGACGACCACGATCGCCGAGACGAACGCGGTGGCGAGAACGACCGGATAGTCGCGCTGGAAGATCGCGGTGACGATCAGGCGGCCGATGCCGGGCCATGCGAAGATCGTCTCGATCAGGACCGCCCCGCCGACGAGGAACGGCAGATAGAGGCCCAGCAGCGTGATGATCGGAATCAGGGCGTTCCGCATGGCATGCTTGAAGATGACGACCCGTTCGGACAGACCTTTGGCGCGAGCCGTGCGCACGTAGTCCTGGCGAACCTGCTCGAGCATTCCGCTCCGCATGTATCGCGCGACGGATGCCGCCCCGCCGATGCCCAGCGCCACCGCCGGCATGATCAAGTGCTTCAAGCGGTCCAGCCACTGCTCGCTCGTCGGCAGGAATTCGAAGTTCACCGAAGTCATCTGGCTCGCCGGCAGCCATTGCAGTTTGTACGACAGGAGCAGGATGAGCATGAGGCCGAACCAGAACGACGGCATCGAATAGAAGAAGAACGCGCCGATGGTCGCCACGTTGTCGACCCAGGAATACTGCCGCACAGCCTGGATCGTCCCGATGACCACCCCCACCGCGAAGATGATCAGGAGTGCGATCCCCGACAGGAGCATCGTATTCGGGAGCGTGTCCTTGATGATGTCGACGATCGGCCGCTTCTGGCTGAACGAATAGCCGAAGTCGCCCTTGGCGAAGGAAGTCAGCCAGCGCACGTACTGGACATGGACGGGCTGGTCGAGCCCGAGATTCTTGCGCATCTGCTCGACCACGGCGGGATCGATGTCCGGCCGCAGATACATCGATGTCGGATCGCCCGGCGCGGCATGCATGAGGATGAAGATCAGGGTGGAGGCCCCCAGCAGGATCGGGATCGCCTGCAGGGTGCGCCGTATGATGAAGCCGGTCACCGCCTACACCGGCGCCCTCAGCGGCCGGCGCCCAGCGCGACCGGAGCCGGGCCCACCGGCACGTCGTACTTCTGCCTGCCCTCGGGCACGTACCACTCCTCGAGGTTGAATCCCCAGCCGTAGGCGTTCATGTCGACGTTCTGGAAGCGGCTGTCGATTGCGTGCAGGTCGTTGATCTGGAACAGGAAGGTATAGTAGCCCTGGTCGACGATGATGCGCTGGGCTTGCGACCAGAGCGCCTTGGCCGCGTTCATGTCGCGGGTCAGCTCGGCCTCCCCGATCAGCCGCTGCAGCTCGGGGTCGTCCGCGCTGACGAAGTTGAAGGGCTCGCCCTCGCCGAACAAGGGCGCAAGCTCGGCCTTGATGCCCACCACCCAACCGCCCACGGCGGCCTGGAACTCCTTCGCCATCAACTGCTCGACGAGCGTGTTGAACTCGAGCGGATCGGGCCGCACCTCCGCGCCCACCGCCTTGAGCTGCTGCTGGAGCACGGTGATGATGTCGACGCGAAGCCGGTTCTCCGTGTTCGTCTTCATCGAGAACGAAAGCGGACGGCCATCCTTCTCGCGGATCCCATTGCCGTCGGAGTCGACCCAGCCGGCCGCATCGAGCAGCGCCTTCGCGCTGTCCGGGTCGAACGGGTACGGCTCGATCGTCGGGTCGTGCGCCCAGATGGTCGAGATCAAGGGCTGGGTCCCCACCTGGCCCTGGCCATAGAGAAGGGCCTCGACGATCTCCTGGCGGTTAGTGGCGAGGGTGAGCGCCTGTCGCACCCGCTTGTCCTGGAACATCGGATCCTGGGTGTTCCACGCGAGATACGCGTACGAGCGGCCGGGATAGGAATGAACGACGAGGTCGGGATCCGCCTTGAATTCCGGGTAGAGGGAGGGCGGCGAGAAGCGCGGCCACAGATCGACGTCGCCGTTCTGGACCTGGGTGGCGAGGTTGGTCGTCTCGGGAATGATGCGGAACGAGATCCGGTTGAGGTGAGGACGGCCGAGGACGAAGTCGGTGTTCGCCTCCAGAACGACTTCCTGACCCGGGGCCCAGGAGACGAAGCGGAAGGGCCCGTTCCCGACCGGCTGGCGGCCGATCGGGTGATTCTGCATCTCGCCGAACGGCACGTCACCGAGAATGTGCTCGGGCAGCGGATGGCAGACATTCGCGTCCACGACCTGGTACATGTACCGCTCGTCGTACGTGTAGCGAACGGTCAGCGAGTCGACCGCCTCGACGTCGGTGATGTGATCGAGCCAGCTCGCGGCCGGCCAGTTGATCTCGGGCGACTTGCACACGCTGTGCGCGAACACGACGTCCTCGGCCGTGAACGGCGCGCCATCGTGCCACGTGATGCCGGGATGGATGTAGAACGTGACCTGCAGCGAGTCCTCGCTGAACGCGAACGAGTCGGCGAGGCCGGGGCGGAAGTGGATGAAGTCGGGCTCCGACCGCATCAGGTACCAATAGACATTGCCCCAGACGTCGCTCGCGCCGGCGGCGTTGGACAGCGGCGGGAACATCGTGTCGAGATCCTCGGCAATGCCGACGACCAGCATGTCGCCGTCGGCCGGGACGCCCTCGGCGCCGGCCTGCTCACCGGCTTCGCCGCCCCCGCAGGCCGCCAGGATCGCCGCCGCCGCTCCCACCAGCCATCGATTCGCGCGCATCGATTGTCCTTCCGGCAGACTCAACGATCGACTTCCGCGGCCAGCGCCACGGGCTGCTCGCCACCCCCGCGCTGCATGTCCTCGGGGATCCACCACTCGGCGGCGTTGATCAGGTGCCCGCGCGCATCGGCCTCGACGCCCCGCAAGCGATTGTTCACGCCCACCCGCTCGTTCAGGTAGTAGAGGAACGTGTACGGCTGATCCTGGTGAATGATCTCGGAATACCGACTCCAGAGGGGTTTCGCCGCCTCGCGGTCGAGCGTAGACAGCGCGAGCTCCATCAGCGAGTCGGCCGTCAGGTTGCTGTAGCTCGGATAGTTGTACTGGCCCCCGATCGCTTCGGTGGAGAACGTATCGGTCGGATTGAACTTGAAGTCCACCGACCACCCGCTCACTGCGGCCTCGAACTTCTTGTCCTTCAGATCTGTGATGAACGTGTTCCATTCCACCATCTGGGGCTGTGCGTCGATCCCCACCTGCTGGAGCGCATTCTGGACGATGACCACGATGTCTTCGCGCAGGTCGTTCCCCTGATTCGTGCGCAGGACGAAGCGGAACGGCCGCCCGTCCTTGTCGATGATCCCGTCACCGTCGTGGTCGATCCACCCTTCCTCGGCGAGCATTTGCCGCGCCTGCTCGACGTCGTAGGGCCAGGGCTCGAGATCCTCGTTGAACTCCCACTGGAACGGCATCGCGTCGCTGACCGCGACCGTTCCGTGTCCGTACAGCAGGGCGTCGACGATCTCCTGCCGGTTGATGGCCATCGTCAGCGCGCGTCGCACCTTGGCGCTCTCGAACAGCGGGTTGCGGGTATTCCAGGCGAGAAACGTGTAGGAGCGCGCCGGATACGTGATCGCGTACAGGTCGTCGCTTTCCTCGACGCGATGCATCTCCGCGGGCGGCACCGCGCGCATGAAATCGACGCCGCCGGTGAGGAGCTCGGTCAGCTCGGTCGTCTGCTCGGGGATGATCCGGACGACGATCCGGTCGAGGTGCGGCCTTCCGAACACGAAGTCGGGATTCGCCTCGAAGACCACCTGCTGGTTCGAATCCCACGATACGAAGCGGAAGGGCCCGCTGCCCACCGGGTTGCGATTGAACGGGGCGTTCCGCATCTCCGCGGCCGGGATGTCCTCCAGGAGATGCTTGGGCATGATGCTCCACTCGGTAAAGTCCATCGGGGCATCGGAGTGTGCCGCGCTGAAGTCGAAGCGGACGGTGCGGTCATCGACCTTCACGGCCCGGGTCACGTACTGGAAGTAGGCGCTGTTGGCGTAAGCGATGTCCGGGTTCACCGACAGCTCGTAGGTCCAGACCACGTCGTCCGCCGTGACCGGAGTCCCGTCGTGCCACGTCACCCCGTCGCGGATCCGGAACGACAGGGACAGCCCGTCCTCCGACATCCAGAACGAGTCGGCGAGGTACGGCCGGTAGTTCATCTCCTCGTCGAGCTGGATGAGGTTCATGAAGAGGATGTAGCTCATCGTCTGATTGGTGTCGTAGTCCGTCGAGACGAGCTCGTTGAAGGCGTCGAAGTCGCTGACCGTCGAGATCACCGCGGTGCCGCCGTCGACCGGGGCCTCCGCGGTTCCGGGGCCCTCGCCGGCGGGCTCGCCCCCGCCGCAGCCGAGCACCAGGAGGGAGAGGATGCCGATCGGGATGCCGGTTCGCGCGTTCATGAGAAGTACCTCGCGGAGGGATTCAGGGATGTGGCGCCGAGGGCGCGACGGACGGTCGCGGCATCGCCCGAGAGTATCGCCGCCGCCGCGCGACCATGTCAAGCGAGCGCGGGCGAGCCGCACAGGGCTTCGATCGCGGCCAGCTCGCGTTCCGTGAGCGCGCCGGGCTCGGGTGCGGTGCCGAGCCAGAGCTCGAACGCGGCCCGCAGACTTGCGGCCAGCTCGGCGAAGCCGACGCGGCGCCCGGCGGCTTCCGAGACGGTCGTCGAGCGCCCGCGGCGCAGGCTGTCGGGCCAGATCTCCGCGAGCAGCGACTGATCGCCGGCGAGTGGAATCGAACCGTGCTGGAGGAGCGCCGACCGTGAGCGCCGCTGCGCGCTGCCGACGAGCTTCCGGCCGCCGGCTTCGATCTCCGATGGCACGGCCGCGTCGAAGCACGCGCGCCGGCTCGTCGGCCGGACGGCGCGCTCCACAGCTCGGTGCGGGTCTCGCCTCCCCGGCCCGACCACGGGCCTCGCGGCGAGGGTGACGTCGATTCCGAGCGCCGAGAGGCCGGCGGCGACGGCGCGATGGATCGCCCGGCACGACTCCGCCAGCCCCTCTCCCAGCACCGCCTCCTTCAGCGGAGCGACGACGCTGTACGTCAACTCCCGGTCCGGGCCGCCGTGGAACACTGCGCGTCCACCGGTCGGCCGGCGCACCCGTTCCACCCCGCGGGCCCGCAGCTGGTCGATCTCGTCGACAGTGGGGTCCGGCTGATGGTGCCCGAGCGAGACGGCGGGCGGGTCCCAGGCGAAGAGCCGCAATGTCGGGGGAAAGCCGGGCAGCTCGGCGGCCGCGAGTAGCGCGGAGTCGCAGGCCATGTTCCACGCGCCGGACCGGGCGCCGGTCTCCAGGAGTCGCCAGCGGGAGCGCGCTCCAGCTGTCGCGGAGGTGTCCGGCGCGGTCATCGCGGCTCGAGCCGCACGTCGGCGATCCGGGTCACCGGCGGGTCGTCGGGCCGGACGGACAACCCGCTCTCGAAGATCGCGGGAGTGTGCCCGCGCGCCGCCACCACGACGGTGAAGTCGAGGCCCCGCGGCAGGTCGGGCACCTCGTAGCGGCCCAGACTGTCGGTCACCGCGGCCCCCGCCATCAGCTCCTCGACCTCCTCGTCGGAGCTCCCCTCCCATTCTTCGAACGAGACTCCCGGCGCGAGGACGATCACGTACCCCCCGGGCACTCCCTCGCCGGTTTCGTCGTCCACTACCCGCCCGGCGACCGTGACGTCGACGTTCGTGGACACGGCCCCGGTGGAGACCGGCAGCCCGGAGTCAGGGGCGGCGGAGTCGGCGACGATCGCGACCGAAGCGGACTCCGGCTCGTCACCGCACGCTGCCGGTAGCGACAGCAGCCCGGCCACGAGCGGAGGCAGCCACGATATCGGGAGGCGCCGCATCCCGATGGTACCCTTTCGCTCGCGGGAATGGTCCGGCTAAAACTCTACCGAGCCGCCGGGCTCCAGCACCTCGCAGCGCGACCCGGTGGCGGAGCGGACCTCGGCCGCCCACGCGGCGGCATCCTGCTCGATCGGCGGGAATGTCCCGAAGTGCATCGGCACGACCAGCCCCGCCGACAGGAACCGCGCCGCGTGGAGGGCGTCCGCGGGCCCCATCGTGTAGTTGTCGCCGATCGGCAGGCAGACGCAGTCGAAGCGGTAGAGCTCGCCCAGCAGCTTGATGTCGGCGGTCAGCGCGGTGTCGCCGGCGTGGTAGAAGGTCTTCTCCTCCGCGGTGATCACGATCCCGCACGGGTTCGTCGAATACTTCGGGTCGGCCTCCGTCATCGAGCCGTGGGCGGCGGGCACCAGCTTGACGTGACCGAAGTCGAACTGCCGTCCGCCGCCGCAGGCGAGCCCGTGAGATTTGCAGCCGCGATCGGAGGCCAGGCTGGCGAGCTCGTAGGCGGCCACGACGAGCGCGCCGGTTCGCTTCGCGATCGCCACGGTGTCGCCCCAGTGGTCGCCGTGGCCGTGCGAGACCACGATGGCGTCGATCCCCTGGAGGTCGTCGGCACCGACGTCGGCCTTGGGGTTCCCGGTCAGGAAGGGATCGACGAGGATCCTCCCCTCGGATGTCTCGTACTCGAAGCACGAGTGGCCGTGCCATGTCAGCCTAGCCATCGCCTTCCTCCTCTCTCATGCTCCCGCCGATGCGTACTCCTCGACCGACGGACAGGTCGAAATCAGGTTGCGGTCGCCGTACGCCGCGTCCACCCTGCCCACCACCGGCCATACCTTATGGTCGGCGGACGACGGCATGGGAAACGCCGCGCGCTCGCGCGAGTACGAATGCGTCCATTCGTCGGCCGTCAGATCGGCGAGCGTGTGGGGCGCGTTCTTGAGCAGGTTGTCTTCCGGATCGGCGACACCGCTCTCGATCTCGCGGATCTCGTAGCGGATCGCGGCCAGCGCTTCGACGAACCGGTCCAGCTCCTCCTTGGATTCGCTCTCGGTCGGCTCCACCATGAGCGTGCCCGCCACGGGGAACGACACCGTGGGGGCGTGAAACCCGTAGTCGATGAGCCGCTTGGCGATGTCCTCGACTTCGACCCCCGAGCGCTGCTTGAGCGGACGCGTATCGAGGATGCACTCGTGGGCCACCAGCCCTTCGGCCCCGGCGTACAGGAGCGGGTAGTCCCCCTCCAGCCGGCGCGCAACGTAGTTGGCGTTGAGGATCGCGACTTGAGACGCACGCGCGAGGCCGTCCGGCCCCATCATCCGGATGTACGTCCACGAGATCGGCAGGATGGACGGGCTGCCCCAGGGCGCCGCGGAGATCGTCCCTGCCGACTGCTCGTGCCCCAGATCCACGACCGGATGGTCGGGGAGGAACGGCACAAGGTGCTCGGCTACGCAGATGGGCCCCATCCCGGGTCCGCCTCCGCCGTGGGGGATACAGAAGGTCTTGTGGAGATTCAGGTGACAGACGTCCGCCCCGTAGTCCCCCGGCCGGGCCAGCCCCACCTGCGCGTTCATGTTGGCGCCGTCGATGTACACCTGTCCGCCGTGGTCGTGTACGATGTCGCAGATCTCGCGGATCCGCGTCTCGAAGACGCCGTGTGTCGAGGGGTAGGTGACCATGATCGCGCCCAGCTCGCCGGAGTGCTCCTCCGCTTTCGCGCGCAGGTCGTCGACGTCGATGTTTCCGCGCGCGTCCGTCTTCACCACCACGACCCGCATTCCGGCCATCACCGCGCTGGCGGGATTGGTACCGTGGGCGGACTGCGGGATCAGGCAGGTGGTGCGGCCCTCCTCGCCGCGCGATCGGTGCCACGCGCGGATGACCACGAGCCCCGCGAACTCCCCCTGCGAGCCCGCGTTCGGCTGGAGCGAGACGCGCGCGAAGCCCGTGATCTCCGCCAGCCAGCGCTCGAGCTGCTCGAAGAGCTCCGCGTATCCCGCCGCCTGCTCTCGCGGAGCGAACGGATGGATCCGCGCGAACCCCGGCCACGTGACCGGGATCATCTCGGTTGTAGCATTCAGCTTCATCGTGCAGGAGCCCAGCGGAATCATGGCGTGCGCGAGCGAGAGGTCGCGGTTCTCGAGGCGCTTGAGATACCGCAGCATCTCGGTCTCCGAGCGGTAGCGGTGGAACACGGGGTTCTCGAGGAACGTCGACGTCCTGGTGGACGCCGCGGGGATGCGCCCGCCGCGTCCCTGCATCGTCGAACCCGTCGCGCCCTCAGGGATCTCGCCCGCTTCGCCCGCGAACACGCGCAGGAGCTCGCGGACGTCCGTCTCGGCGACCGTCTCGTCGAGGGCGATCCCTATCCGTGACGGGGAGAGCGCACGCAGGTTGATCCGCCGCTCGCGGGCGGCCCGCATCACCCGCTCGGACTCGCCTTCCTCGAGCTCGACCGCCAGCGTGTCGAAGAACCTCGGGTGGGTGAGCTTGCCGCCCAACCGCTCGATCCCCGTGGCGAGGATCGAGGCGAGGCCATGGACCCGGCGCGCGATGCGGGTCAGGCCCTGCGGTCCGTGGTAGACCGCGTACATCGCGGCCACGACCGCCAGCAGCACCTGCGCGGTGCAGACGTTGCTCGTCGCCTTGTCCTTGCGGATGTGCTGCTCTCGCGTCTGGAGCGCCATCCGCAAGGCCTCTCGCCCTCCCGCGTCGCGAGAGACGCCGATGATCCGTCCCGGGAGCTGCCGTGCGTACGCCTCGCCCGTGGCGAAGAACGCCGCGTGCGGCCCGCCGTAACCGAGCGGGACCCCGAAGCGCTGGCTGTTGCCGACCGCCACGTCGGCGCCCCAGGAGCCCGGCGGCTCGAGCAGCGTCAAGGCCAGCAGATCCGTCGCGGCCGCCACCAGCCCGCCGGCGGCGTGGACGCGCTCGCAGAGCTCGCCGTACCCCTCGATCGCCCCCTCGGTCGTCGGATACTGGACGAGCACCCCGGCGACATTCTCGTCGATCTCCGCTTCGAGAGCGTCGACCACCGCGACCGCCGCTCCGCGCGCCTCGGCGCGCGTCGTGACCGTGGCGATCGTCTGGGGATGGCATCCGCGATCCAGCAGAAAGCTGCCGTCCTCCTTCCGTGTGACCCGCTGGATCATCGCCATCGCCTCGGCCGCTGCCGTCCCCTCGTCCAGCAGCGAGGCATTCGCGATCGGCAGGCCGGTCAGGTCCGCGACCATCGTCTGGAATACGAGCAGAGCCTCGAGCCGCCCCTGCGCGATTTCCGCTTGATATGGGGTGTACGCCGTGTACCAGCCCGGATTCTCGATCACGTTCCTGAGGATGACCGGCGGCGTGACGCAATCGTGGTAGCCCATGCCGATCCACGAGCGCCACACTTGGTTCTTCGCGGCCAGCGCCGCCAGCTCGGCCAGCGCCGCCTCCTCGGTCGCCGCCGCGGGCAGATCGAGCGGCCGCCGGAGCCGGATGTCCGCGGGGACGACGTGGTCGGCCAGAGCCTCGAGGCTGTCGAGGCCCAGCGTCGAGAGCATGGAGCGGATGTCCTCGTCGCGCGGGCCGATGTGCCGATCCGCGAAACGATCGTCGGCTGGAACGCCCTGGGACACTTTCAGCCGATGTGTTCCGAGTACGCCGCGGAGTCCATCAGGTCTTCGAGCTCGCCGGGATCGGATACGCGGATCTTGATCATCCATCCCTCGCCATAGGGATCGGAGTTCAGCGTCTCCGGATGGTCTTCGAGCGTCGCGTTGACCTCGACGACTTCACCGGACAGCGGGGCGAAGAGCTCCGCGACCGCCTTTACCGCCTCGATCGTCCCGCACGGGGAATGCGCGGTCACCGGGGCGCCTTCCCCGGGCAGCTCGACGAACACCACGTCGCCGAGCTCGCCCTGCGCATAGTCGGTGATTCCGACCGTGGCGACGCCGGACTCCTCGTCGAAGGAGACCCATTCGTGGTCCTTGCTGTAGCGAAGCTCCTCGGGGACGTTCGTCATCCATCCTCCAGCGGAATTTTTCGTCGCGCGGTATGCGGGATCAGGGCCGGCGGCAGATTACCCCGGCGCATCCGGCCCGTCAACGCGCCAACCTTCTACGGCCACGAACGGAGTGGTGCACGGAGGCCCGTCGGCGAAGCTGAGCCGGATCTCGGGCGCTCCCGCGCCGCCGCCAGGCCAGGCGATCCGCCAGATCGCCGCGCTTCGCGTGCCGTAGCGTTCGCCGTGGAGACAGAGGGCGTCCCTTCCCTCCGCGCCGTGATCGCCCAGGATCGCGGCCAACCGGGCTTCCAGGTCGACCGGCGCCGGCCCTCCACGATCGGCAGGCCACAGACCCGCATCGTAGAGCAGCCGCCACGCGCGCCTCGCCTTGGGCTCGTCGGTGTGCTCGTCGGAGGGCCGGTTCGTGACGATGTGGCACCCCGGTCGGAGCGGGCGAACGTCCGACCGTCCGGACTCGTATTCGACCAGTACCGTGCGTTCGGCGTCGGCGGCGACGACGTGGAAGGGGTTGTAGCGCTCCTCGAGCGACTCGAGGCGTGAGACGACGTCCGCCGCGCTCGCGGCCCGCAGGAGGTCCCGGCAGAGGAGCCCGCGCGAGCGCAGACCGGGGTCGTTCGGACCGGCGCGCCGATTCGTCAGGCCGATCCAGAGCCCGCGGCGGCTCGCTCCCATCCAGGTCCCGCCCGCGCGCTCGTCCAGCGGCGCCAGGACGGCGGGCTCGCCGCGTTGCCAGCGGGGCGGCGCGGAGGGCCGGTCGAGGGCCTCGTCGCGGTTCGTGGCGACGACCAGCGGAGCATCGGCCCAGACCCGGTGAAAGGCGATCAGCGTACACATGGGCAGCCCGGCCGCGGACGTCCGCCGCGCGAGCCGGCCCTGCGGCTCACGACCAGCGTCGGTATTCGTCCCAGGTGTCGCGCGATCCCATGCGATGGAACGCCGACAGGATGAGGAGGCCGATCAGCAGGTCGAGCAGGACGAAGACGAGCGCGACGAGGGAGAACGGTTGCGCGAGGAGCGAGTGCAGGAAGAGCGCCGAGTACAGCAGATACAGCAGACCCAGCGAGATGAGCGCGAAGCGCCCGAAGGTGGACGGCTTGGCGCGTCCGCGGATCGCCTGGCGGACGATGGCCGCGTTCTGGCTGATCGCGACGAAGGGGTCGTAGACGCTGCGATCGAGCGGGATCCCGCACCGGCCACAGGCCGCCGCCAGGCCCGGCTGCAGCCAGCCGCACTGGTCGCAGAAGGTCAGCGGCATGTCCTCGTCGGGCGTCCACGGCGGCACGGGGGGAATATAGATTCGAAGCCGCGATCCGGCGCTCCGCCGGCCGCTTCCACTCATCTCCGGAGGAGACTTTCGATGTCCTCGATCGTGCGGATCTTCGCGCTCGTGACCGCTCTCGTCCCGGTCGCGGCAGCTCCCTGCCTGTACGCTCAGACCGTGCGTGCCGGCTCGCTCGAACCGAGCGACCCGAAGCTCGCCGATGGCGAGTCGTACGACGAGTACACGATCGACGCCACGGCGGGCCAGGAGGTGGTCGCGGTCGTCACCTCGGTCGCGTTCGACCCCTATCTGATCGTCATCTCGCCATCCGGAGAACAGATCGAGAACGACGACTACGGCGACGCACGAGAGGTGGCGCTGGTCGAGACGATCGCCACAGAGGACGGCACGTGGCGCGTGCAGGTCAGTTCGTACGAAGCCGGCGAGAGCGGGGAGTACGCGCTCGCTTTGACGACCCGCCAGCGCACGGACGCGGTCGAGCTGGACGAGGAGTTCACCGTGACCGGCGAGATCCCGGCCGGACCCACGGCATCGGTGTCGGGAACGCTGAACGCCGAAGACCCGATGCGGAACGACGAGTCGTGGTACGAAGGCTGGTCGATGGAGGCCCAAGCGGGCGACCACGCGGTGCTGCTCCTCCAGTCCCCGGACTTCGACACCTACCTGACGCTCGTCTCGCCGACCGGCCGCGCGTTCAACGACGACGACGGCGGCGGCGGGACCGATAGCCGCCTCGACATGACGTTCGACGAAGCCGGCCGCTGGACGGTCGTGGCCAACACGCTGAATGCGGGCGATACCGGAGGCTACACGCTGTCGGTCGAGCGCCAGTAGTTACATTCGCTGCGCATGCGCGCCGTCTTCATAGAGTCGCACGGCGGTCCCGAGGTGGTGCGGTTCGGCGAGCTTCCGGATCCGACGCCAGGGGCCGGAGAGGTCCGGGTCCGCCTCGTGGCCGCGGCGATGAACCACCTGGATCTGTGGGTCCTGGGTGGAATTCCGGGGATCGGGCTGACGTTCCCGCACGTGCTCGGGGCGGACGGCGCGGGCGTGGTCGACGCGGTCGGGCCCGGGGTCAGCGGCGTGGCGCCGGGCGACGACGTATACATCCAGCCGGGACTCTTCTGCGGCAGATGCGAGTTCTGCCAGCAGGGCGAGGAGTCGATGTGCATCCGCTACCGGCTCCTCGGCGAGCACGTCTCCGGGACGTTCGCCGAGCGCGTCGTCGTCCCGGTGGTCAACGTGTACCGAAAGCCCCGCGGTCTGTCGTGGACGAACGCCGCGGCGTTCCCGCTGGCATACCAGACCGCGTGGCGGCTCGCGCTGAGGGCGGGACGCCTGCGGGCGGGCGAGAGCGTCCTGATCCACGGGGTGGGGGGCGGCGTGGCGTCGGCCGCTCTCCAGATCGCCAAGTACGCGGGAGCCTACGTCTACGCCACCTCGTCGAGCGCGGAGAAGCTCGACCGCGCGATCCGGCTGGGCGCGGACGTGGCGATCGATTACACCCGCGAGAGCGTCCCCGACCGGATCCGGGAGCTGACCGCGAGGCGCGGCGTGGACCTCGTCATCGACAACGTCGGGAAGGAGACCTGGCGGGACTCGATCGAGTGCGTGCGGCGCGGCGGCCGCATCGCCACCTGCGGAGCGACCACCGGGAACGATGCAACCACGCCCATCAACCGGGTGTACTGGAAGCACATCTCGATACACGGGTCCACCATGGCGAACCGCAGGGAGTTCCGCGAGGTGGCGCGCCTGGTGGAAGGCGGCAGGATCCAGCCGGTCATCGACGCCGAGATCCCGCTGGAGAACGTACCCGATGCCCTTCGGCGGATGCGCGAGGGGGAGCAGTTCGGGAAGATCGTCGTCGCGATCGGCGCGCCGGACGCCGCATGACGAATTTCGAACAGCGAACTCGAGGACCTGGAAGGAGACATCGACGGCATGGCAGCCGAAAGCTCGTTCGACATCGTGAGCCAGGTGGACAGGATGGAGGTGCGGAACGCGATTCAGCAGGCGACCAAGGAAGTCCGGACGCGCTTCGATTTCAAGGGCTCGACGGCCGCCATCGAGGAAACGGGTGACGAGCTCGTGCTGAGCGCGGAGGACGAAGGGCGGCTCAAGGCTCTCCGCCAGATCCTCGAGGAGAAGCTCTCGCGGCGCGGCGTGTCGCTGAAGGCGCTCGAATGGGGAACGGTCGAGTCGGCACTCGGAGGAACGGCGCGCCAGCGGGCGACGATCCAGTCCGGCCTGTCGACCGAGCAGGCCAAGGACGTCGTCAAGCGGATCAAGGGAACCGGGCTCAGGGTCCAGGCGGCGATCCAAGGCGACCAGGTTCGCGTCTCGGGCAAGAAGAAGGACGATCTGCAGGCCGTGATGGCCCACCTTCGCGAGGCGAATCTTCCGTTCGACTGGAAGCCGATGAACTACCGATGAGGGGGACGGTGATCGTCCGACTGGCGCCGATCGCGGCCTTCCTCGCGCTTCCCCTGGCCTGCTCGAACGGCGCGCAGGAAGAGACCGGCCTCGCCGGGGACTCGATTCCGTACGACTCGATCACCGCGGCCGAGATGGAGCGCTTCGCGGTCGACCCCAGGCGCTTCCCCGAGATGCAGGGCACGGCGCCGCTCGACTCGATCGACATGACCGCGCGCTCCTCGGCCGACGACGCCGCCTGGCACGTGCAGTGGCTCAACTACGCGGATAACCACATCGCGATGACGTACGCGGCGTGGTACACCGGCCCCGACAGCCTGGTCCAGTTCGCGGCCGACGGGCAGCCCTATCTCTTAGACGACGAGGGCAATCGCTACAACGGCGTGCTCGTGCCGGACAACCCGCGCATCAAGGTCGAGACCGAGAGCACCGCCGTGGGCGTCTTCGCATTCGCCCCCGGTCTGTCCCCCCAGGCAGATTCACTGACGCTGCACGTCAACGACTCGACCGAGCCGGTGATCCGCGTGGGTCCCTGGCCGGTGCGGCCCGGTGCCACCCGGGCGCCCGGTCCGCCTCCGCGCCGCTAGCCGCGTTTCGCCAGGTACCGCTCGACCGAAGCCGGAATCGCGGTCCCGCCCGCGTCCGGCGCGGGCTCGGCTGGTCCGGCGCGCAGCGCGAGCGGGATCGTCCCCGCCCAGATCGGAAGCTCGAGGTCGGCGGGGTCGTCTGCCGGCGGGCCCGAGCGCGCCTTCGCCGAAGCCTCGTCGAGCGGGAAGGCGAGGATCATGGTCGCCGCAAGCTCGGCGCGGTCGGGGCCGCGCGCCTCGCGCGAACGTCCCGGCACGAGCCCTTCGACGAGCGCCTCGAGCGCGGCGGCCTTCTCCGCACCTTCCAGCTTCTTCGCCGATCCCAGCGCCACGACCGAGCGGTAGTTCATCGAGTGATGGAAGACCGAGCGGGCGAGGACGATCCCGTCGAGGAGCGTCACGGTGACGCAGGCCGGGGCGCCGGCAGCGAGCGCCCTCATGAGGCGGCTCCCGCCCGCGCCGTGGAGCAGCAGCCGGTCGCCGTCGCGCGCGTAGGACATGGGAATCACGTACGGCTGACCATCGTGGACGAAGCCGACGTGCGCGACGACACCCGCGTCGAGGATCGCGTTCACGACCTCGCGATCGTACGCGCCGCGCTTGGCGTTGCGGCGCACGGTGGTGC
Organism: Gemmatimonadota bacterium; assembly: GCA_035687725.1. GTDB lineage: Bacteria > Gemmatimonadota > Gemmatimonadetes > JACCXV01 > JAHWKZ01 > JAICNR01. Next base: position 14,691 of record DASRVB010000151.1, read on the forward strand.
GGCGAGTGGGCATCGTCGCGAGTCCTCCGGGTGGGGCGGCCGCACCTGAAGCAGTGCAGCCGTTACTTCCCGTTGCGGGCGTACTCCTCGTAGAACCAGGCCGACGTGACGACGCCGGCGTGGAAGTTCTCGAGATCGAGGTGCTCGTCCGGCGCGTGCGCGTTCTCGTCCGGCAGTCCGAAGCCCATGAGGATCGAGGTCGTGCCCAGCTCTTCCTGGAACGTGACGGTGACGGGGATCGAGCCACCCTCGCGGGTGAAGACGGGGTCCGCGTCGAAGGCCTTGCCCAGCGCCCGGGCGGCGGCGCGGTTCGCCGGATGGTCGAGCGGCGCGATGTAGGGCCGCGCCCCATGGAGGGTCTCGACGCGCACCGTGACGCCGGCCGGTGCGTGCGACTCGACGTGCCGGCGGAAGAGCTCGGCGATCTCGTCCGGATCCTGATCGGCGACGAGCCGCATCGACACCTTCGCGCTGGCGACTCCGGGGAGCACCGTCTTGGCGCCTTTTCCGGTGAATCCCGAGATCATGCCGTTGATGTCGAGCGTCGGCCGCGCCCAGATCCGCTCCAGCGTCGTGAACCCGGCCTCCCCGACCAGCTCGGGCACGTCGAGCTGCTGGCGGAACTCGATCTCGTTGAACGGAAGCCGGCCGAACTCCGCCCGCTCGCGCTCGGACACGGGCCTCACCTTGTCGTAGAACCCTTCGATCGCCACGTGGTTCTCGTGGTCCTTGAGCCCCGACAGGATGCGCGCGAGCGCCTGCGCCGGGTTGGCGACCGCGCCCCCGAACGAGCCCGAATGGAGGTCGCTCTTCGCGCCCCGCACGTGGATCTCCATGTAGCAGAGACCCCGCAGCCCGTAGCAGAGGGACGGCACGCCGCGGGCGAACATCGGGCTGTCGGAGATGAGGACCACGTCGGACGCCAGGCGGCCGCGGTTCTCGGCGATGAAGGGGGCCAGGTGCTCCGAGCCGATCTCCTCCTCCCCCTCGAGGAGGACCTTTACGTTGCAGGGAAGCCTTCCGTGGGCTGCGAAGTGGGCCTCCCACGCCTTCCAGTGGCAGAGGACCTGGCCCTTGTCGTCGGCCGAGCCGCGCCCGTAGATCCGCCCGTCCCGGACCGTCGCTTCGAACGGGGGCGTGGTCCAGAGCTCGACGGGGTCGACGGGCTGAACGTCGTAATGGCCGTAGAAGAGGACCGTCGGCGCGCCCTCCGCGCCGGTCCAGTCCGCCGTGACGATCGGGTGTCCGGGTGTCTCGTGGACCTCGGCGGTCGGGAAGCCGATCTTCGCGAGCGCGTCCCGGCAGTAGACGGCGCAGCGCCGTACGTCGGCGGCGCGCTCCGGGTCGGTCGACACGCTGGGGATCGCGAGGAACTCCGCCAGCTCGTCGACGTAGCCGTCGCGGCGCTTCTCGATCTCCCGGATGACCTTGTCCATCATGAAGACGTGAAACTCGATGGGAAGCATCGGGGGGGCAACCCCGCCGGAGTCACGCGAGCGTGGCGCGGCGAGCTCGTGCGCGAGCTTCCATCGGGGGAGGTCGCCGACCCCGGGGCGGCGCTCTTCGAGCCCGCGCTCGACCGCGTGTCGCGGCGCCACGCGCGCGTCTACGGCGCGCGGCGCCTCGAGCCCGAAGTCATGGACGAGGCCGGCGAGGCGGAGGCGTACATGAGCGCCACCGGCGAGGCCCATCTCGCGCGGCTGGACGCGTCCTGGATCGAGCGCGTGGTCGCGCTCGGCCCGCGGGGCGAGGCGCGGATGCTCGACGTGGGGACGGGCGGGGGGCAGATCCCGACGAAGATCGCACGCCGACGGCCGGGGTGGCGCATCTGGGCGGTGGATCGCGCGGGCTCCATGCTGGCGGCGGGGGCGGCCGGGATGGCGGGCGCCCGCCGCCAGGCGGTCTTCGCCCTCGAGCCCTTCCGGGTGGGACTCGCGCTGGCCGAGGCGCGCGCGCTCCCGTTCCCCGACGGCGCATTCGACCTCGTGATCTCCAACTCGCTCCTCCACCACATCGGCGACCCCACGCCCGTGCTCGACGAGATCGCGCGCGTGGCGCACCCCTCCGGGCGCGTCCTCCTCCGGGACCTCCGCCGGCCGCCGAGGGGGCTCATGCCGGCGTGGGTCGCCTGGCATGGACGCCACTACGGCGGAGAGATGCGGCGGCTGTACGAGGACTCGGTCGCCGCCGCGTTCACTCCCGAGGAGCTGGCGATCGTCGTCCGCCACTCGCGCCTGGCGGGTGCGGTCGTCTCCGCGGCCGGCCCCTACCTCGTTGTTCGTTCAGGAACTTGAATGTCCGAGGACTCGTTTGAGCTCGCGCACAGTGAGCACACCGAGGGTGGCATTCGGGTATTGCTACCATGCCATTGTGCCAAGACTATTCAGATCAGTATCGAATACGGTCGTGAACCCGAGGCCTGCGAATGGCGGCCCCATTGGGTACTCGGTCAGTATGAATCGATCACCCAGCCTGAAGACCGTTACGGCAAATCCTGGGTAAGGCGAACGTAGCGCTAGGGTATCCCACAGCTGTCCACAAACTCTGTTGTCGAGAACGACCAAGAGGTCGTTTGGATCCACGTTGCTTAATCCTGCCCCGTTCTTCCATCCGACCACATCTGAATTAGAACTTGCAAGCAATTGTACCAGGGCGCTTCTGGCGTCGTAGAGATCGGGGGCGCAGGACAGAGGAGGGAAGGAACGTGCAGTTGCGCAGGATTCGACCGCTACCAGGATCGTTAGCCCAAGCAAAGAGCTGACAGCTCGCAACTCCACCCCGATCTGCACACATCAGAGGTCAAGAACGTAGAGTTCCTTGAAGGGACTTGCATTTTACAATATCCGGGCCACGCAATTCTTTCTGCTTTGCGGTCTTGAACTTGCAGCGCCACCGAAATCCCTGCGGAACCCACTCCTCCCCCAGAGGAGCGCCCATGATCCGAATGAACAGCACCACCGCGAAACTCTTCCTGGCCTTGCAGATTCCGTTCGCGTTCGCCTGCTCCGACGGCGGCCCGACCGGCTCCGGAGATCCGGCCGACGCCCGTTTCTCGGGGCTCATGACCTTCGCGTCCGATGCCGGGGGCGGGGACGCGTTCCACGCCGGTGCCGCCCTGGCCTATGCACAGGTCGATTTCCTCGGGGAGGGAGGTGCGGTCCGCTCGGTCCGCACCGAGGCGACCGGCGCCTTCTCCTCCACGCTGCCTCCGGGCGCGTACACCGTTCAGATCGCGGTCGGAGACGGCCCGCCGCTGGAGTTCGCGATGGCGGTCGCCGCCGGGGAGGCGCTCTTCGCCGAGGGACGGGTGAACGAGACCCCGGGCGGCGCCTTCGCGCTGAACGTCCAGGTCTTCCGCGACGGCGATTCCGACACGCAGCCCGACGACGCGTTCCGCCTCCAGGTCCTGGATCGCGTGCAGGGCGACGAAGAGAGCGGGTTCGAG
>DASRVB010000152.1:0-3516 GCA_035687725.1 Gemmatimonadota bacterium
TGGGGACGAGATCCGCGCGACGCTTGAGCAACGCGTCCACGTCCGCCCACGCGGAGCGGAGGCGATTTCGCAGCGACACGAGGCGGTTGAAGATCCATGCCACCCATGCCGCGAGGGCCACCGCGAGGACCACGATCACGATCGTCATTTGCACGCTCTCCGTTGGACGCCGCGACTCTCGGCGGTCGAGCGGATAGATAACGGCGCGCTTCGGCGCGACGCAACCGCACGGCGTGAGGCAACCGTCATGCGACCGTCTTGCGGAAACGGAACACCGAGAATGCCAGCGCGCCGATCGCCATCGCCAGGAGGACGACGTACTGCGGCCATAGCCCCGCGATCCCTTCCCCCTTGAGGAAGATCGCGCGCACGACGTAGAGAAAATGGCGAACCGGGTCGAGCATCGAGATCCAGCGGAAGGGCCCCGGCATCGTCTCGACGGGGAACAGGAACCCGCCGAGGATCACGGCCGGGAGAACGAAGAGGAACATCGTCATGAACGCCTCCTGCTGGGTGCGGGAGACGGTCGAGATGAGGAGCCCGAAGGCAAGGCCCGCCAGGATGTAGATCAGCGCGGCCAGGAGGAGCGCGACCGGGGATCCCCTGAGGGGAACGCCGAACCAGAGCACCGCGACCAGCGTGACGAGGACGAGATCGATCATTCCCACGACCGCGACCGGGATCGTCTTGCCGAGCATGAGCTCCGTCGGCGTCAGGGGGGTGACCATGAGCTGCTCGAGCGTGCCGATCTCGCGCTCGCGGGCCACCGCCAGCGCGGTGAGTAGCAGGCACATGAGGAACAGCAGGATCCCGATCACTGCCGGAACGTTGTACACGCGGCTCTCGAGGCCGGGGTTGTACCATGCGCGTGACCGCAGGTCGATTCCGCGGGGCTCGACCCCGGTCCACGGGCCGTTCTCGCGCCCGAAGGTCCGAACCACCCGGGCCGCGTATCCCAGCGCCACTGTGGCGGTGTTGGAGTGGGTCCCGTCGACGATCACCTGCACGCGCGCCGGGCGCGCGGCGGCGAGATCGGCGGCGAACTCTGCGGGGATCTCGATCGCCACGACCGCCGCTCCACGATCGAGCGCCGCCGGGATGTCGGCCGAGCGCGACGATGCGCCTGCGACCTCGAATCTGTCCGTGGTCGTGAACGCCTCCACGAGGCGGCGCGAGGCGACGCTCGCGTCCCTGTCCACCACGAACGTCGCCGTGTCGCGGATATCCGTGTTGACCGCATAGCCGAACATCAGGAGTTGAAGGATGGGTGCCGCGAACATGATCATGCGCGTTCGCGGGTCGCGCAGGAGCTGGCGGCGCTCCTTGCGGACGATCTCGGCGACGTGGCGCGCAGAGGGACCGGTCATGCGACCTCCTTGCGGAAGATCGCGACGGTCGCGACGATCGCGATCGAGGCGAGTGCCGCCAGCAGCAAGCCCTGCGGCCAGAGGACCTCAATCCCGACTCCCTTGAGGAAGATCGCCTTGGTCACGGTGACGTAGTAGCGCGCGGGGAACAGGTACGTGGCCAGCTGCAGCACGCGCGGCATGTTGGCGATCGAGAAGATGAATCCCGACAGGAGGAGCGCGGGCAGGTAGGTCCCCACGATCGCGAATTGCGTGGCGAGCACCTGGGACTTGAGCGCTGCCGAGAGGAGCATGCCGAACCCGAGCGCGGCGAGGAGGAACACGGACGTCATCGCGAGGAGGAGAAGCAGGCTGCCGCGGAACGGGACGTCGAACAACAAGGTCCCGATTCCCACCGCCAGCAGTACGTCGAAGAGACCGATCGCGAGATAGGGCAGAAGCTTCCCCGTGACGATCTCGAGCCGGGTGACGGGAGTGGAGACGAGCTGCTCCATCGTGCCGCGCTCCCATTCGCGGGCCAACGTCAACGCGGTGAGGAGCGCCGCCAGGATCGAGATGATGACCGCCACCAGCCCCGGCACGACCATGTTCCTGCTGTCGAGCGAGGGGTTGTACCAGGCACGGATGTCCGGAACCAGCGCGGGGCGCACTTGACGCCCGCCGAGCGTGGCGCGCCGCGAGAACGCCGTCCCGATCCCCTGCGCGTACTCGATCGCGATCGTGGCCGTGTTGGCGTCGGAGCCGTCGACGAGGAGCTGCAGCGGAGCCCCGCCGCCGGACGCGAGGTCGCGTGTGAAGCCCCGCGGGATCGCCAGGACGGCGAGCGCGTCGCCGGACTGGAGCACGCGGGTGACGTCCGGGTAGCGTTCCAGCCGCTCGACGACGCGGAAATATCCCGAAGCGACGAACGCGTCGACGAGCCGGGAGGAGGTCTGCGTACGATCGGCGTCCCAGACAGCGAGCCGGATGTCGTCGACGTCGAATGTAATCGCGTACCCGAAGAACACGATCAGGAACGGGGGGATCAGAAACCCCAGCGCCAGGCTGCGCGGATCTCGCCTGAGCTGCAGGATTTCCTTGCGGGCTATGGCGAGTGTCCGATGGAGCGTCATCCGGCGACCACCCCGCCGCTTCTGCGGACGAACGAGACGAAGACGTCCTCGAGCGTGGGACGTACCCGGCGGACCTCGCGAACCTCGATGCCCTCGCGCTCCAGGGCGACCGCGATCCGCTCCCGCGCAGCGGCCTCGTCCCGCGCGACTACGTGGATGGCCCGGCCGAACATGGTCGCGTCCTCGATCTCGTCGAGAGGGGTGAGGGCGGCAGCGGCGCGCGAGGGATCGCTCGCGCGAACCTCGAGGATCGGCCGCTCGAGCGATGACTTGAGCGCCGCGGGGGAGTCGAGGGCGATCAGGCGCCCGCGGTTCATCAGCGCGAGCCGGTGGCAGTGCTCGGCCTCCTCCATGTAGTGGGTGGTCACGAGAACCGTGGTGCCGGCATCGGCCATCTCGGAGATGAGGTCCCAGAAGACCCGCCGCGCGGCCGGGTCCACGCCGGATGTCGGCTCGTCGAGGAACAGGACGGTGGGCGCGTGGAGCACCGCCGACCCGAGGGCGAGACGCTGCTTGAGACCCAGCGGCAGCGTGGCGGTGAGGTGCTCCTCGCGGCCCTCCAGCCCCGCGTTCGCCACCGCCCATCGGATGCGTCCGGCGCGCCGCTCGCCAGTCAGATCGTAGAGGCCGGCGAACAGTTCGAGGTTCTCGCGCACCGTGAGGTCGCCGTAGAGCGAGAACAGCTGGCTCATGTACCCGATCGCCCGCCGTACGGCGTAGGGCTCGACCGCGACGTCGTGCCCGGCCACCCGCGCCGACCCGGCGGACGGCGGCAGCGAGCCGATCACCATGCGGATCGCGGTCGTCTTCCCGGCGCCGTTCGGCCCCAGGAAGCCGAAGATCTCGCCCCGCTGGACGGCGAAGGACAGGTCGTCGACGGCGACGAAGTCGCCGAAGCGGCGAGTCAGACCGTCCGCGACGATAACGGGTCCAGCGAAGCCCGGCCGAGCGGGAACCGCCGGCGCGGCCGGTCGATCAGCCACCGGTCAACTCGAGGAAGACGTCCTCCAGCGACGGCCGCAGGGCCTCCACGGACA
>DASRVB010000153.1:0-8748 GCA_035687725.1 Gemmatimonadota bacterium
TACACTCCGGTACGCCTCGGCCCCCTGCGTCGTTTGCGCACCGATCTCGACGACGCTGCGTGGCCTACTGACCGGCGATGCCAGGGTTCGGGCGAGTCTCAGCGGTGGGCGCCGGGGGTTCGCCGCCTGTCGCGGCCGGTCCCTGCAACCTGCTGGCCTGTCACGGCCTTTTGGTTGTGGACCACCGCTCGCGTTGCGCTCCTGATTCCCTGGTCCTAGACTCGCCCCTTGGCGAAAAATCGAGCGCCGGATCGGGGAACCGCATTTGAACACCGGTACAGAACCCTCGCAACCTAGACAGGTCACCGAACTTCTGCTGGGGGCGGAATCCGGCGGGCTGCCGCCGATTCAGGATCTCGTGCCGCTGGCGTACGATGAGCTGCGTGACATTGCGCACTGGCAGCTGGCTCGCGAGCACAAGAACGTCACGCTGCAGACGACAGCGCTCGTCCACGAGGCGTACGTGCGGCTCGTCGATGACTCTCGCGTCACGAGCCGGGGTCGCGCGTACTTCTTCGCGGCCGCGGCTCGAGCGATGCGGCAGGTGCTGATCGACGCCGCGCGGCGGCGCGGGGCCGCCAAGCGCGGCGGCGGCGCTCCGCTCGTGATGGTCGAGCTGGAAGACGAGCGCGTCGACGCCTACGCCACCGAGCTCCTCGATCTTGATCGCGCGCTCGAGGATCTGGGGCGCCGCAATCCGCGTCACATGCAGGTCGTGGAGTGCCGCTTCTTCGGCGGCATGAGCGTGGAGGAGACCGCCGAGGCCCTGGGCGTATCGGAGCGGACGATCAAGGCGGACTGGGCGCTCGCCCGGGCGTGGCTCTTTCAAACCCTCGACAAAGCGGGCTGAGTGGTGCCTCCGAACCGGTGGGCGCGGGTCGAGGAGATCTTCGCGACACTGTTCGAACTGCCCGCGGAAGACCGGCAACAGGCGCTGGCGGAGGTGGAAGACCCCGATCTGCGCGCCGAGGTGGGCGCGCTGCTGACGAGCCACGAGCGGCTGGTGTCCGGTGACGCGCCGTTCCTGGAGGCGCTCGACTCGGCGCGCGCGGGCGCGATTCTCGAAGAGTCTCAGCCTTCGGGAGGCGACCCGGAGACGATTGGCCGCTACCGCATCGTCCGCCGCCTCGCGCGGGGCGGGATGGGCGTCGTCTATCTGGCTCACGACCCCGGCCTCGATCGCCCGGTGGCGATCAAGCTGCTGCCGCCCCACGCGAACGCGGATCCGGCGGCCGTGCGCCGACTCGGAGACGAGGCGCGGGCCGCGTCCGCCCTGGACCATTCCCACATCCAGACCGTCTACGAGATAGGCGAAACCGCGGACGGGCGCGTCTTCATCGCGATGGCGTACTACGACGGTGAGACCCTGCGGGAACGAATCGGCAGGGGGCCGTTGCCGGTAACCGAGGTGGTCAATCTCTGGGCGCAGCTGGCTGAGGGACTGAGCGCCGCCCATCGTGCCGGGGTCGTCCACCGGGACATCAAGCCCGAGAACCTCCTGGTCACGCAGGACGGGACCCTCAAGATCGTCGACTTCGGCGTCGCGAAAGTCCTGCGAGAGGGGCTGGCGACCGCCGGCCTTCCGCTCGGGACGGCCGCGTACATGAGCCCCGAGCAGACCCGGGGGGAGGAGCTGGATCACCGGACCGACCTCTGGTCGGCGGGGGTCGTGCTCTACGAGATGCTGACCGGAACGAGGCCGTTCGGTGGAGAAGGACAGGCCTTGATCCACGCCATCCGCCACGACCCCCCGCGATCCCTGGCGGGTCGCGACCTGCCGATGCCCCTCGCTTCGGTCGTGGAGCGCTGTCTCGAGAAGGATCGGGACCGGCGCTTCGAATCCGCGGATGCCCTGGCGGCGACCCGTTTCGAGCCCCGCCCGCGCTGGCGCCGGGCGTGGGCCGCTGCCGCGGTCGTACCCGCGGTCCTCGCGGCGGTGTTCCTCATGCGCGGCGAGGCGGAGGTTGCGACGCCGGTCGTCGAGGAGGCAGTGGCGCCCGGCATCGCCGTACTCCCCTTCGAAGTCCGCGGGGAGGACCTCGCCATGTGGCGTGAGGGGATGGTCGACCTCCTGTCGATCAGCCTCGACGGCGCAGCGGATCTACGCGCGATCGACAGCCGAACCATGCTCGCCCGCTGGCGGGAAGCGGGACAGGGGGCAGGTCCACTCGATCTCGCGAGCGCCCTCGAGGTCGCGCGCGGAGCCGGGGCCAGGTACGCGGTGATCGGCAGCGTCGTTTCCAGCGGCTCTGGTATGCGACTGGGCGCCCGTATCTACTCGCTGCAGGATGGGAGCAGCCTGGCCACGCTCCAGGTGGAAGGCGCTCCCGACAGTCTCTTCAACCTCGTCGACCGACTCTCTATCGACGTCCTGGCCGCGATCTGGCAGGGAAAGGAACGGCCTCGCGCGGACGTCGACCTGACGAGGATCACGACGACATCCTTGCCTGCGCTCAAGGCCTATCTCGAGGGAGAAAGCCTTCTCCGTCGTGGAGACTTCGCAGGCTCCGTCGCCGCGTACGAGCGGGCGGTTGCCGCGGACTCCACCTTCGCCTTCGCGCTGTACCATCTCGGCATGGCATACGGATGGGTCGGCGATGGCGCAAACCTGCGCCGGTCCTACAGGCGCGCCCTGCGGCACGCGGGCCGCCTGCCCGAGCGGGAAGCGCTGCTCCTGCGCGCGACGCTGGCATACCATTCCTCGGTCCTCGATGTGCCGTCCGTGGTCGAGCTCTTCCGGGACGTCACGCGCAAGTATCCCGACGACGTGGACGCCTGGTACTACCTCGGCGACGCGTACTCGCACGGCGGCGAGCAGCTCCTGTCCAGTCTGGACGAAAGCGAGAAGGCACTCCGCACCGCCGTCGAGTTGGATCCCGGATTCGCACCCGCGTACATCCACCTCCTGAACAACGCGTTCGTTCACCGCCCGGACAGTGCGCGGGCCGCGCGGCTCATCGATGCTTACCATCGCCTGGCCCCCAACAGCTCGGACGACCACGAGAGCCGGATCGCATTCGGGCTCGTCTTCGGGGACTCGATCCGGCGGAAGCAGGCGTATGCGGCGCTGGACACCCTGCAGCCGGGCATTCGGATATGGCTGGCCGATGGCTACCTCGACCACCCGCGCTTCTGGGCCATGCGCGGTGTCGTGCTCGCGTATCGGCCAGGTCCCGCTGATCCGCTAGGCGGGGTGATGACATGGCTCCTCTTCGATACCGATCTGCTACGAGGACGCCTCCACACCGCTCTCGCCTGGCTGGAGGATCCCCTGATCGACCCCCGATTCCGAGCCGCCGGTCTATACAGGGTGCACGCAGCCGGACTTCCGGTTCCTCGCTTGGCGCTCGACCGGGCATTGACGCAGCCTGCAACGGAAACCCTGTCGGCTCCATACCCTTTCACCCTGGCCTGGTTCTACGCCGGAGCCCACGCTGCGGATCAGGGACACCCGGAGGGCCACGCCGCGGCCGTCGATCGGCTTCGCGCCGGGGCGGATCGGTTCCTGGCCGAGGGAGATTCCGCGCACGCACGATTTTCGCGGGGGGTGGCGCTGGCCCTGGAGGGGCGAGGCCTCCAGCTGCGGGGAGATTCCGAGCGCGCTCTGGAACGCCTCATGGAGGGGCAGCGACTCGCCACCTGGAACGATTCCATCTCCCGCGATGCGATCAACGAGACGATTCGCTGGTGGCTGGGCGAGCTGCTACTGGAGATGAACCGACCCGCTGAAGCGGCTGTCTACTACGAATCGTTCTGGCACGACCCGTTCGCCGCCTGGCGTCTCGGGCCGATCTACGAACGGGTCGGCGATCCGGTCAAGGCGCTGGAGGCCTACACGCTGGTCGCCGACGCCTGGCAGGACGCCGACCCCGAGCTGCAGGGACCTGCGCACGAAGCACGAGCCGCGGTCGTGCGCCTCTCCGAATCGATTCAGGAATAGCCAGGCCGCCACTTCCATCGCTCATGACTCGCCACCAGGCAGGGGATCGTCCGGACAGTCGAGCGGTCGGCCGGGCGACACGAACGCGCTCCAGTCCGCTGCGACTTGCGCGGAGGGCAGCCAGCTCGCCTGGGACTTGTCCTTCTCGTAGTCGTCGAACTGCGCGACCGCGGCGGTCTCGCGGTCTCCCAGCCAGCCGGATCCCTCGGATACGGACCGTAGAACAGCGGGCGCGCCGGGTGCGCCGGCCGCTGGAAGCCTGCTTTGGAGGACCGCGTCCATCCAGTGGAACTGCAGATCGGCATCCAGCACGCGGGTGTGTCCGGCCCCGGGCTCGACGGCCAGGGCCCACAGAGCGCCGGCGGGGCGGTTGTTCTCGAACAGCGCGGTGAGGTTGAGGCAGCGGTCCTTCGTGTCTACGCCGCCGATTACGAGGAAGCCGGGGACTTGTTTAGCCGCCAGGCCATCCCGTATGTCGTGTAACCCGCCCTTCTGGGTCCAGAAGCCGATGACCCGTTCCGGGTAGCGACGGGTGAAAGCGTAGGCGAATTGCCCGCCTGCGGAGAGGCCGTCGAACAGGAACGGGGCCGTGGCCAGCTCGGGGTGCTGGCTCTTGGTGGCCAGCTCGGCCATGGCGCTGAGGAGGTTGTCCAGACTGGCCAGAGACTGCGCATTAGAGGGGAGGCGCCCACCCATCACCGCCAGCCCATGCTGCTGGGCGAGGGCCAGGACGCGTGTTCGATAGGCCTGGAAGTGGGGCCCGTCGAAGTCTTCGAAGTGATTGTCGAAGAGTCCGCCCGGGAACTTTCTGTCCGCGATCATCCGCGTGTCCCCTGAGAACCCGGGAGCCGAGAGGAGCACCCCCCGGTACGTCGAAGTCCCCGGTGGCAGATAGATCGCGAAGTCCCCCAGCACGGAAGAGTACTCGAAGACCGTTTGCGATCCGGGGGGAGCTGGGGGATTCGGCAGGGGCTCCATCGGGCCCCCGCCCCCTCCGCCGCCACCGCCACCGCAATACACGCTGAACGCGCACGAAAGCACCGCCGCATAGGTCATTCGCATGTCGAATTCTCCTGCTCTTTTGGGCCCACGGTAGCCATCGACTCCAACCTTCCCACGGACCTGATGGAAGCCGAGTCAGTCATCGCATCTACGGAACCTGCGGAAAAAGAGACTCGGAGGGGCAGATACCGTCATCGAAGGGGCTGGAATCCGCCCTGCTCCATGCTTCAGGGGGATCGAAGACCGAATACGGGCTCCAGCCCGCTGGGGACCGATTCCGGCACGGCGAGGAGTGTCGGATCCAGCGCCGTGCCCGGATCGGTCAAGGCCTTCAGGAACGCTACCAGCGCGGACACTTCTTCGTCCGTGAGCCCGAGGGGCTCTCGCACGAAGGGATCGATCCGCGCGTCCCCGACCGCAGGATGCCGCGGCGACGCACCCTGGTCGTAGAAGCGGACGACCTCTTCGAGAGTGGCGAACGCGCCGTCGTGCATGTAGGGAGCGGTGAGCTCCACGTTGCGCAGGGTCGGCGTGCGGAAGGCGTAGCGGTCCGCCGGGTCCCGGGTGTGCTCCTCGCGGCCGGTGTCGTCGCCGGGGAGCAGGTCCTTGCCATCGCCTTCCTGGGGGACGCCGAGGACGTGGAACCGGAAATCGCTGAACATCGGACCGCCGTGGCACGAGGAGCAGACGGCCTTGGTGAAGAAGAGCTCCAGGCCCAGTTTTTGCCGAGCCGTCAGCGCGCCGTCGTCCCCGCGGGCATAGCGGTCGAGGGGCGAGTTCCGGGTCACGAGCTCCCGCTCGTAGGCGGCGATCGCCCGGCCGTAGGTGTCCATCGTTATGACGTCGGCCCCGGGGAGATCGGCGGACTCGACGGGGAACGCCTCGCGGAAGAGCTCGACGTATTCCTCCACACCGCGCAGGCGCGCCACCACGCTGTCGCGCGCCACCTCCGCGGAGTATGCGTCGCCGGCCATCTCGGTGCGCGACTGGATCGGGATCCGCGCCTGCTCCTCGAGTCCGATCGCTCTCCCATCCCAGAACTGGAGCCCCTGGGCGCTCGGGGAGCCCGCTGCGTCGGCGTTGTAGGCCGCGTTCAGGATGGTCTGCGCGTTCCTGGGTTCGAGACCGATGGGCAGCCCCGTGATCGACGAGGCGGACGCCACGCGGCCGGGTCCCAGCCCGGTGCCGCCCGCGCCGACGCTGAACTGCCGACCGTCGGCGAAGGCGAGATCCGGATGGTGGCACGTCGCGCATGCCACGTCCCTCTCGCCGCCGAGGATCGGGTCGAAGAACAGGAGCCTGCCGAGCGCGATGCGCGCGGCCGAGGGGGCGCCCCCCGGCGGGTACGGGATCTCGCCCAGAGCGCGGAGGTCGAAGCGCTGTCGCAGGTCGTCGTCGGGCCCGGGGCCGGGCGGCGCCGACGGCCCGCCTCCACAGCCCGCGACGAGGAGCACTGCCAGATCGGCGAGCCGGCGCCAGCGAGGGTGGACAGGACCTCGGATGGCTGCGCTACCGGACGTCGATCGTCCCGTTCATTCCCGCGTGTATCGTGCACCGGTACTGGTATCGCCCGGGCTGCGCGATCGTCGTCGTAAAGCTCTCCCCCGGGCCGAGCGTCCTGCCCAGCTGCCAGTTGCTCGTGGTCGCGACCAGGTCATGGCTATTCGGCGCCGGGGACGTGTTGGTCCACGTCACGGTGCCGCCCGCCGCCAGCTCCGCGGCTACGGGGATGAACACGGGCGGGGGGGCCGTCGCGGTCGTGACGGCGAGGGTCGCTGGCGCCGGATCGCTTGGTCCGTTGGGACCGCCGCCTCCCCCACCGTCTCCATCGCTGCTGCAGTGGACGACGAGCGCGATTGCCAGCCCGGCCAAGGCGATTCTTATCTGCTGGGTTCCAGGGTAGGGCATGGGCTTCTCCTTCGAGTAAGGGAAGTGGAACGAGTGACGTACCCTTCCTGCGGAAAACCGGCGGGAGAGGGGCAGAATCGGCGGTTGCCCCACGCGAGCGATCGTCTAATGTCCGCGGGGTGGACAGGACTTCAGAAACAACGACAGCCCTGCTTTGCTGTCTTCTCGTCATCGCGGGATGTGGCCGCGAAGCGGCTCGAGAGTATCCGGTGGATCGGGACACCCTCCCGAACGGCGCCGCTCGGGAATCGCGGGAGGCCGACAGGACAGGCGAGGGGGACAGCGGGGATACGATCGTCATGGAGGACGGAGATCAGCTCGTTCGCCGGCCCGAGGCGCCGGTCCGGATCGATGGCGCGTGCCCGTTCGAGTGCTGCACCTACGGTGCGTGGACGACGACCGGGCCGACGACCGTGTACGAAGAGCCTGACGAGACCGTCGCGTCGCGGAACGTCCCGGCCGGCACGGAGATGGAAGCCACCTCGGGCCATGTGCTGATCACCCGCGTCGGCCTGGCCGTGGCCCGGGACACCCTACGGCTCTACCGCGACGACGGCAGCTCGCTCCTCGCTGCGACCGGCGACACCCTTCTCGTCCTCGACGACGTCGGCGAGGGATACCGTCGCGTGTGGCGTGCGGGCGCGATCTACCTGACCGATGCGGCGAGCGGCCTGAACGTGGCCCCGGGCCCATCCGCCGCCGAGCTGCTGGTCGAGCCCGAGCGACAGTGGTGGACCCGGGTGCGCACGGCCGACGGTGCCACTGGCTGGCTATGGATGGACCGGACGCCCCGCATGGAAGGCGCCGACGCCTGCTCCTAGTGAGGCGATCGCGCGTCGGCGCCGCGAGCATGCGGGTAGCATTGAGCCGGAGCGGGCTCTCCGGCGTTTACGGCGTGATGCGGCGAAACCGAACTGGAAGATTCCCGATACCGGGCTCCCGGCCCCGAGCGGCGACGTTGGCGGCCTTCGCCGCTGCGGCCCTGGCGTGCGGGTCGAGCGGTGGGGTCACGGGTCCCCCGCCGGGCGATGGTCCCGCGATCCTGTTCGTCGGCAACTCGCTCACGCACTTCAACGACATGCCCGAGATAGTGGCGGCGATCTCGCTCGGCGCCGGGGACGACCCTCCGATTCGGGTCGGCATGGTCGCATTCGACGGCTTCAGTCTGGAGGACCACTGGAATCAGGGAGACGCCCTGGATGCGATCGACTCCGGGGACTGGGATGTCGTCGTCCTCCAGCAGGGGCCCTCGACCCTGCCCGAGAGCCGCGACCACCTCGTCGAGTGGGCCGGCCGCTTCGCCGGGCGGATCCGCGCGGCGGGCGCGGAGCCGGCCCTCTACAGCGTATGGCCCACGGACGGGACCGAAGCCGGCTACGACGCCACGCTGGCCTCCTATACCGCGGCGGCGGACGCCGTCAACGGAGTACTCATCCCCGCCGGCGAGGCGTGGCGCGCCGCGCGGGCGCGGGACTCCTCGCTCAGCTTTACGGTCATCGACGGGTTCCATCCGAGCCTCCTGGGCTCGGTGGTCGTCGCCTACGCGGTCTGGCACGCGGTCGGCGGGCGCACGCCGGTGGGGCTGCCCCCCGAGATCGAGAGCCAGGAGGTCGAGCGGATCACGATGCCGGCCGCGCTCGCGGCGCTCGTCCAGCAGGCCGTGGTCGAGGCGCAGGCCGCGCACGGCCGGCCTTAGGGGGCTATCTTCGTCCGCGAATCTCGCGCCTCCCGATCGCTCCGGCGCGCGACGAAAGAAGCCCAAGCATCCGCGAAATCCCTTTCTGGAGGTTCGATGCGATCATCCCGCTGGGTCCGGGGCCTGGCCCCGCTCGTCGCCGCGCTCGTGTGGACTTCGTCGGCCTGCGCCCGCCAGAGCGCACAGGTGGAGGCCTCGCAGG
>DASRVB010000154.1:0-3200 GCA_035687725.1 Gemmatimonadota bacterium
AAACACGATCGCTCGCTACTGCCCCGTCCTGTCCCGCCGCGCCATCCCGAGGACATCGCGGCTCCGCAGTATGTTGCTCGCCACCGTGGCATCAGGTGAGGACCCATTTCTGTTCGAGGATACGTTGAGGCGGGAATGAACCGGCCCGAGACGCGTTTTGCGTGGAACGGGGAGGTCTCGCTCGCCTACCAGGTCTGTGGGAACGGCCCGAGCGATCTCGTCTATCTCCAGGGCTACTGCTCGAACGTCGACCTCAACTGGGAGAGTCCCCATCTCTCCCGCTTCCTGCGCGGTCTGGCCAGTTTCGCCCGCCTGATCGTGACCGACCGCCGCGGCTGGGGCTGCTCCGAGCGCTTCACGCCCGGGTACATACCGGACGTCGACATCCTCACCGACGACGTCCTCGCGGTGCTGAGCGCCGCGGGGTCGGAGCGCGCCTCGATCATGGCGACCTATGAGTCGGCCATCGTGGCGTTGCTTTTCGCGGCCACGTACCCCGAGCGGACGATAGCCCTCATTCTCGTCGATCCACAGGTCACGTACCTCCCGACGGAGGAGACGCCCTGGATGCCGTCGCTGGCGCGCTGGCAGGAGCAGATCCAGGCCATTCGCGATACGTGGGGCACGCTCGACTGGTGGGATGCCCCCGACGGACCGGAGCGCACGTGGTTCGCCCGTTATGCGCGAGGTTCGGTCACGCCGGGCGGACTTGCGGCGGAGCTCACCAGCTATCACCACACCGACATTTGTGCGGTGCTCCCCACGATCCAGGTGCCGACGCTCGTTCTCGTCGACAGCGATCGCTTCTACGAGGTGCTGCCCGAGACGGGGCACTTCGTGGCCAGCAAGATCCCCGGCGCGCATGTCGTCGAGCATTCGAGTCAGGGAGGCCCGCACTTCCACTGGTACGCACGAGCCGACGCGATCATCGCGGAGGTGCGCAGATTCCTGGCAGAGATCGGCGAGGAGGAGGCGACGTTCGACAGAATCCTTGCAACCGTTCTCTTCACCGACATCGTCGATTCGACAAAGCGCGCCGCCGAGCTCGGTGACCGGCGATGGCGCAACCTCGTCCAGGAGCACGACGCTAAGGTACGAGGGCTTCTCGCCCGTTACCGGGGGATCGAGATCTCCACCGCAGGCGACAGTTTCTTCGCCACGTTCGACGGACCGGCTCGCGCCGTGCGTTGCGCCATGGCCATCTGCGACGCGGTCCGGCCTCTGGGGATCGAGGTGCGCGCTGGGCTGCATACCGGAGAGGTGGAGCGAACGGAGGCCGGCATTGGAGGGCTCGCCGTCAACATCGGTGCGCGCGTCGCGGCGCTGGCGTCTCGGTCCGAGGTTCTCGTCTCCCAGACCGTCAGGGATCTCATGGTCGGATCGGACCTGACGTTCGTCGACCGCGGATCACACGAGCTCAAGGGCGTACCCGGCGTCTGGGCCCTCTATGCGGCTCGTAGGAGGACGGAGGATCGGGGCTCGGAAGGAGTTCTGTGAAGCCCGAGGGCGTCGAGGAGCTTGCCGGAGCTCTGCGGGGGGACCTCGTCCGGCCGCGGCGGTGGAGGGAACTTCGGGGTCGACTCCGACAGGGATTGGAGTTCCGGGGATCCGCCTGGCTTCCCTCTCCTTAGCTGCGCCCCCATCTTCATCCCATGCGTGAGCCCGGCTTCCATTATCGGCACGGTATCGCCGTGCCATCTGGCTCCGCGACCTATCGCTTGGCCCGGTCCTTCAGATAGGCTCGTAGCGCTTGGTTGACTTCCCGCGAGTCCTTGAACTGCGAAGCGACGTCGGGATCCAGAACGACCACGTTGCTGCCCTCTCGATAGCGCTTGGCGTACTTGCCTCGGACTCCGCCACTAAAGTCATACTCAGGGCGCAAGTCTTCGTTATGCTCGGAAGATTTATCGGTCTTTTTCATACGTCCTGCGCTCAAGCCTGGTCGCTGGTCGAGCGCTGATGATCCGAATCTCGTTTCGACGGTCCGTGTGTGCAACGACCAGGATACGCCCGGTCGAGCTTCGCCCCAAAAGTAGCCAACGTTCCTCTCCTACCGAGTGCTCGGGATCAGGAATCGAGACAGAGAGCGGATCGCCGAAGACGGTAGTGGCTTCGTGAAAATCGACATCATGCTTCCGGAGATTGGCCGCGGCCTTCTCGGCGTCCCAGCTGAAACGGAGCATCCCCGAAGGACCAGGCAAGACCTCGGCCGATCCCTTTCAGAGAGGAGGCCGGCGCTCTTGTGGCCTGGTCTGTCAATCTCCCGACACCGCGTCGACCTGGGGGACTTGACGGTTTTCTCGTACAAGAGCACGCCCAAGCCCCTGGCGTTGTCGTTTCCGCCCGGACGGTCAGGACGGCGGGCACGTTAACCCGCCGTCCAGCCTCCTCCGACCTACCCCCTCCTCCGGCTCGGCGGCGGCAAGGGCGGCTCGCTCCCGATCCGCGCACGTCCGTACGGCCGCCCCACGGCCTCATCCTCGACAGGGAACGCGCTCACGTGGACGGTCCGGCCGTCGTCCTCGAGCTCTCCGCCCACGACCTCGCCCGACAGGACGCGGTACGCCCCGCGGCCCATGGTCGGCGCCTCGGTCCGGACGGCGTCCCGAACGGAAGCCAGGAACCGCTCGGCCGCGTCCGGCTCGGGGGCAGCCGCTTCGCCCCGCTCCCGCAAGGCATCCAGCACATACCCCCCCGATCATCCGCTCGTGGACGCTCGCGTAGAGGCCGCGATCACCGACGACGTCCAGGGCCAGCGGACGGCCGCCCACGAAGGCGGCCATCCCGACCTGGCCGTGAACGGCAGGGAAGCGGCCCGCCCAGGCCTTGAGGTCCTCCTCCCGCCGCTGCATCGACTCGTTCAGGGCGCGGGTCCCGGAATGCACATCCAGGTCGTCCGCCAGGCAGGCGATCTCGTCCCAGACCGCGCCCTGCGCCTCCCGCAGGACGCTGGGTGCGGGGGCCATTCCCGCCTCGACGTAGCTCCTTTCGACCCTCCGGTTACGCCCGCGCACATTCGCCGGCGAGTAATACTCCGACGGCTCGAACTCAGGGCTCACGTGATGCCACCGGCCGTGCTCCATGCAGTTCACGGGGATCCGGGTCTCCGAGTGGGCCGGCAGGAGGATCGACCGGCTCGCCATCCGGTTCTGCTTGGCGCCGATCAGCTGCTCGCCGTCCAGGATGAGAACATCCGTGTC
>DASRVB010000155.1:0-3678 GCA_035687725.1 Gemmatimonadota bacterium
CCCTCTACTCTTGGCAGGTGCGTTGTCCTTGCTGGCAGCCGCGGGCGCTTCCGGGCAGGAGGCCGTGCCTCCCGGTGCGCAGTCCGCACCGCCACCTCCCGAGGCGCGTCTCCTCGAGGCTCTTCGGGGTGACAGGCTTCCCCTGACGATGAGCGACGGTCATCCCTCGGGAGCGGGCTGGGATTGGCTCGTCGGGGAAGCGCGGCGTGCCCGGTTCACGTTGATCGGCGAAGAGCACGGAGTCGCAGAAACGGCGCAGTTCTCGGCGGCTCTCTTCGACGCGCTTCGGGAATCGGGATACAGCCGAATCGCGATCGAGCTCTCCCCGCCCATCGCACACGACATCGAGGCGGCCGGCAAAAACGACGGCATCCAGGGGATCGTCGAATTCCTGACGGCCCCCGACATGTTCACGTTCTACAACCTGCGGGAGGAAGCGCAGTTCCTCGCCGACGTCCTCGCGGCGGCGCCCGGGAGCGAGCGGGTTCTCTGGGGTCTCGACCGCGAGATCTTCAACGACCGCTATCTGATCTCCCGGCTCGAGCCCCGGGTGCCGGAGCAAGCTCGCGAGGCGTTCACGCGCCTGAAGGAGGCGCAGGCGGCGGCGTGGGCCCGGTACGAGCAGGATCGGAACCCGGACAACATGTTCCTCCTGTCGGAGGATCCGGCCGTGGTATCGGCGGTGCGGGCCGCCTGGCCGGACCCAGATCCCGAGAGCGACGCGATCCTGCGCACGCTCGAGGAATCCCTCGCGATCGAGACCGCGGAGCGGACCGGAGGCATGTGGCCGTACATGCAGCGCCGCATTCAATGGAACCGGGACAACCTGGCCGCGCTGCTGAGGGCGGACGAGGGGAGCGCGGAACCGCCGAAGCTTCTGATGAAGTTCGGCTACATCCACATGATCCGCGGCGCTAACTACGTCAATTTCTTCGACCTCGGCTCGATGGTGGACGAGGTGGCCGCGCTCACGGGCGATCGCGCGTTCCACGTTCTCGTCCTGCCGGGGCCCGGATCCCGGCAGGCGGTTCCCGGTCCCGGTGGCTTCGTCTCCGTCGCCAGCGACGAGCTCGACGAGCTCGGGGCCGGCGACCAGCGGCTCGCGCGCGTGCTATCCAATCCCGAGGCCACGGGGCACGAGGTGATCGACCTCCGCGCCCTGCGGCCATTGGCCCTGCGGGGGCTCGAGCCCTGGAATCCCGACGTCGTCCGGACGATCCACGGCTACGATGCGGTCGTGATCTGGAAGGGAGCACATGCATCTTCGTCCCTGAGGTGAGCGAGAGCAGTATCGTCTCGCGAAGGACATCAGTGTACGCTGGAGAACGAGAAGTTGTGGTGAGAGCCGCGCTCACGGTCATGCTCGTGCTTACGGTCGGAGTGTCCGGATCACTCCGTGCACAGCAGGCGACTCCCACGCTCGACCCGGCGGTATTCGACCACTATCTCGGATCGTATGCATTCCCGTCGGGACGACTGCTCGTCATCGCGCGTACGGAACGACGTCTGTACGCCTACGAGCCGGGCAGCGAGCGAATCCGAGGGCTCGAACCGCTGGACGATCGTACGTGGGTCGCGGGACCCTCACTCCTGGTCTTCGAGCCTGAGACATACCGCCTTTCCTTCCGCACCGATGCACAAGGCGCGGTCAATTCCGTTGAGTATTCGAGCGGCGGCACATCAGAGGAAGCGACGAAAGCACGTCTCTACCGCGAGGAATCAGTCCACTTCGCGAACGGCGACGTGACGCTCGCGGGAACGTTGCTGCTTCCATCCACGGGCGGCCCACATCCAGCGATCGTGTTGGGCCACGGATCGGGGGCACAGGACCGCAACGGCTACGTCGCGAACATCCGCTTCATCGCCGATCACCTTGCGCGTCACGGGATCGCGGTTTTGACGTTCGACAAACGGGGCTCCGGTCGTTCCACGGGGGATTGGTCCACGGCAAGCTTCGCGGACCTTGCGGACGATCTGATCGCCGGCGTGCGTCTTCTCCGTGGGCGGTCGGACATTGTTCCGTCGCAGGTCGGCATCGGCGGCAGCAGTCAGGTCGGATGGGTCGCGGCGAAGGCCGTAAGCAAGATGCCGGACATCGGATTTGTCGTGCTCACCGGCGCGGGCGGCAGTGGCTACACGGTCGAGCAACAGAACCTGTACAACACGGAAGTGGAGATGCGCGCGGCGGGTGTGAGCGAAGCGCGCATCGCACGGGCCCTGGAATTGCAGCGCCAGTTCTTTGATGTCCTCCGCCGCGGCGAAGGCGCTCCCGCGCGCGAGTACGATGCGGCGGTTACCGCGGCCCGTCAGGACACGATCCTGGGACAGTGGATTTTCCCTCTGTCTATGGAGATCGATTGGGGGAAGCGGAACGCCTGGTACACGGCGCTAGAGGTCAGCTTCGATCCACTGCCCGCCTGGCGCAGCTATCGCGGTCCGGTACTCGGCCTGTTTGGTGAGCTCGACGCACAGACGCCGGTAGCGGCGGTGGTCCCCCTGTTCACCGAAGCATTGACGAGTCGGAAGGGCACGGACTTCACGATCAGTGTCTTTCCTGGTGCCAGCCACTTGATGATGAAGGCCACGCGCGCTAGCGACGACGAACTGGACAAACTGACGGAAATGGTTCCGGGGTATTACGACTTTGTGAGCGATTGGATCGCGAGTCGGTTGCGCAACCAGGTCCGGTAGCGAGGGAACCTATTCCCATTCCATAGGATAGGGGCTCGGAGGGGGAGACACGGCGCCTGGAGGGGCGACTCGCCGCGCCGCTTCCGGAGCACCCTCTGCGGGTTGCCCGGCCCCATCAGCCCCGGCTACCTTAGGGCGCGTTCGGGCGGCCTCTTTCCCCCTGAATCGCCACGATTTGCGAGCCGCGCCCACCCTTCCGGGCCGGCCCCCGATACGAGTCCGCATGCCATAAGGGAGCGCCATGGAAGTCCGCATTCCGGGAGTCCGCAAGCGTCCTTCGACGAGCAGGCCGGAGGGTTCCGTGTCCGACAGGTTCCAGAGCTTCATCGCCGGGAAGTGGACCGACGCCGAGACCGGCGCTCGCTACGAGAATCGCAATCCCGCCGACGCGAACGACCTGATCGGCACCTTCCCGGCCTGCGGCCCCATCGACGTCGACCGCGCGGTCGAGTCGGCGGTGAAGGGGTTCGAGGCCTGGTCCCGGGTGCCCGCGCCCAAGCGGGGAGACGTCCTCAAGAGGGCCGGCGACCTCCTGACCGAGCGGAAGGACGAGATCGCCGACGGGATGACCCGCGAGATGGGGAAGCCCCTCACCGAGACCCGCGGCGACGTCCAGGAGGCGATCGACACCGCCTACTACGCGGCCAGCGAGGGGCGGCGGCTCTTCAGCCATACGGCGCCCTCCGAGCTCAGGGACAAGATGGGGTTCGCCATCCGGCGTCCCGCCGGCGTCTTCGGGATCATCACCCCGTGGAACTTCCCGCTGGCGGTGCCCTCCTGGAAGATCTTCCCGGCGCTCTGCTGCGGGGACGCGGTCGTCTGGAAGCCAGCCCAGGACACGCCGTGGACGGCGGTCAAGTTCGTCGAGATCCTGCTCGAGGCGGGTCTTCCCCCCGATACGATCCAGCTCCTGACCGGGTTCGGCGGCGAGGTCGGCGCGCCGATCGTGTCGCACCCGAAGGTGCGGGGCATCTCGTTCACCGGCTC